>NZ_CP022436.1:4114136-4430608 GCF_002224285.1 Arthrobacter sp. YN | reverse complement strand
GCCTGTACTTGCTGTATTTGGGCGTCTCGTCGTTCATCAAGTCCCGGAAAGCGGCCAAAGCGGGCGTCGACGGCGCCGATGCGGAGGCGCCCCTCCCGTACAGCCGGCTTTCCGCGCTGGGAGCAGGGGCATTGTCCACGTTGCTCAACCCCAAGGTGGGACTTTTCTATCTGGCCGTGGTCCCGCAGTTCATCCCGCACGGCGGCGACACCATGGGCACCTCGCTCATCCTCGGCGTCGTGGTGGCTGTCATCGCCTTCGCCTATCTTTCGATGATCGCCGTCGTCGCATTCAAGGCGATGCGGTGGCTTAAGCGCCCCAAGGTGAGCACCGTCGTCGAGCGTGTCAGCAGCGGTGTCATCGCAGGGCTGGGCGTTGGCGTAGTGGCATCCGGCGCCACCAGCTAGTTAGCCGGCAAGCAGTGCGAGGTAGTTGTCCAGCTGCCCCGCAAGATCCTGCGAGAAATGTTCGGTGGGGGACAACGCCACAACAATTTGCGCGCCGAGCATCATGTTCATCAAGTGGTCGGCGACGGCGGCGTCCCCGATGGGGGCTTTGATCTCGCCTGCCGCCCGGGCTGCCGTGCAATGAGCCGTGATGGTGGTGTGCCACTGGCTCATGGACTCGCTATGGAGGGTTGCCATGCCGGCGTCGTTGAGGGCCTTTTGCCAGAACGGGATGACGATGCGGGCTTCGTTGACGCGTTCCTCGTCCAGCGGCAGGACTTCGGCGCAGAACGCGCGGAGCGCCGTTACTCCTGAGAGCCCCTCGGTCATGGTGGCAATGCGCTGATTGGTGCGGTTGAAGACGTGGCCGAACGCCGAGGTCAGCAACAGGTCCTTGGTGGGGAAGTAGGGCTTGAGGGCGCCGTTGGCGAAGCCTGCTTCCTCGGCAATCTCGCGCATGGTGGCACCTTCCATGCCGAGCCTTGCGATGATCCGCCAGGTTGCGTCCACCAGTTCGAGGCGTCGTTGATCGTGGTCAACAATCTTTGGCACTGGAGGGGCTCCCAAAAAAATAAATGGCGGACAGGTCTTGTGACCCATCTTACGTTTTGGTTATTCTCTACACCTATAGAAAATAAATCCTGACCCATCATAGGTCCCGGACAAGAGGCAGCCATGACGCCCACAGCAACTGAGACAGCAAACCAGTACGCCCTGGCAACAGGCGCCGAAATCTCCCAGGTGCAGGGGATCCTGCAGGCCGCCGGCCACCTTGGTGGCGGACACCGGATCGCCTACCTTGGGCTGGTGGACCCTTCCCGCGGTGCCACCGGGCAGGACCGCCGCTTCCGCGTCTTCATCCACGACATCTCCGGTGGGGCGCCCACAGATGTCCTGGTTTCGGTAACCCGCGGCGAAGTCCTGTCCGCCAAGGAACTGGACACCAAGGTTTCCGGCGAACTGCCCGTGCTGGAAGAAGAATTCGAGGTTGTCGAGACGCTCCTCGCTACTGATGAGCGTTGGCTGACCGCGCTGGCAGCCCGGGACCTGAACGTTGAAAAGGTCCGCGTTGCTCCGCTGTCCGCCGGCGTCTTTGAGTACGCCGAAGAGAAAGGCCGCCGCATCCTCCGCGGTCTTGCGTTTGTGCAGAACTTCCCGGAGGACAGCGCCTGGGCCCACCCCGTGGACGGCCTGGTGGCCTACGTGGATGTGGTCAACAAGGAAGTCACCCAGGTCATCGATCTTGGGGTGATGCCCATCCCCGCGGAGCACGGGAATTACACGGATCCTGAACTGACGGGCCCGCTTCGCACGACGCAGAAGCCCATCAGCATCACCCAGCCGGAGGGCCCGAGCTTCACCGTCACGGATGGCAACCACGTGGAGTGGGAAAAGTGGAGCGTGGACGTCGGCTTCGATGTCCGCGAAGGAGTGGTCCTCCACAACCTGTCGTTCAAGGATGGCGACAAGAAGCGCCCCATCATCAACCGTGCCTCGATCGCCGAGATGGTGGTTCCCTACGGTGATCCCTCTCCCATCCGGTCCTGGCAGAACTACTTCGACACCGGCGAGTACCTCGTGGGCCAGTACGCCAACTCCCTGGAACTCGGTTGCGATTGCCTGGGTGACATCACCTACTTGAGCCCGGTCATCAGCGACGCCTTCGGCAACCCCCGGGAAATCCGTAACGGCATCTGCATGCACGAGGAAGACTGGGGCATCCTCTCCAAGCACTCCGACCTTTGGTCCGGCATCAACTACACCCGCCGCAACCGCCGGTTGGTGATCTCCTTCTTCACCACCATCGGCAACTACGACTACGGCTTCTACTGGTACCTCTACCTGGACGGCACCATCGAATTCGAAGCCAAGGCCACCGGCGTCGTGTTTACCAGCGCCTTCCCGGAGGGCGGTTCGGACAACATCTCCCAGCTCGCTCCCGGCCTCGGTGCCCCTTTCCACCAGCACCTCTTCAGCGCCCGCTTGGACATGGCCATTGATGGCTTCACCAACCGGGTGGAGGAAGAAGATGTGGTCCGCCAGGCCATGGGCGAAGGGAATGAGCGCGGCAATGCGTTCTCCCGCAAGCGCACGGTCCTGTCCCGTGAATCGGACGGCGTCCGCGAAGCCGATGCCCGCGCGGGCCGCACCTGGATCATTTCCAACCCGGAATCGAAGAACCGTCTCGGCGAGCCCGTCGGCTACAAGCTCCACGCCGAGAACCAGCCCACGTTGCTGGCCGATCCCGGCTCGTCCATTGCGAAGCGCGCGGCCTTCGCCACCAAGGACCTGTGGGTCACCCGCTACTCCGACGAGGAACGCTACCCCACGGGCGACTTCGTGAACCAGCACTCCGGCGGTGCCGGCTTACCGGCTTACGTTGCCCAGGACCGCGAGATCGACGGTCAGGACATCGTGGTGTGGCACACGTTCGGCCTCACGCACTTCCCGCGCGTGGAGGACTGGCCGATCATGCCCGTGGACACCGTCGGCTTCAAGCTGCGTCCCGAGGGCTTCTTCGATCGCAGCCCGGTCCTGGATGTGCCGGCCAACGCCTCGGGTTCGAGCTGCCACTGCGCAGCCTCTTCTGCCGATGACCAGCACGGCGAACCCGCCGGGCACTGCCACTAAAGCCGGGGGCCAACGACATGACAATCGTCGCAGGACAGGTCCGGGGCTCCGGGCCTGTCCTGCACCCCCGGATCTGCGCGGCCCTCACGGCTGTCTCTTGCCTGGTGCATCTGTGGCTCGCTGCGTCGGGACACCATCAGGCGTGGCTGGGTATCCTCATGATCGGCTTGGCGGCGGTCTGCGTCCCGTGCACGGTCCACATCTGGCGGCACAGCCGGGTCGGCGCACTCCATCAAGTGACCATCTCGGCTCTGGCGATGGTGGGGCTCCATGCTGTCCTGCTGTTGGGAGCGGGCGGTTCCGGACACGCGCACGGTGGGGGACCGGCGTCGAACGTTGTTGATACGTCCGGCGCAGCGCAACTGCTGTTGGTGATCGGACTGGAAATCACGACGGCGTTGCTCGCCGCCACGCTGGTGGCCCGCCTCCGGGGCCAAGCCACGCGTGACCGCGGGAAACCTGCCAGTTCGTAGGGAAGTTTCCCACGAACACGCAGCTTTCCGGCTACTTGGAGTCGGCTCAGAGCGAGACCCGCGTCAGCTTGTCCGGGTTGGACACCTGGCGCAGCTCGCGGATGCTGCCATCCGAGGCGGTATCGATCACCAGGATGTCGGAGCGGCCATGATGCCTGAGCACCAGGGCCGCTTCGCTGTTGACCTCGATGACCCAAGCACGTACCGGCTGCACGGGATCGAAAACCACCGCTTTGCCGAGGATGCCCGCGAAGAAGCGCGCAATCCTGGCCGCCCCGAACAGCGGGTTCATGGCGCTCTTGACCTTGCCGCCGCCGTCGGCCCAGAGAACGGCGTCCCGATCCAGCATGGCGACAACTGTGTCAATCTCACCCTGTTCAATGGCGCGTACCAGCTTCTCCAGGGCAGCGCGATCCTTGGCCCGGGGAGCGGGGGCCTCAGGATCGATCTCCAGGCGACGTTCAGCCCGTGAAATCATCTGGCGGACTGCGGCAGGGGATTTTTCCAGGATGTCGGCGATTTCCGGGGCGGACATGGCAAAGGCCCGGTGCAACACGAGCGCCGCCCTGGCCTCAGGCGCCAATTGTTCGGCCAGGTGCAGCAAGGTCAAGGACAGGAGCTCGCGGTTGGCTACGGTTTCTTCCGGAAGTTTGGACGCATCCACTGGTTCGGGCAGCCATGGCCCGGTGTACTCCTCGCGCACTGCGGCGAGTTGTCGTACCCGGTCAACAGAGCGCCGCACACACACCGTTGTCAGCCACGCCGGCCAGGAATCCACGCCCACCGCATCGGGTTTGCGTTCCCGTTGCACGGCGTCGATCGCCACCTCGGAAACCACGTCCTCCGCATGTCCGAAGTCGCCCAGCATTCTGTAAGCGATCCCCAGGAGGCGATTCCGTTCGCTCTGCCACGCCGACGTGGCTGACACCGCAAGAGTCATGCTGCCAACGCTACCTTTCAGACGATCGGGTTCTTCTCATCTACCGGCGGTTCCATCTGCGTGCTGACGGCGATCCTGTTCCACACATTGATGGTGGAGATGGCCAGAATCAGGCCACCCATCTGGCTGTCGTCGAAATGGGTGGCAGCAGCGTTCCAAATCTCGTCCGTGACTGTCTCCGGTCCCAGCTGGGTTACGGCATCCGTCAGGGCAAGTACGGCCTGTTCGCGAGCGTCGAAGAACACTTTCGAGTGCTGCCACGCAGCTACCGCGTGGAGCTTGCGGGAGGGGATCCCGCGCTTCCCGCCGTCCGTGGCATGCATGTCCACGCAGAAGCCGCATCCGTTGAGAATGGAGGCGCGGAGTTTGATCAGTTCGTACAGATCTGGATCGACCGACTTGCGGGCATAGCCTTCCAGCCCGATGACGGCGGCGTAGCCGAGCTTGTTGCTGCGACCGATATTGATGCGGGTCATGCTGACGTCCCTTCAGAGATGGTGCCTTACATCAGGGATGTCGGATACCAGGCCGAAAGTGTGACAGCGGCGGCTCATTGTTAGAGTCAGTCGATGCGCGCAGTAGTTTTTGATGAGGTCCGGACCCAGCCCGACGTCAGGGAAGTAGCCAAGCCCCAGGCTCCCGTGGGAGGCGTGGTGGTGAAAGTGCTGGCAACAGGAATGTGCCGCAGCGACTGGCACGCCTGGGCCGGCCACGACGACATCGCGATGCCCCACGTGCCGGGTCACGAGCTCGCCGGTGTCATCGACGCCGTCGGGGAAGGTGTCCAGCACTGGAAGGTGGGCGACCGCGTCACCGTGCCCTTCGTCTGCGGATGCGGCACCTGCGAATGGTGCCTGGCCGGCGACGCCCAAGTCTGCCCGGACCAGCAGCAGCCTGGTTTCACCCACTGGGGTTCCTTCGCCGAATTTGTGGCCCTGCACGCTGCAGACAGCAACCTGGTTGCCATTCCTGACAGCGTTGAATATACGACGGCGGCAAGCCTCGGCTGCCGCTTCGCCACCGCTTACCGGGCGTTGGCAGCCCGCGCGCAAGTGAAAGCCGGAGAGTGGGTCACCGTGGTTGGCGCGGGCGGTGTGGGCCTGAGCGCTGTGATGATCGCAAAGGCCATGGGCGCACGGGTCATTGCCGTGGATCGGAACCCGGAGGCCCTGGCCGTGGCTGCACGTCTGGGCGCCGAACACACTGTCCTCGCTGATGGTGCGGATATTCCGGCCGCAGTCAACGCCCTTTCCGGAGGGGGCAGCCACGTGGCGGTGGACGCCGTCGGAAGTGAACAGACCTGCGCCGACGCAATCCTCAGCCTTCGCAGGCGCGGCCGGCACGTCCAGATTGGTTTGTTGCCGTCCATCGACGGCAACCCGCAAGTGCCCATGGCGCGTGTGATCGGCTGGGAACTGGACCTCCTGGGCAGTCACGGCATGGCCGCTGTGGACTATCCTGGCATGCTGGCGCTCATTGAACAGGGTGCGCTCCAGCCGCAGATGCTCATCGAACGCACCATTGGCCTGGAAGAAGCTGCTGCACTGCTGCCCGGCTTCGACAAGGCCAACCCCGCCGGCATGACCATGGTGGACCCTGCCCTGTAAGTCCTTACTTGGGTGCGTCCGCGGGGCGGTTCCGGTAGGCGGCGAGGAAATGGTCGATCCGGCGCACTGCTTCCTCGATGTCCTCCGTAGCGGGCAGGATCACGAACCGGAAATGGTCCGGCGTGGGCCAGTTGAACGCGGTACCGTGCGAGACCAGGATTTTCTGTTCCTGCAGTAACTGGAGGACGAACTTTTCATCCGAGGCAATGGGGTAGATCTCCGGATCCAGCTTCGGAAAAAGGTACATGGCACCGGCTGCCGGAACGCAGCTGACGCCCGGGATCGCGGTGAGGAGTTTCCATGCCAGATCCCGCTGATCACGTAGCCGGCCGCCGGGACGAATGAGCGCCTCGATGCTTTGGTATCCACCCAGGCATGTTTGGATGGCGTGCTGGGCAGGGACATTGGCGCACAACCGCAGCGAGGCCAGCAGCTCCAAGGATTCCCGGTAGGCCGCGGTAGCTGTCAATGGCCCGGTGACGGCAACCCAACCGGCCCGGTATCCGGGCATGCGGTACGCCTTGGACAACCCGCTGAACGTCAGGACGCAGACGTCGTCAGCAACAGCCGCCGTATGAATATGCGGCGCGTCCACGTAACGGATCTTCTCGTAGATCTCATCCGAGAACAGGACAAGGTCATGCTTCCTGGCAAGCGCGGCGAACTGCTCCAGGATGTGCCGCGGATAGACGGCGCCGGTGGGGTTGTTCGGGTTGATGATGACAATGCCCTTGGTGCGCGGGGTGATCTTGGCTTCGACGTCGGACATGTCCGGCCACCAGTTCTCCTCCTCATCGCACAGGTAATGCACGGGGTTGCCGCCGGTGAGCGTCACGGCCGCGGTCCACAAAGGGTAGTCCGGGGCAGGGATAAGGATCTCGTCGCCGTTCTCCATGAACGCCTGCAGGGTCATGGAAATGAGCTCGCTGACGCCGTTGCCAATGAAGACATCCTCGACGCCGATGGTCATCAGTCCGCGCGTTTGGTAATACTGCGAGATGGCGGTGCGGGCTGAGAAGATGCCCTTGGAATCGCTGTACCCCTGAGCTCCGCGGAGATGGTGGATCATGTCCACCACAACAGACTCCGGCGCCTCCAGCCCAAACGGTGCTGTGTCCCCAAGGTTCATCTTGAGGATGCGATGCCCCTCGGCCTCCATGGCCTTGGCCGCTTGGAGGATGGGTCCACGGAGTTCGTAGCGGACATTCTGGAGTTTGCTGGAGTGCTGCATCGGACGCATGGTTGATCATTTCATGGGAGCGGGCTGCCCGAGTAAATGGTTTCAGAATCAGTGCCCCAATGATGCCAGGATCAGAGCCAACGAATAGTCACCGGAAGTCTCTTGGTGCTGGCCGAAACTTCCCGCTCGGTGCCGTCCACCGCAACAGCAAAGTGCTGGAGTTCGTCCGCCGATGCCAGGACTTCAAAGTGGCCGGTTGCATCGCTCACGGCAGCCGTAGCGGATGAGTGGGCGTGGATGTAGGCATCAGGGACGCCTTTGTTGTGCACATCCACCAGCCGTCCCCGGATCCGGCGGGCGGCACGTGTCGTGCCTGTGACCGCCCCGTCGGGAGCATCGGAATGTTCTTCGAACGGCAGGGATACCGGGATGCGGACCAGGAAGCCCATCCCTTGCCGGATGGCGTCCGAGTACTCTTCGGGCCGGAATTCACCGTTGGATACTACGGAGTACTGGCTGTGGAGTTCCACGGCCAACAGTAATTGCTCCATGGTGTCCAGTTGCCCGGGACCGTGGCACTCCACCGCAACCCTCAGCTCGAGGTCCAGGACGGGTCCGTCTGCGCGTGATCTTCCTATCCGGTTCAGGGTAACGGCGCGGACGGTGACCGGAGCGTCAGGCGGGGGGACCACGGCGGTGGGGGACCCGTCGTCGAACCTGACATGCTGAGGGGCGACGGCGTCGGAAAGTACCCCCAGAAGGTCGGACAGCGACGAACGCACATGGCCCACGGCAGTATCCCCAGCCGAAAAGAGATCCACTACTTCAACTGGAACTAGGCTACTCCCGCAGGTGGCTGTAGCGCACCGCGGGGGCACAGTTTTTGTACAGATAACGCCCCTAAAGCACCCTCAAAAGGGCGTTATCTGTACGAAAACTCAGGCGAGGCCGGGGACTCCGTCGCTGATCGTGAACGACTTCCTGGTGCTGACCGGCGCGCCCAGTGTGGTGACGTAGTCCAGCACACGGAAGTCCGCGGTCATGGCGTCCTTGGTGATGCGCGTGTTCACGTAGCCGCGGTTGTCGTTGTAGAACTTCAGGTGCGGGTTCCACGCCATGGTGGGGTCGGTGGTGGATCCCGTGCCATTCCCCGTGGAGGTGATGGATGAGCACACCAGTTCCGAGCCCACCACAGCTGCCGCCGGGTCCTTGTAATCCACCTTGAGGTCGGTGGCCCAGTGGCGGTGAACGTCGCCGGTGAGTACGACGGCGTTGCGCACCTTGGCGTCCACCCAGCCTTGGGTGATGCGGCGGCGGGAGGCGGCGTAGCCGTCCCAGCCATCCATGGAGACGTCGTCGATTTCCGGGGCCTTGTCACGGTCCCGCTCGGCGAAGAAGACCTGCTGGCCCAGAATGTCCCATCGCTGCGTGGAGTTCCTGAAGCCCTCCAGCAGCCACTTCTCCTGCTCGGCGCCGGTGATGGTGCGGTTCTCGTCCAGGCGTTCGGCCACGTTCTTCCGCCAGCCGTCGCCCGCGAGCTGATCGTCGCGGTACTGGCGGGTGTCCATCATGTGGAAGTTGGCCAGCTGGCCCCATTGGATGGTGCGGTAGATCTTCATGTCGAACCCGGCGGGGACTGATGACCGGCGCAGCGGCATGTTCTCGTAGTACGCCTGGAACGCTGCCGAGCGGCGCTGCCGGAAATGCTCCGTGGTGTCGTTGAGCTGGCCCGCGTCGTTGTTCTCGGGGATCTCGTCCGCCCAGTTGTTGTCCACTTCGTGGTCATCCCACACCACCAGCCACGGTGCGATCGCGTGCGCTGCCTGGAGATCGGCGTCGGATTTGTACTGGGCGTGCCGCTGGCGGTAGCCAGCCAGGGTGCTGGTCTCGGGACCCTCATGATCGCGCGGGTTGCCGCCGCCGATTACGTAGCTGCCCTTCTTGTACTCGTAGAGGTAGTCCCCAAGGTGCAGCACCAGGTCCGGGTGGTCCTCGGCCAGCCGCTTGTACGCAGTGAAATAGCCGTGTTCGTATTGGGCGCAGCTGGCGAACGCCATGGCCAGCGCCGCGGGGGTCTCGCCGGGTGCCGGGCTGGTCAGAGTGCGCCCCACTTCGCTCACGTGCCGCCCGGTACGGAAACGGTAGAAATACTCCCGGCCCGGCCGGAGGCCCTTAAGTTCTGCGTGCACCGAGTGGGCGGTTTCGATCCTGGCATGTTCGACGCCGCGGGCTACTACCCGGCGCATCGTCGGGTCTTCCGCAACTTCCCAGGCGACGGCGACCGGGCGGGAAGGCATGCTGCCCAGGCCGTCCTCGGCCACGGGATTCACCGCCAGGCGGGTCCAGATGACAAAGCCGTCGGGCCACGGTTCGCCCGACGCGATGCCAAGCGTGAACGGATCGGTGCGGAGCCCGGCGTCGTCCGCTGTCGAAACCGCGACGGCGGCCTGCGGCATGGCGGCTGACACGCCGGCGACGAGTCCGGCACCCAAGCCGGCTGAAATGAGGGACCTGCGGGAGATTTTTTCCATAAGACCGACCCTAGGAAACCGGGGTTGACTGGACCCAAGGACGGCGTGAATGCGTGGTTAATTGTGTGACAAGAGGTGTCACCCCACCTTGGGGCGGTGTCTGCCCGCATGGAGGCTCGTCTATGCTCAGTTCATGATCAAGGGGGAGCGCCCTCAGCGGCCGGGTGTGGTGACATTCTCGGTGGTGCTGATGTACATCGGTGGCATTGCCCAGATCCTTCTCGGGATCCTGACGATTTTCCTGCGGTACACCCCGGAAGCCCAGTCCGGCGGCATCGCCTTGCCCATCACCTTGCTGGGTGCCGGAATGATCCTGTTCGGGCTGCTGGTCATTGGGCTTGCCTCCGGCGTGGCGCGGGGAAGCAGCGCGGCACGCCGTGGCGCAACGGCGGTCATGCTGCTGGGGCTGGTCTTTGCCGTCCTGGACCTCATCATTGCCGGGGATGGAGACTGGTCGGCCGTCATCTCCCAGTCCATTGCCACGGTCGCCGTGCTCGTGCCGCTCTGGGTGGGACGTGGTCGTCGCTACTTCGGGACCCGCTGATGTGGGACCCGGTGATGCAGTGCCTCCTGGGCGTCCCGGTAGGCAACGCGGCGGTGAACGAAACGGACGATCTCAATCAGCGCGATGCAGGCTGCAGACGTTCCCAGGACCAGTAGTGCCGTGGGCAGCGTCGGGTCGGTGAATTGCAGGAAGTCGCGGGCGATCGGTACGGAATAGACCAGCACCAGTCCGATCATCATGGCGCCGATGACCAGCCCTTTGAATCGGGTGACCGGACGCGAGAGCACCACCAGGATCCAGATGCCGATGATCGTCAGGATGAGGGTTGACCCGGTCCTGATCTCCGCTTCCGGGATCTGCAGGTTCGCGGCGAGGCGGGCGTACGAGGCAAGCCCCAAGGTCACGGCTACACCGGCTGGTACGGCGAACGTGAGTGAGCGTCGAAGGAAGCCGGGAATGTAGCGCTGGGCGTTGGGCAGCAAAGCCAGGAAAAACGCCGGAATGCCGATGGTCAAACCATCAGTGACTGAGAGCTGCCGGGGAAGGAACGGGAAAGGAAGCAGGAGAATGCCGAACGCGATAGCCAGGAACGTGGCATAGGCGGTTTTTGTCAGGAACAACATGGAGACGCGCTCGATGTTGGCGATGACCTGCCGGCCTTCAGCCACCACACTGGGCAGGTGCGAGAATTTTCCGTCAAGGAGCACCAGCCGGGCCACCGCCTTGGTAGCTGCTGCACCGGAGTTCATGGCGACGCCGATGTCGGCTTCCTTGATGGCCAACGCATCATTCACGCCGTCGCCGGTCATGGCCACCGTGCGGCCTGCGGACTTTAGAGCCACCACAATCCGCTTCTTCTGGTCCGGGGTGACACGGCCGAAAACCACGTGGTTGTTGATGACGTCCAGGAATTCCTGGTCATTGTCCGGCAACTCGCGGGCATCAAAGCCGTGCGGTGCATCCAGACCGACCTCGCGGGCAATGGCAGCTACCGTTTGCGGGTTGTCACCCGAAATGATGCGGACATCCACGTCCTGTGCCGCGAAGTAGGTGAGTGTCTCCGCAGCATCAGGGCGGATGTTCTCCTTGAACGTCAGGAGCGCAACCGGGACGGCGTCTGATGGAACGGTCTCGTCGTCCGTGGGCGTGCCGTGGGCCAGCACCAGTGTGCGGCGGCCGGTGGTGGCCAACTCTGAGGCCTGGTCGGCGAGCTGCTGCCGCACAGGATCGGTGGAATTGTCCCCCGGGAACACCATTTCGGGGCCGCCCAGGATCCACATCCCGTCGTCGAAAATCACCGCGCTCCATTTGCGCGCTGATGAGAAGGGCACCCGGCCTGTCGGTGGTTCGGCGGGCGGCTCCGTGAAATGTCCGGAGAGGCTGCGGGCCGTGGCGTTTGCGTCGTTCTGCACCCCGTACCAGGAAAGCACGGCCTCCCAACCTGGGCGATGGCTCAGGGGATGCGCGGCGTCGAAAACGATGTCGCCCTGGGTGAGCGTCCCGGTCTTGTCGAGGCAGATAATGTCCACTCGTGCCAGGCCCTCCACCGCGGGAAGCTCCTGCACCAGCACTTGCTGCCGGGCGAGCTTCACCGCCCCTACGGCGAAGGTAATGCTGGTCATCAGCACCAGCCCCAAGGGGACCATGGCGACGACGGAGGCGATGGTCGCCGTCGCCGCGTCCCGCCAAGCGCCGCTCGCCGAGGCCTCGGCCCACCCGCCCTGCGCGATCATCTGGGCGTTCAGCACCAACAACGCCACGGGACCCACGAACCAGGTGACCCATTTCAGGACTCGGTCGATCGAGGAGCGAAGTTCCGAGGCGACCAGGGAGAAGCGCTTGGCTTCGGCCGCGAGGGAGTTGGCAAAGGAGTCCGCGCCCACCCGGTCCACCACCGCTGTGCCTTCCCCAGCCACCACCACGGACCCGGACAGGACGCGGTCGCCGTCGGCTTTTTCCACAGCGTCTGACTCCCCGGTCAGCATGGACTCGTCCACTTGGAGGCCCCGTGATCCGGCCACCAGTCCGTCGGCGGGAACTTGGTCTCCGGCCCGGAGGACCAGGGTGTCATCCAGCACGACGTCGTCCAGGTCGATTTCGGCCTCGGAGCCGTCGCGCATCACCCTGGCGTGCGGGGCGTTCAGGAGGGCGAGGCGGTCCAGGGCACGTTTGGCCCGGTATTCCTGGACGCTGCCGATCACCGCGTTGGCGACGGCACTGAACCCGAACAGAGCATCCTGCCAGCGGCCGATCGCAAACAGGACAATGAAGCAGGCCAGAATGATGCCGTTGAACAGGGTGAGCACGTTGGCGCGGACAATGCTCCACACGCTGCGGCTGGTGTCCTGGACGAACGCGTTGGTTTGTCCTGCGGCAACCCTTTCGGCAACCTCGGCAGTGCTCAATCCCTGCACCGAGGACCCCACTAAACGGACGGCCGCGCCTGTCAGGTCTTTGTCGTGTGGCACTCATGCCCCCATTGTTGAGCCGGTGGAGCGATGGGATTGAGTATGCCAGCCGCGGCGGGGTATGTCGCCGTCGTCGGTGTCAGGCCGTGAAGGCGAGGTCCTTCTCGTGGAGCCTGTGGAGGAGTGGTTGACCCTTTGAGATGCGACGGGCTTCCTCGATGGTGCTGACAGCCATCCGCTCAAGTTCCATTCCCAACGAGCCGGCCAGATGCGGCGTCAGCAGCACGTTGGGGTGGGTGTAGAACCCCGAATCTGCAGGAAGTACCCACGGAGAGGTGACATCCAGGACAGCGTAGAGATCGCCTTGCTCTATCCGCCGAAGCAGCGCATCCTGATCCACCAGTTCACCGCGGGCGGTGTTGATGAACGTGGCCCCGGGTTTGAAGCTGGCCACCAGGCCTTGGTGTAAGAGGTTGCGGGTGGACGGGAGCGACGGCGCGTGGAGGCTGACGACGTCGGACGTCGCCACCAGCTCTTCCAAGGAGCCACGTTCGACGCCGAGGGCCGCGGCCGCGGCATCGTCCAGGAACGGATCGGCTACTACAACCTGGACGTCGTAGGACTTCAGGAGCCGGATGACGTGCTTGCCGATCCTCGAGGCGCCGATGATGCCCACCCGTTTGCCGAAGTTGCCCATGTCCGGAAACACCTGGTCCGGCTCGATCCCCGTTTTCTCCGAGTGCAGCTTCCGGGCGATCTGGAGAACCCGTTTGTTGGCCAGCAGGATCATGGCCACCGTGTATTCGGCCACGGGAATGGAGTTGGCATCGGCGGCCGTGCTGATTTCGATGCCCCGTTCCCAACATTCGTCGCCCACATGGTGTTTGACCGTGCCGCCCGCGTGAAGGATATGGGTCAGACGCGGGGCCGCGGCCAGGGCGGCTGCGTCGAGCCTCGGGCAGTTCCACCCGGTGATGAGGATTTCCGTCTCCGCCAGGAGCTCCAAGGAACGTGGTGAGGTGAATTCTTCCATGGGCTCCGGGCTGAGCAGCCGCAGGCCGGAGGGCATGGTCTCCAACCTGCGCCGGGGAAAGACCCTGGATACTACGCCGGGACCCATGGCGAGCGCGACGTTCAGTGGAGGTGTGGTCACTTGACGCTCCCTGCGGTGAGGCCGGACTTCCAGAACCGCTGAAGCATGATGAACGCCACCAGCAGCGGAAGGATGGACAACAGGGAACCCGTGATGACCATTGGTGTGAATTCGGGCTGCGGGACGGAGTAGCCCTGCCAGATGGAGATACCGACGCTGACAGGCAGGAGTTGCTGGTCCTGGAGCATCACCAGCGGGAGCATGAAGTTGTTCCAGACGCCCACAAATTGGAACAGGGCGATGGTGATGTACCCGGGCATCATCATGGGCAGGCCCAGGGAGAAGAAGGACCGAACAGGTCCGGCGCCGTCCATGCGTGCGGCCTCAAGCGTTTCGGCTGGCACGTAGCTGGCGGAGTACACCCGGGCCAGGTACACGCCGAAGGGGTTGCATAGGACCGGGATGAGGATGGCCCAGATGGTGTTGGTCATGCCCACCAGGGAGGCCAGGAGGTACATGGGCAGGACTGTGGCGGTGTTGGGAATCAGGACGCCCACCAGCACGAAGCCGAACAGTGAGTCCTTCCATCGGAACTGGAACTTGTCGAACGCATACCCTGCCATGACCGAAATCAAGCTGCCGAAGACGGCACCCACGCCGGCGTACATCACGGAGTTGCCCAGCCAGCGGAAGAAGAGGCCGCCGTCCTGGTTGGCCACGTTTGCGATGTTCTCGAACAGGGAGAAGTTCCCCAAGGCATAGGCGCTGGTGCCGTAGAGATCGGCTGCGTTCTTGGTGGAAGCGAAGACCAGCCACAGGACAGGGACCACCATATAGGCGGAGCCGATGATGAGGAGGCCGTTGACCGTGAGCTTGCTGGCAAACCCACCGCTGCGGTTGGAACTGGAGCCGGTGCGGCGGGGACTTTGATTCGAAGCCGGTGTGCTGCGGGTGCGGGAGAGTGTTGGGGTGCTCATGATTTGTTCATCCTGGAGCTAAGGCGGGTGACGGCCAGGGACAGGATCGCGGCCAGTCCGGCAATGATGATGGAAGCCGCCGCGGCCTGGTTGAGGTTGTGGCGGATGAAGGCTGCGTCATAGGCCCAGAGGTTGGGAACCCAGGTACTGGTGACTGACGCTGTGGCCTTGGAGATGATGTTCGGTTCCGTGAACAACTGCAGGGTGCCGATGATGGTGAACAGCATGATGACGCTCAAGGCCGGAAGGATCAGCGGGAACTTAATGCTCACCGCGGCGCGGATTTCGCCGGCCCCGTCAACACGCGCGGCCTCCAGGATTTCCCGGGGTACGGCCTGAAGAGCGGTAAAGAGGATGATCACGTTGTAGCCGGTCCATTCCCATACACCGATGTTCACGATGGAGGGGAGGACCATGTGCGCATCCAGGAAATTGATTTGGATGCCGCCGCCCTGGAGCGCCTGGACCAGCGGGCTGATGCCCGGAGTGTAGAGGTACGCCCAGATGAGGGCCGCAATGACGCCCGGAACGGCGTGCGGAAGGAACACCAGGAGCTGGAACAGTTTGCGGGCCTTGGCCACCGTCGCATCCAGGAGGAGGGCAAAGATCACTGCACCGCCCACCATGCAGGGAATGTAGATCAGGCAGTACAAGCCAAGGCGGGCGATGCCCTCCATGAACGTCTCGGACTGGAAGACCTGCACGTAGTTCTCAAGTCCGACGAACACGGTCTTGGCTTCCCCGAAGCCCAGTCCGGACTTTTGCTGCGAGTGGAAACTCAGCACCAGGGAGTAGATCACCGGTGCGATCATGGCGATCATGGCGATCGCGAAGACCGCGAAGAAGGGGACCAGGAACAGCGCGGCAGTCCGTCCGCCGGTTCCCGCCAGTGCACGGCCTCGGCGGCGCACTGTGGTGGTGAGGGCCTGGGTGGCCATGGGGATTCTCCTAGCTGGGAGGGGGCCTCCGGAGAGGCCCCCTGCCTGTGTGGCTACTCGGTGACGGAGCTACTCTTTGGCGGAGTTACTCTTTGACGGACAGGCCGGCCTGCTTCAGGCTGGCCACCGTGGCGTCCTGGGCGGTATCGACGGAGCCAAGGATGGTGCCGCCGGTGGTGAGCTTGCCGTAGGCATCCTTGAGGGCGGTGTTGGTGACGTCCCAGTTGGGTCCCCACTGCCAGCCCGGGGTG
This sequence comes from Arthrobacter sp. YN, assembly GCF_002224285.1. Taxonomy (GTDB): domain Bacteria; phylum Actinomycetota; class Actinomycetes; order Actinomycetales; family Micrococcaceae; genus Arthrobacter. The sequence goes on along the minus strand of NZ_CP022436.1, from coordinate 4,414,628 downwards.
ATGGTGCCGTACGCCTTGGTGAAGACCTCGTAGATGTCGTTGCCGAAGTAGCTGGCGTCATAGGCCTGCTGGGCCACGGGCGTCAGGCCCGGGAAGGCAAGGAACGCGGATCCGGTGTTGCCGCGGGCCTTGATGGCGTCCTGGTTGGTCGTGAGGAACTCGACGAACTTGGCGGCCGCGGCCGGATTCTTACTGCTCTTGGTTACGTTGAAGCTGGAACCGCCGTAGAACGCGCCGGATTCGTTGCCCCAGTTGGGCAGTTCGGCAGCGATCCACTGGCCCTTCTGGCCGCTGGCCTCGGTGCGCTTCTGGATGCCGGTGGCGCTCCAGTTCGCGCCCACTACGCCAACCACCGTGCTGTTGGCGAGGTCCAGGCTCCACTCGTCGCTGTAGGCCTGGGTGACCTTGACGATCTTCTGGTCAATCAGCTTCTGCCAGTAGTTGGCAACCTTCTGCGTTGCTTCGTCGTTGACTCCGACTTTCCAGCTGTCGCCTTCGGTACCGAACCATTTCGCCCCTGCCTGCCAGGCCAGGCCTGCGCTCGCCGCTACCTCGTTGGGGTTGAAGCTGGCCAGATAGGAGTCAGGCGCTACGGCCTTGAGCTTCTTGCCGGCCTGTTCGAATTCGTCCCAGGTCTTAGGGACCTCGACGCCGGCTTTCGCCAGCATGTCTTTGCGGTACCACATGAGCATCGGGGCTGCGTCGTACGGAAGGGCGTAGGTCTTCTCGCCGAACTGGACCAAAGCCTTGGTCTCGTCCGTGAGCTTGTCAACAGTTTCGGCCTTGTTGATCAGGCCATCGAGCGGAATGACCTGGCTGTTGCTGACGAACTGGGGCAACTGCGGGTATTCGATGGTGGCGACGTCCGGGCCGTTGCCTGCCGTGATGGCGGTGGAGAGCTTGGCGTAACCGCCGTTGGCACCGTTGGGGATGGTTTCGAAGCTGACCTTGATCTTGTCCTGGCTGGCGTTGAACGCTTCAGCCACTTTGTCCATGCCAGCCAACGAGGACCAGAAGGTAATGGAACCCGAGGGGTCTTCCGTGGGTGTGGGAGCAACGGAGGTGCTGGGACCCGTGCCACAGGCTGCGAGCAGCAGGGTGCTGGCGGCCAGGCCAGCCATCCCTGCAAAGAGGTGACGACGCTTCATGGTGTTCTCCTTTGAAGACTTGCGATGCGAAGAGGGAGGACATGTGGTTGGGGCCACACGGTGATGGATCCATGTAATCCGCAAGTTCGAACATCTTCAACGTTTCAAACAAATTCAAACATTTCTCTAGCCGAGGACTGGCTAGGGATCCACGAAATACCAATAAGTGTGAGCGGGCATTCATGTTTGAACGAACAAAAAAGCTGGACGTTGTCCGTTCGGCGCTGCTATGAATTCTGGATACCCGAACGGCGACTCATCAAAGTCACTACCCAAGGACAGGGATTCCAATGGAGAAATCGAACATCAGCAGGCGGTCAGTCCTACAAGTCGGAGGAGCGGCGTCGCTCGCCGCGGCCATCGGGCTGGCAGCCGGCCAACCGGCTTCGGCGTCCACCTTCCTGGGGTCCAAGCCACAGGCGACCGAAATCCTGGACCTGGGCCCCGCCGTCGTACAGTTCTCGCTGATGAGCGGGCTGCTGGTGGGCGACGTTCTTTACATCGGTTCCCGCAACCTGGAACCGGTTCGGATCATTGCCTTCCATGTCCCCACTGGAAAGGTCATCGGCCAGACAGAACTCACCAACGGGCACTCCATCCAGACCCTGGCTGCCGACGCCTCGGGCCGTTACCTCTACGCCGGTGTCCTGCAGAAGTCGACCGGTACGCAGCCCAACCTCTTCCGCTGGGACCTCAACAGCCTTGGCGCCAAGGCCGCCGCGATCGGCTACATCGGTGACCGGGATGTCCGGGACCTCAGCGTGGCGCCCAACGGACGCCTCTATATTGTGGGTGGCGGAAGCCCCACGGCGCCGGCCCTGTGGGAGTACGACCCCGCCACGGGGCAAATCACCAGCCTGGGAATCCCCGACGCCGGTGCCACCCTCGCCCGTGCGGTGGCCGCCACCGACTCCACGATCTTCTTCGGGGCAGGCAGCACGCTCAATGGTGGAAGCGGCGCGAGCCGGGCCTGCTTGTTCGCTTACGACCGCGCTGCCAAGACTTTCACCAACGTCACTCCGGCCGAAATGCTGAAGGATCCCAGCATCCGCGATCTGGGCATTGTCGGAGACAAGCTCATGGTGAGCTCCGCCGGCTCGGTGGAGAACTCCAAGATCGCCGCTGTCAGTCTCAGCAACCCGAAGACGTACGCGCAATCAATCTCTGAGGGCAAGACCGCCAAAAACTTCGTGGCCATCGGCGACAAAGTGTATTTCGCCAACGAGGCCGGGCTTTTGGCCTACAACCTGTCTGCCAACGCGGTGGTGGCGGTGCCGTACCAAGGCCCATCGCTGGGCGAGATCTGGGGCGTTGACGCTCGGGACGGCAAGCTGCTGGTGACCTCAGGCTACGGGTTCGTGGCCGAAATTGACCCGGCAACTGGAACCACCAAAACCACCGACCTCGGCGAAGCCGGCGCACCTTCTGACCCGCAATCGGTGATGGGAATTGCCGCTGGCGCAGGCTACGTCTATGTGGGCGGCAACGGTGTCATAGCCCGGCGCTCGCTGAGGACAGGGGAAGTTGCCAATATGCTCGCCCCCGGTGAGGCCAAGGATGCGATCGTGGTGGACGGCGCCTTGTACACAGGGCAATACAGTGGCCAGGGCATTTGGAGCTACGACCCCCGGAACGGGAAGCCGATCACGCAGGTGGCGGAATTCCCCAAGGAGCAGAACCGCCCCTTGGATGTCTGCTGGGATGAGAGCAACAGGCTGGTCCTCGTGGGGCGCAAGCAGACACCGAGGGCGGTGGTTCGCTGTGGACTTATGACCCGCGCACCGGCAAGAAGGGCTTCTTCCTGAATCCCATCGACAATGTGCAGTTGCTCCGGGCGGTGGCATCCCGTGACGGCGTGGCCTATTTGGGCGGCGGCAATCCAGGTCTCGATGGCGCAGGAACCGTGGTGGCATTCGACCCTGTGGCAGGAAAGGAATTGTGGCGACTTGATGCCGGGGAAGGGGCGGGCATCGCAGCCCTCGCCGTACAGGGCAAATACCTCTACGGTGTGACGCGCAAGGGTGGTCTTTTTGCCATGGACCTACCCAAACGCAAGCTTGTGCACCGTTCGGACATCAGCGCTGTGAGCTCCGGGTTCGCCGCCTTGGTGACTAACCGCGGTGCAGTCTACGGCGTCTCGAATACGCACGTGTTCCGCTTCGATCCCAAGACCTTCGAGGTAGCCACGGTGGTAGCTGATATCGACGGCGCCTGGTACAGCGGTTCACACATCAACAACGATGAGGACGGCTACCTCTACACCATGCGGGGACGGAACCTCGTGCGGATCAACGACCACCCCCGGCGGTAGTGGCTGGCGTTGCGGGGCCTGCTCTGCGCGCTCTGGCGAGTGTTTTACGCGCAGAGCAGGCCCCGCAACGTTGTTTGTATTCGGTCATTTATGCTTGTTTGAACATTGGGATTCCGGAAGAGGATTGGCATGCTTAGCGGGGAACGCCACGAGAAAATACTCCGTGAGTTGGAGCTGCGCGGGACCCTGACTGTGAACGAATTTGCCGAAAAGAGCGGCCAGTCCACCATGACCATCCGCCGGGACCTGACGCAGCTTGCTGCTCAGGGCCTGCTGCGCCGGGTCCATGGGGGCGCGGTCCGCATGGTGGTAGAGCGCCCTGGCGACACCGTCCACAGGCGGCCGCGCCAGCCGTTGGCCACCCTGGGGCTCATTGTCCCGACCACCGGCTACTACTTTCCGGATGTCATCCGCGGCGCTGAAGCTGCAGCCAATGCGTTGAACGCCCGCCTCATCCTCGGCGTCAGCAACTACTCCACCGAGGATGAGCTCCGCCAACTCCAGCGCATGGTGGCCAACTCCGTGGATGGGATCCTCCTGGCGACAGCCGGCCCCCTTGAACCCGGGTCGCCCACTTTTGAGTTGCTGTCCGGTCTGCGGATCCCCGTGGTACTTGTGGAACGGTCAAGCCGGGTGTTCGAATCCGTGATGTCCGATCACAGTTACGGCGCAGAGTTGGCCATCGAGCACCTCGCTTCACTGGGCCACCGCAGGATAGGGCTTGCCATCGCTACCAGTCCTACGGCCCCTTGGCTCCGTGAAAGCCACGAGCGCATGGTGGCCAAGCTCGGCCTTGACAATGATGCCCCCGTCATGGAGTACGTCCGGTCCGTGGTGGGTGCAGGCAACAACCAGAAGGAGTTTGCCAGATTCCTGAGGGATTGCCGCCGGACCGATACCCATGCAGTCCTGGTCCTTCCGGATGAGGAAGCCATCACGCTGATCAACCTCGCCGAGGAGTCCGGCGTCGACGTCCCGGAGGACCTGGCGATCGTCGCCTATGACGACGAAGTGGCCGACCTCGCCCCCGTGCCCCTGACCTCCATCGCCCCGCCAAAGCGCGACGTCGGATACGCGGCGGTGACCATGTGCATGGAACGCCTTGCGGGAAAGACAGGCTCGGCGGTGTCGCCTGCACTCCGCCGCGTGAGCCTGGCCCCGAAGCTCATCATCCGGGAGTCCACGGTGATGGGGGAGGACGCGGAGTAGGGGGGTGAGGAGGCCACAAGTGTCCAACAAGCTGTTGGACAATTGCCGTGGGGCCATGTCACCGTTCTGTTGGACAAGGCAAACACTCAAGAGCCAAGACATTGGTACGCCGGTGCTGCGGTTAAGCACGGATGGGTCCGTGCCGTCTACGCCTTCTTCAGCCTGTTCGCAGACGGGAGCTGCTGCGGGTTGCTTGCCAGGATGCGTAGCGCGTCCATCGCGGGTGTTCGGTCAGCTTCGTGCAGGAGTTGCCAGGAACGGTGGTCTGGATTCTCAAGCACCCCATGAAGTGTCTGGACGCGCGACCGGTCGCTGCCACCCATCTCTTTAGCGGTGGCCAGAGGCGTCTTGATGGTGGCGCACAAGACCACGGCGTCGTCGAGGTGCCGGTCGCGGTCGCGGGAGTCTTCCCGGTAGGCCGCGCCTTTCAGGACCAAGGCGCCAAGCGCGTTGGGGATGCTAATGAGGACAGGCTCGTCGTCGTCGCCGACAAGCCGACAGTTGACGGTCCGCTTCAGCGCTTGCGTGCCTCCGGAGACTTGGAAGGGCTTGCGGCCACCGATGGTGGGAACTTTTGCCTCCGGCATTTGGTCGGCGATCATGACATCGATCTGCTGCTTGCCGCGGACAAACCGGTGCGCCGGGGCGTCGTGGTCGATGGACTTCTTCAGGGTGTAGCCAAGTTCGGTGAGCACTGCTGACACGGACGACGTCGTGACCGCGCCGGTCTCGATGTGCAGAACGATGTCCACATCGGCGGTTGGCCGGGAGGCGGGCAGGCCAGCGGCCGCGGAGTGCAACTGGACCATGAGGCCTCCCACGAGCGTCCACTTGTTGGAGGGCAGCGCCCTTGCCAATTCGACACACTGCGGCCAAGGCGTACCCCAGCCTCCGGGCGGTACGGGGACGTCCCAAATTTCCCGACCATCGGCCATGGCCACCTCTACCAGGTCCGGCTCAGACATGCAGCAACTCCTCGATGACGCGCTGGCCGGCGCTGCGTTCCCGGGTGGCCAGTGACCCCATCAGGTCCACGGCGATGGCGGCGACGGGTGCCCGGCCTTCGGCGAACGGCTCTTCCAGCTCGACCTCATGGATGATGGCGCTACCCGACGGGTCCTCGACTAGGCCCAATGAATCAGCCAGCGCCTTAGCGTCCCCCGCCATGACGTAGCCTTCGGCGATACCGCTTCCGCCGGTCAGGCCGAACGTCTCGGCAGTGGATTCGTCGCGCATGGCGGTGGCCCCGCTGGCGATCAAGTAATGGCTGAGGCGATCCAAGGCATCCCGCGTCGCCCTGTATCGGGAAATGCGATCCTTATGCCTGGCGAGGGTGCAGACAGCTGCTGCGTCGAGCTGCCGCAGTCTGCTTTTGAGCCGTGACTTTTCCGACGATGAGATCCACGTGGGGTTCTGCCCGGACAACAGTGCCAGCGCTGCCCAGGCTGTCTTAGCTGTCCATGCCCGGCCTCGGCGGGTGCCGACTGCGGAAAGCCGTTCGAGGGAGGCCCTGTCGAGGAGGATGGAGCGGCCGACTCGCCCAACGACAGTGAGCCGTCCGGATTCCACGAGCTGGCGCACCGATACCTGGGTTATGCCCAGACGGTCCGCTGCCTCTGCCGTGGAGAGTCCATTGCTTCGTTCCATGCTCTAATACTTTCTCGTGGCAGTCTTTGTGTCAATACGCTAAAGCTTGCTTGAGAAAGTAATAGTGCCATCGTTGCGGGGTGAGTCCACGAATGTGCGATTCGCCAAGTACACCCAAACAAAACAGAAGCGTTCGAGGGCGGTTACGCACCCGCCGTCGAACGCTTCTGTTGTGCTTTTGTACCGCAGGCGCTAGTGGAGCGCTGGTTCGCTGAGCGGTGAGCGCTGCACCCGTCCCCGAACCACAATCAGGGCGATAACGGCGATCAGCATGTAGATCATGTTGGCCGGCCCGGCCAGCAACAGCAGTGGGCTCTGCGGACCCGTGGCGGCTTGGTCGATGCCGCCCGTGGACAGGAAGAGCGTGGGGTCGTAGAGGGCGTGCAGAACCATGGGCCAGATGAGGTTGCCCGTGACCCGGAGGGTCAGGTACATGCAGATGCCGAAGCCGAACGTGAACACGATGGTCAGCAGCACGGTGAGGATCGGCATTCCAGACAGGGCGTTGGCAGAGTGCATCAGGGCAAACACCAGGGAGGACAGCACCATGACCACCCACTCGGACTTTCCAGAGTCGCGCAGCATCTTCACCACAATTCCGCGGGTCAGGATCTCTTCGGCAAAACCGATCAGTAAGCCCGTGAGCAGCGTAATCACCACAACGGAGGCCTGGTAGCTGCTGTAGTTGATGCCCAGGAAGCGCAGCACGATCGCGGCCAGCAGGAAGAACGGAGCTGCCCACATCCACCAGCTCCCCTTGACAGGTTGCGGAGCGAACAGCGGCTTGAACCACTTCACGGAGTACACAAAGGCAGCCAAGGCCACGCTGCCAACAATCAGCGACAGCGTCAGGCCGACGAAGACGCTCTGAGGCGTGCGGAAGATGTCCTCAGCCACCACCTCGTCGCCCGCAACGGTCCCGATGACCAGTCCGGCGCCAAGGTAGATCACCATATAGAGCACGGTCAGCAGGATGGCCCGCCACCATCCACCCTTGTCCCAGAATGCTTTCCAACGCGATGAATGGACGGTCTGGTCCACGTAGTGCCCCCTTTTTTTGCGCATCCGGGAGCGGCATGCCCCCGATTAGAAATCTACTTCATGCAGTTCCTGCGCCGACCGCCAGGCGTGCCGGTAGTACTCGGCATGTGCCAAGCCCGCGGCAGCTGCTTCGTCGATGATCACCGTGGCCCGCGCATGCTGCTGGATCACCGAGCCCGGCACGGCGGAAGAGACCGGCCCCTCCAACGCAGTTGCAACGGCCTGCGCCTTGTTTGCTCCAAAGGCCAACAGGACCAACTGCCTGGCCCGGAGGATGGTCCCAAGGCCCTGGGTGATGCAGTGGGTAGGGACCTCTTCCGGAGAGCTGAAGAACCGTGCGTTGTCCTTCCGCGTTTGTTCGGCCAGGGCCTTGATGCGGGTGGACGATGCCAGGGAGGACCCGGGCTCGTTGAACCCCACATGCCCGTTGGACCCGATGCCCAGGATCTGGATGTCGACTCCACCCGTCTCGGCGATCAGGGCTTCATACTCTGCCCCGGCTTGGGTGATGTCGGGGCCGGTGCCCCGCGGCGTCCACACTTGGTCCGGATTGAGGCCCAAAGGTTCCACTACCTCGCGGGTGATCACCGAGCGGTAGCTCTCCGGGTGCTCCGGTGGGACGCCGAGGTACTCGTCCAAGGCGAAGCCCCGTACTCCGGAGACGTCGATGGCTCCCTCCGCGACCGCGGCAGCCAATGCCGCGTACGTGGTCAGCGGGGTTGAACCTGTGGCCAGCCCCAGCACGGTGGCCGGGTTGTCCAGGATCTGCTGCGCAAAGATGGATGCCGCGACGCTTCCGGCCTTGGTGGGGTCGCGGACAATGATGACTTCTGCCATAGGTTTTCCTTTGAGTAACTGGTTAAAATGCGTAGTTAGTCGGCAGCGATCGCCGCACCGACAGAGCCAATGGAGAGCCCCGGCGGAACCAACTGGACACGGTTCCCAAGCGCCAGGCCGGAAAGGAAGGGGGAGGGAGCGCTGAACCGGGCGAGTTCCCGTTGGATACCGCTGAGAAGTGGCTCTCCGAGGGCGTTCAGGCCGCCGCCAACGTAGATGGCGGAGGGGTCGTAGGTCAGTCCAAGGATTCGGATGGCTGTGGCAACACCTTCAAAGAACCGCTGCTGAACAACTTTGGCGACAGGATCGCCGTCGAGCGCTGCCTCAAAAAGTGAGACGGCGGGCCACTGTCCGGGGCCTTTCCACTGTCGGGCAATGCCTGACCCCGAAGCGACGAGCTCCAAACAGCCCTTTTGGCCGCAGGGACATCCTTCGCCCTGCAGCCCGAGGGGGAGGTGTCCGATTTCGCCCGCAGCACCGGACGTGCCACGGACCACGACGCCGTTGCTGACGTAGCCCGCCGCCAGCCCGGTGCCGAGATTGAGGTAGGCGCTGGACCCGGTGGCGTCGCCGTCGGCCAGCAAGTAGTGGGCTCCGATGGCGGCGGCATTGACGTCGTTCTCCATCGCTACCGGCAGTCCCTGCTCTGCCTCCATCAGGCTGCCGAGGTCCAAACCGGCAACGCCAACATTTACGGCATTGGCTACGTACCCGGTCTCCGTATTAACCGTTCCGGGAATTCCGATGCCCAGTCCGGACACAGTGCAGTTCGCCAGAGTTTCAGCGCCGCGCAGCTCTTCGAGGACGCCGAAGAGCGAGCTGAGCAGCGCTTCATTCCCGAACCCGGTGGGACGGCGGACGGTGTGCAGGACGGTGCAGTCCTGATCGATGGCTACCGCTTCAATCTTGGTGCCGCCGATATCGACGCCGATCCTCACCGTGCGCGCGGAGGAGGGGCCGGGTGTACGCGGCACAGGCAAAACGGGAGTGGAGCTCAGTGTCATCAGTGATCTTTCGGGGTTGGCACCCAAGTAGGTCGCAGCAGATGTTCCAACGAGGGCTCAATAGGGCATCTGCTGCTACTTAGTTGGGTGAGAGGGGGACGGGGCCGCCGGCTTTCAGGCTCTTGTTGGCGGCTTCCACGATCGCGACAATGCTGAGGATCTCCCGCAGCGGTACGTTTGGTGTCCCGCTGCGGATGGAGTTTACGATCCCTTCCAAGAGGCCCACCAGCATGGGCGGGCCGGCTTCGATCGAGAACTCGGAACAGCCGCCCTCGGATTCGATGCGCCCCATAGTGAACGGACTCCAGTCCGCTTCGCCCTTCATGGAGACCTCGCGGCCGTCTCCCCACCGCACCGTCACCGTGGTGGCGCCTTCCGCGGGACCCGGACTCCCGGCGTCGACCGTTACCGTCCCCGGACCGGCACCGAGCGCGGCCACTGCGAGGTCCACCAAATGCACGCCGTACCAGGCCAGGCCCGGGTGGCCGGGCTGGGTGGGGAGGGGGCCGTCCAAGGAGACAGAGTGGTACGGCCCTCCGGTCAGCGCGGCTTGGAACTCCGGGGTGAACCGCTTGGGGGAGCCGGCCAGGACCAAAGTCCCGGAGGCCTGCGCCTGGGCGAGCATGGTCCGGGCCTCTGCCAGGGTGGGGGCGAACCGCGTGTCCACATAGACCGGCTTGCCGAATCGCACCACACGCTCAAAGTATCGTGGGTGCGTCCGCGCATCCGAGGACACAATCAGCAGGGCATCGCAGGCCTCGGCCACCTCTTCCGGCGAATCGCACATGATGACCCCCAACTCGCTCACCTCGTCGGCAAAGCTGTCGATCCGGTCGCGGCTCAACGGAAAGTCCGACGCCGATTCCCCCTTCCAGGCGTGCGTCACCGTGCCGCCGGGGACCACGCCGTCGGAACCATTGCCGAAGAGGCGGGTAAACGACGGCGCGTGCGGGGAGTCGACGCCGATGAGGCCGAAACGGATAGGCGCAGTCGGCGTCATCCCTTCACACCGCTATGCGTAATGCTGGCGACGATGTGTTTCTGCAGGAGGGCGAAAATCACCAGGCATGGGATGAAGCTGACCAGCGTTGCGGCCATGACGTTGGAGGTGGAGGCTGTCTCGGTGTTCAACGTTGCCAGGCCGACGGTGAGTGTCCGGGCAGTGTCCGATTGGCCCACCACCAGCGGCCAAAGGAGGTCGTTCCAATGCCAGAGGAAGACGAAGATGGCCAGGGTTGCCAGGACGGGACGGATCAGGGGGAGCACGATCTGCCAGAAAGTCCGCCATTCGCCGGCACCGTCGATGCGGGCGGCGTCGAACAGTTCCTCCGGCATGTCCCGGACGAACTGGCGGATCAGGAAGATCGCCTGTGCGTTGGCCAAAGTGGGCAGGATCAGGCCCCACAACGTGTTCACGCCGCCCATCTTGGAGATGAGGATGAAGGTGGGGATCAGCGTGGCCTGGACGGGCACCATCATGGTGGCGATGATGGCCCACAGCAGCGCGTTCCGTCCCGGGAATCTCTTGCGGGCCAAGGCGTAGGCGGCCATGGAAGCTGTCAGCAGGACAACTACCACGGACACCGCCGAGTACAGGAATGAGTTCCAGAGCCAGAGCGGGAATTCACCCACGTTGAAGATGCGGACGATGTTGTCCAACGTCAGAGACGACGGCAGAGCGTAGGGGAGCGTGGGGGCATCCTCAGGGGAGAGTGCCAGCACGGCAACGGCAATCAGGGGCGCCACCGTGAAGAGCGAGATTACCGCAAGCACCCAGGTCAGGGTGCGTTGGCGGCGCTTTTCGGTGCTGCGGCGGGGGTTTCGCTGGGTGCTGCGTCCGGCGGGGCGTTGGCCAACATCTGGAGTGGAAACGGTGGCAGTCACTTGGAGTCCTTACCTTCGAAGAAGCGCTGCTGGATGAGCGAGAGGATGAGCACGATGACGAACAGCACCACGCCAATGGCCGAGGCATAGCCGAAGTCGAAGAACTTGAATCCTTCATCGAACAGGAAGTAGATGAGGCTGTGGCTGGCCCGGGCGGGTCCGCCTCCGGTCATGACGTAGATGGTGTCGAAGACCTGGAATCCGACGATCGTCTCGATGACCAGGACAAAGAACACCACGGGCTTCAGCAGGGGCAATGTGACGTACCAGAACGATTTCCAGGCGCCGGCTCCGTCAATACGCGCAGCCTCGTGGACTTCGGCCGGTTGTGCTTTGAGCCCGGCCAGGAAGATCAGCATGGAGTAGCCGAAGCCTTTCCATACGGACACCACGGCCAGGGAGAGCAGGACCAGCAGTTGGGGCCCGGAGGTGAAGGGGACGGGCCCCATGCCCAGGCCAACCAATGCTGCATTCAGCGGACCATCCGTGGAGAAGATCCACGTCCAGATGATGCCGGCCATGACGAATGAGCTGAGGTAGGGGATGAACAGCAGGGCCCGGAAAGTCCCGGTGAACCTGACCAGTTTGTCCAGGAGGACGGCGCCGGCCAGCGATACGGCGATGATGAACGGGACGAAGATCGCCACGTACAGGAGCGTCACCTTGAGGCTTTGCCAGAAGTTGGGATCAGCAGCCAATCGGGTGTAGTTGTCTGCGCCCAGGAATTCGAAGTCGCCGTTGAGGCTGTACTCGGTCAGGCTCATGGCACCGGCCCCGAAGATGGGGAGGAACTTGAAGAGGCCGAAAATGACCAAGGTGGGCAGGACGAAGAGGATGCCGGCCAGTGCCTCGCGGCTACGGGCTTTCTTGGCCCCAAAAGGCTTGAGCGGTGACGCCGTCAACTCGGGATGTCGGCCGGCCAGCGTGGTTCTGGTGCGGGTGTTTACAGACATGGGGTGACCAATCGGTGGTTGGGCTGGGCTCAGGATGCCGAGCGCTGCAGGATGCCGCGGGCTTCTTTGGCAGCACGGTCAAGGGCTTCCTTGGCGCTGACATCGCCGCGGAGGGCAGCTTGGATGTTCGGTGCGAGGGCACCCATGACCTGGCGTGCAACCGGGGACGGTTCGCCGGGGTTGGCGGACTTCAGGGCCTCGGCCATGGCCAGGGAATCGGCATCCGTGCCCAGGGCGGCGGCATCTGTCCGCGTCGGCAGGTTGCCGGCAGCGGTGTTGAGGGCCTTCTGGGACTCAGCCGAACTCAGGTAGCTCATGACCTTGTAGGCAGCTTCGCGGTTTTCCTTTTTATTGATGGAAGTCAGCGCCAGCAAACCGGGGTTTCCGTACGTCGCCTGGACCTTGCCCGTCAAAGGAGCACCCAAGGCAACGTTTTCGGCACCCAGGGCGGCGCGCATCTGCTTCAGTTCCGGCAGTGACGTGGTGGCCCGCATTGCTGCCTTACCGGTGGCGATCGGCGCACCTTCAACCTTTGGGCCGTCGGTGGCGGCATCGGCGGGAAGTCCGCCGAGCTTCTTCAAGTCGATCAGCAACTGCAACGCGGAGACGCCGGCCTCGGAGTCGAAGGCGATGTCCTTGGCGTCCTCGGTGAAGACTGTTCCTCCTGCCTGCCACAAGAGGGGATAGAAGGACAAGTTCAACGTCTGTTCAGGAGTGCCGGCGTAGTCCATCACGGCGATTCCCTTCTTGGCCAGAACCGGCGCCGCACTGCGGAGATCGTCCCAGGTCCTGGGCAGCGGCACCCCTGCGTCCGCGAAGATCTTGGTGTTGTATGCAGTTGTGTTGATGTTCTGGAACAGTGGTACGCCGAACACTTCATCGTCGAATGTCGCTGCTTCCAACGTTCCGGGGTAGAAGCTGTCCTTGTCCTGCTCAACGGCTTTGTCCACCGGCAGCAGTCCACGAACGTTACGGTAGGTGGCGGCTTGGTCGGGCGTAATGAGCACGACGTCGGGTCCCGAGCCTGCGGCCAACGCCGCCGAGATCTGGGCGTCCCGCTTGTCGAACGTCTGGAGTTCGATGGTCAGGTCGATGCCCGGGTTGGACTTCTCGAAGCTGGCCTCGGTGTCCTGCCAGAACTTCTTGCTGGCGGTCTCGTCCTTGATGACGGGGTACATCCACAGCGTCACCTTGCCGGTGGGCTGGCCGCCGTCGGACGTTGTAGAACCGGCGGAACCGCAGGCGGTGAGCGCCATGGCGGCGGTGACGACGGCGGCTGTCGCCAATGCGGTGCGGTGCATCTTTTGAATGAACATGGTGGCTACTTTCGGGTGAGGGTGGCTTCTTGGATCGCGCTGAGCGCGAGCAGGTGGCGGCTGGCTGCTACGGGGGCGGTGAGGAGGGGGTCGCCGCATTCCCGCATCCAGTCGAAGAGGGCAGCGGAGAGATCCCTGAGGATTTCCGACTGCTCCGGATGGCCGGCGATGTTGTCCAGTTCCTCAGGGTCTGTGGTGAGGTCGTAGAGTTCCGTCGCCGGGCTGGTGCCGATGGTGGGCCCGCCAAGGTCCGCCGGCAGGCTGCGGTGGATCCAGGATTGTGTGGGATCCATGGCGCGTGGTGCGTTGGAAAAGTTGACGATCAGTTTGTGGGTGGGTGTCCGCACTGATCGTTTGGGGTCGTAGTACGTGTGGTAGCTCAGCTGGCTGAAACAGTGGGTTCGCGTGGCCCCGCCTGCTTCGACGGCGGGCCGCAGAGTTGTTCCGGCGAGGCCGTCGAGAGTCGGCAGTCCTGCCAGGTCAAGCAAGGTGGGCAGGACATCCACGTGACTGACGATGTCCGACACGCGCCTCCCGGACCACGCCGGGTTGCCGGGATGGCGAAGCATCAGCGCAACGCCGAGTCCGGCGTCGTACAGGGTGCATTTGGCGCGGGGCAGCGCAAGCCCGTGGTCGGTGGTGAACAGCACCAGCGTCTGGTCGCGGAGGCCCAGCGAATCGAGTTCCGCCAGGATGCTGCCGACGCCTTCATCCATGTGTTTGACCGCGCCCTGGAGCTCGGCGATTTCCTCGCGGGCACCGTCGTCGTCCACCAAATGGGCCGGAACGGAATGCCCCAAGGAGACGTCCGGTTCGACGCCATCGGCCAGGAACCCCATCACCCCGGGGCGGTCCCTTGCGGAGGGCACCCGGTGCGGCTCGGTGAAGCCGACCTGCAGGTAGAAGGGCCGGTCGCTGCCGGACATCCGACGCAGCGCGTCAGTGGCGCGATCCACGACGACGTCCCGTGCACCTCCCGTACGGGCGTGGTCGAAACCGAGCCTGCCGGCCACCACGTCGTCGGCCAAGACCCGCGATTCGTGGTGCACGCCGACGAGCCCGGTTTGATAGCCGACGGACTTCAGCCTGTAGGCGATGTGGTCTTTCGGCTCTTTGAGGTCCCAGCCGAAGGGCTCGTGCGTCAGCCCGAGGACACCATTGGTCTGGGGATACGTACCGGTGAACAAGGAGGCCCGGGCCGGGCTGCAATGGGGAGCGGTTGCGAAGGCTTGCTCGAAGAGCACGGACTCATCGGCCAGGGCGTCCAAGTGCGGGGTTGAGACCGTTTCCACTCCGTACGTGCCCAGAAAACGGCCGAGGTCGTGGCAGTGGATCAAGAGGATGTTGCGCATGTCAGCCCATCCGTTCGAGGTCGGTCCGGGTGAGGGCGTGTTCCATGGGCCGGCCGCTGATGAAGCGGCTTAGTTCGTCAACGACGATGCCGCCGGCCCGGCGCCGCGAGTCAACAGTGGCGCCGCCGAGGTGGGGCGTGAGGAGCACGTTCGGCAGGGAGCGCCAAGGATCATCCATGGGAAGGGGCTCGGCGTCGAAGACATCCAACGCCGCGTCAATCCGGCCCGAGTGCACCTCTTTGTAGAGGGCTTCCATGTCCACGATGGTGGAGCGGGCCGTGTTCACGAACGCTGCCCCATCCGGCATCAGGGCGAGTTCGGCAGCACCGATCAGCCCCACGGTTTCACTGGTGGCGGGGGCGTGGATGGCGAGGACATCGCTGTTTGCCATCAAGCCGTGCAAGGTGGTGGAGCTGGCCGCAAGGGGATCCCCCTTGAGGAGGTACGGATCATAGACACGTACCTCTGCGCCGAGTGCCCGGCAGGCGTCGATATAGCGGCGGCCTGTGCGTGAGGCGCCGACTACGCCGATGCGGGCGCCGGAGATTTCACGGGCCCTGGGTACGGTGCGGGCATCGTCCCAGTTGGTGCCGGAGCGGAGGCTGTGATCGAGCTGGTGCACGCGGCGCAGCAAGCTCAGAGTAAAGGTGAGCGAGAGTTCCGCGACAGCCGGGGCCATGGCTGCGCCCGCTTGGGAGATGGGGATGCCGGCGGCCCAGAATGCGTCGCTGACAAGGGCGTGCAGCGACGACGCGGCGTGGACGACGCATGTGAGGTTCGGCGCCGCTGCCAGGTGTTCGGCGTCGAGGCGGGGAAAGCCCCAGGCCGTGATGAAAATGTCTGTCTCTGCTGCCGCCGCGGCGAAAGCGTCCAATGACTGGAGCTGGGCCGGTGCGATGGCGGTGACTTCGCCCAGCTGGTTCAGTGCAGCGTGGGTTTCCGGGGAGATGAAGGCCGCCCGTTCCACGTCCGGGATGCTCAGGAGAATCCTCAGCCGGGGGGTGGTGGGTGGAGGTGGTGTCGATGCAACGCCGTTGTTGATGTTCATGGGTTGAGGTTGCCAGTTTCAATATTTTTTGTCAATGACTAAAGTAAGTATCATGGAGAGTGTGAAAGCAACCGCGCTACGGATGCCAGAATGGGTGGGATCCTTTGCCGCGCAACAACAGGAGCCACCAGCAATGAAGCCACGTGCAGGCAGCAAGGCCCTGATCCGTGAGATCAACGAGGCCCTGGTGCTCGACGTCGTGCGGACCCAATCGCCTGTCTCCCGTGCCGCCATCACTGTTCAGACCGGCTTGAGCGCAGCCAGCGTCACCGGAATTACGGGCAAGCTCATCACCTCGGGCCTTCTGGTGGAAACCGAGATCGCGCCCAGCACGGGCGGCAGACCCGCGCGCCTTCTTGAGCTCGGACGCGAAGGTGTTTTCGCGGCGGGGGTGAGGCTGTCCGCTACGGAGGCCCACGCCGTCGTCGTCGATTTGCGCGGTGACGTGGTGGCCACGCACAGCGAGCCGTTGGCATCCACGGAACCTGCCGAAGCCGCAGCAGCCGCGGCAAGGGCTGTGCGGGTTGCTGCAGGCGGCAGGGAGCCCAAGCTTATTGGTGTGGGGGCGGCCGTCTCCGGCGTGGTGGACCAAGCGAGTGGCCTGGTGCGGCACAGCGGGGCCATGAGTTGGGCTGACATAGCGTTCCAAGAGCTCCTCGAAGAAGCCGCGGACCACCCCGTCATCATCGACAGTTACGTCAACGCCTACACGCGGGGGCTGCTTTTCGACGACGTCTTTGCAGGCCGCGAGATGCTCATCTTCAGCGTCGGCACCAGCCTGGGCGCCGCCGTCGTGGTTGAAGGCCGTATCCAGCGAGGCTTCAACGGTTCTGCAGGGGGGTTCGCTCATTCGCGGGCGATCACCGGTCCCGAGCCTGCCAGGCACTGCCACTGCGGCGCGGAGGACTGTTTCGAAACCCGGGGCAGCCTGTGGGGCATGCAGCGTGAACTGGAGCGACGCGGCCAGGACAGGCAGCTGGACCCCGACATCGACTCCGCACTGATTGCCGACGCAGCCCTGCACCTGGGCATTGGCATGGCGAACATGGCCAAGGTCCTGGGTCCCGGACAGGTGGTGGCCGGTTTCGCTCCTGAAGCCGCTCTGGGCACGTTTGCTGAGCAGACCAAGGACGCGTTCGTGCGCCAATACGACCACGCGAATACTCCGCCTCCAATATTTGATACCGCCATTTCGGATCCCGTAGCACTGGCCAGGGGTGCTGCCTGTTCGGTGCTTGCGGGACTGTTCACTGCCAGCCCAACTGGGTAACAGCAGATGCCGTTTTGAGGGCTCAAAACGGCATCTGCTGCTACTTACATGGGGCTTAGCGCCGCATGGTTTGCATCGCCTGCTGATCGTCAATCCGCACGAGGTTGGGGCCCCGGAGCGTGTACAGCAAACCGTCCTCGTCGGCCGTGATGTGGGGCCCGCTGTACCAGCCGCCATTGATGTCAGCCACAACAACGGACGCCGCGAACGTGATCGGGTCAATGCGGAACACCGTGGTGTCGGAGACGCCGTAGACAATCCCGCGGCTGACCTGGAGGGCACCGAAGTCCGTACAGACGCTGCTCAGGTCGCCCCGGTGAACCACTTGGCGGGTGTCGAGGTCAATGACGAACAGGCCCGCAGCCTTGCGGGACATGCCGTAGAGGAACTTGCCGTGGATGGCCATTGCGGCGATCCCTTGGGGCTGGCCCGGGTCAAGGCGCCACAGCTCCTGGTTTGCTACCGGATCCCAGGCAACCACGGTGCTTCGGGGGCCGGTGGCGTAGATGTTGTCCCCGCCGAGGTAGGCCACTCCGTCCTTTGTGGCCACTGCCCGGACCATCTGGAGGGCATCGATTGGATTGACCTTGGTGATGACCTGCGTTGTCACCGGGTTGTATGCGGCGAAGCAGCCGCCTCCGCCGGTATCGTTCTGAGCGCCGGCAATGACCAGCCCGTTGACGGCGTCCCAGCAGACATCCAGGGGGCGGTTTTGCCCGGCAGGGAGGGCAGCCACTTGATAGGGCAGTTGCCCGGTGGAGGGATCGTAGGAGTAGATGCCCCTGGAGTTGTACTGGCCCGTGAACAGGATTCCGCCCACCACCACGGCGTCCTTGGCCTCGCCCGTCGCCCGGAGGTAGGAAACCTGGTTTGAGGCCAGCTGGTGACGCGCGATGGTTCCTGTGCCGCCCACATAGACGTCCCCGCCGCCCGCGGCGAGGCCCATGCACGACTGCGGTCCGCCCGGTGCTCCAGCCTGGGTGAGGTCATGCTTAACTGCGGTCTTCGCCACAGGATCGACTTCAATGACGTCGTAGGAAGAGACGGTGAGCGCCTTGTTGCCGTAGACGTCCAAGCCCCACATGGCGCCAACATCCTCCGTGAGGATCTGGGTGATCTTTTTGCTGACCATGTTGTAGGACCAGACGCCCGGCTCCTTGACGAAGAAGACGTCGTTGCCCAACTGCCGGAACATCACGCCGGTCTTGGCGATGATCGTGAATTTAGAGTGGTCCGCCAGATTGATCAGCACAGACTTCCCGGGCCCCTTGACTCCGACTCCGAGCTGCCCGTTCAGCACGCTCAAGGAAGTCACTGAGACACCGGTGGCCACGTCCGCCGGAAGGATGTTCGTCGAGGTCTTCGTCGTCCGGTCGAACGCAAAGAGACGGGCCGGGCTGGAGCCGTTGCCGCCTCCCAGCGTGCTGCCCGTGCCGAAATACACGTGGCTGGCGGTAGCAGCCACTGCTTGGGCAATGGTTGCCCCGGGGTCCGGGACGCCCCAGCTGGTCATGGCATTCGCAGCGGGATCGTATTCCCACAGGGAGGGTGCGTTGGTGGTCAACCCGCCACCGGCAACGTAGACCTTGCCGTCCGGGGCTACAGCCAAAGCCCGGATGTCCCGGTCTCCTGTTTCGCCGACACCCACTGCCGGAGCGTTGGGTGTGCTGAGGTCCCAGCGGTAGAGGTTCGGTTTTCCGTCGACTCCCTCGCGCAGCACACCCGCATAGAGGTAGCGGCCGGTGGAGTCAGCGGCCATTGCCTGGATGCTGTATCCGGAGCCGAGGTCTGTCCTTGAAGTGATGGTGCGGGTGGGGAGGTGGAAGCCGATGATCCGCACAGGATTGAGGTTGCGGGAACCGATGTAGACGGTGTCGCCCACCAGCAGCGAGCTCATGAGGGAAAACTGCACGACGGCAGGTCCCAGGTCGGTGATCTGCGGGACACCCGCGGTTTGCTTCTTCGGTGCAGCGTCGGCTGCGCCGGAGGACATTGCTGACAGTGCTACGGCAAGTCCGCCGATGCCCCCGGTCTGCAGCAACTGACGACGATTGATGGCGAAAGTGGACATGGAAGATCTCCTCATTGAGTATCCCGTGGGGCAGTGATCGTTGGGTGGTGTGGTGTCGATGGGGACGTTCCGGAGACGTCCTGTGCACTGCAATCAGGGTTTCAGGCAGGGGCTGGGAAATCCATGATTCGAACATTTTCAGACATTAGCTGAGTGGAGGTCAGTGCGGACTTTTCCGGTGATGATCCCGGCGGAATTGGCTCGGAGGAAAGCCCGTCTTCTTGGTGAAGAGCCGGCTGAAGTAGGCGGGATCGTCGTACCCGGTGAGCGTGGCGACGCGTTGGACCGGCAGGTCAGTGTCCGCCAGGAGCGATTGGGCACGCGACATCCGGAGCTGGATCACCAGCTCCTTCGGCCCCATGCCCGTCGCTGTCTGAACTGCGTGCCGAAGTTCAGGGGCAGTCAGGTTCAAGGAAGCGGCCACTTGCGGCAAGCTGAGCGGGAGATGGGCCATCTCATGAAGCCTGGCGAGCAGTTTCTCCCCATCTCCGGGTGACCCGCTGGCGCCATGGTTGCGTTGCTTGCCGGCCTCGACGAGTACCCGCTGGCAGATTAACGAAGCGTCCAAGTCTGAGTGGTGACCGCCCACCGAGAGAGCCGCACGCAGGGCTGGAAAAAGTCCAAGTGCTTCCATCAGGTCCCGCTCTGACGAACCATCAAGCTGCAGCAACGGGGAGTCGCGGGAGTAGCACCCCAACTCTTCAAACGCTCTCGCCGTAGGTCCGGTGAACAACAGCCAGTGTTCCTTCCACCCTGCAGGCCCAGGTCCATACCCATGGCGCACGCCCGGAAACAGCCACATGATCGCGGGAGCGCGGACCTCGAATCTTTCACCATCAACAGAAATGTGGCCTGAACCTTCGGAGACCAGGACTATGCCGTGGCTGCTGAGGGTCCGGCCGGCAAAGGACGGTAACAGGCCACTTTGTTCCCCGGCACCCAGACAAGCAAGACCAAGGTCACGAAGGGGGAGCGCCGGGTGGCGGTAGCTTGACCAATTATCCATAGGCTCCCATGCTGCCCTTACACGAAGGCCAAAACAAGCCGCACAAAAGTCCAAGTATCAGCAAACCGAAGTCCATTCACTTCACTGCCCTCCACTGCCACAGTGGACAACATGTTGACCTCTAACGGCTACGTCTTGGACGAATCGAAGACCCGCCTCGCTGAGCTGGAACCGGTACCCCCTTCCGAACGCAGGGATCGTGACGCGCTGTGGGCAAGGCTCCGCCGCGATGGGTACCTCTACTTGAAGGGGCAGCTCAATCCGGACCAGCTGTTGGATTTCCGGGAGTTCTACTTCAAGTCCTTAGGCGAAGCCAACGTGTACGCGGTCGGCACGTATCCTCGGGATGGCATTGCAGCACCAGGTGATGTGGACCGTGCTGCCTTGCGCCGGGGCCTCTTCGATCACATCGTGCCGGGGCCGGAGTACCAGGCGCTGTGCACTGCGGAAGGGATTGCCGACTGGTTCGCCTGGTTCCTCGGGGATGCTGTCCATCTGCACCGCCGGAAGATCATCCGACACACCAAACCGGGTGAAAGCGGCATCGGCACGGCCACGCAGGCCCACTACGATCTTGTCTATCTGCGTGAGGGCAGCGATCGCGTGCTGTCCATGTGGATACCGTTGGGCGATTGCCCGCGGGAGCGGGGTGGCTTGGCCTACCTCGAGGGCAGCCATCACTGGGTGATGGCCCAGGAGCGTGCGGGAACGCTGAAGATGCCCGCTGCCTCAATCACCGCCGATCTTCCGGGGCTGGCGAACGAGCACGATGCCAGGTGGCTCGTCACCGACTACGAGGTGGGTGACGTCGTGGTCCACTCAGCACATATTGTTCATGCCGCTCTGGACAACACGGACCGCCACGGCACCATGCGCCTGTCCACCGACATCCGCTACCAGCGGCTGAGCGAACCTATCGATTGGCGCTGGCAGGAGCACTGGAATGACGACGACGGCCTCTAACCCGCCGCGGCACCCTTCCACCACGCCATGGATGCCGCCGCAGCTTCCGGCAGGGGCGTCGGGTGTATCCCCAGAAGTCGCTGGCTTTCCGAGGAGTCCATGACAAACGGGCGCTCGAACTGGTACAGGAGTTCGGCCAGCTCGCGCATGTCCGTGGAGAAGATGCCCGCTACCCGCAGCACCCAACCTGGTACGGCACTCACCTTGGGCGCAACAAAGCCTGCGGCTGATGCGTGCGCTGTGGCCATTTCCCGTTGGGTTACGGCCGGGCCGGTGGGGGCATGAAGCACGCTGTTCCAGAGTTCGGGCTTCTGCGCAGCTGCAATCATTGCCGCTGCGAGGTCCGGGACGTACGTGAAGGAGTGGGGCTGACCCGTAGCTCCGATGAACTGCACCGCCTTGCCTGCCAGAATCGGCGTGACCATGCGCTCGCCGGCATGAGCTGTCTTCACGCGTGGCCCGAAGAAGTCGCCGGCAACCACGCTGACCGTGGTGGCCGCGTGCGCCTGCCGCGCCTTCAGCAACGCAGTCCGGATCCCGCGTTTGCCGCCCGCTGCTTCCCGCGGGCTTGATTCCGTCATGATCCGGTCCGGCTCGCTGTACGAGTAGAGACTTTCAGGGAAGACGACGACGGCGCCCGCGGCCGCCGCTGCGGCCATCACCACCTGCTCGGCGTGGGGTAGTTCGGCGGCCCAGGCTGATGCCCGGTAGGCGGAACCGTGGATGCAATGGAAAACGGCGGTTGCGCCGAAAATCGCCTCATCCAACTGAGCAGGAGCCGAGACGTCCGCCCGGACCCGTTCAACCAGGGGATGCTCCGGACCGCTGCCCGAGCGCGTCAGCACCCGGACTCTATGACCTTGCTCTGCCAGTTGCTCCGCGACGGTGTAGCCAACGGGTCCTGCTCCTGTGACGACGTACATGGGTTCCTTCTTCCGGGGTGACTGCGAAAAGATGAAAAGCGAGAGCAGTGCTCTCTCAATCAGGATGGGCGCTCATCAACTCAATGTCAAGAGCGCTGCTCTCGTTTGTT
Source organism: Arthrobacter sp. YN (assembly GCF_002224285.1). Lineage (GTDB taxonomy): Bacteria > Actinomycetota > Actinomycetes > Actinomycetales > Micrococcaceae > Arthrobacter. The sequence continues at coordinate 4,392,535 of NZ_CP022436.1, read as the reverse complement.
GACAGCGCTCTCTGTTGTGGGAAGCTGTGATCATGACTTCAGCCGAACCCGCCGTCGTCAAAGCCAAGGAGAAGGCCTCGACTCCCCGCGAACGTGCCCGAGCGCAGACCATCGCCGACATTATTCGGCTCGGTCGCGAGCACCTTGCTGTTCACGGCGCGGCCGCACTGTCCCTCCGCGCAGTGGCGAGGGATCTCGGCGTCGTGTCTTCTGCCGTGTACCGCTACGTAGAGAACCGCGATGAACTCCTCACGCTCCTGCTGATCGACGCCTACAACCAGCTTGGCGACGAGGTCGATGAAGCCGTGAATGCCGAGGCTGAGAATGACTTCGCAGCGCAGTTCACGGCACTGGCCAAGGCAGTGCGAACGTGGGCCATCCGCGAGCCGGCCAGCTATTCCCTCCTTTTCGGCAGTCCCGTCCCGGGGTATCAAGCGCCGGGTGAGCGCACTACCATCCCTGGAACACGGGTCATCGTCCGCCTCGTCGGTATCTTCGATGCCGCCTACCGGGCAGGCGCGCTCAACGCCGCGGCGAGTCCCGCCGTCGTGATTTCCGAAGGGTTGGCCGCGGACCTGTCAGCCATCCGGGGCGAGATGAATCTCGCCGCGCCCGACGCAACCTTGGCGCGGGGCGTCCTGGTGTGGACGTCCGTGTTTGGGGCCATTAGTTTTGAGGTTTTCGGGCAGTATGGACGCGATACCTTCGACGCCCGCGATGAGCTCTTCGACCACCATCTGAGCGTCCTCCAGGGTGTGGTGGGGCTCCAAGGCTAGGGCGCTACAGTATTCAGATGGTTCGAGGGCTGGCAGACATCGGTGCGGAGGGCGTCCTGCTCGCCGGTGCCGGGCGCGCCATTCTCCTGCAAATCGCCGACCCCAAAGTGGGGCACGGCGTAGCTGAGCACAGCAATTTCGCTGAGCGTCCCATGGACCGGCTGCGCGCCACCATGACGTACGTCTATGCGGTGGTCTACGGCTCCGAGGAGCAGCTCAAAGCCGTTCGTCGCGCCGTCAACCGCGCCCACGCGCCGGTCCGCCGCGGACCGGACGGCGCCTCCAAGGGATACAACGCTTTCGACGCCGAGTCGCAGCTGTGGGTGGTCGCCACCCTCTACGACACCGCCGTCACCGTTTACGAGCAGATCCATGGAACGCTCGACGACGAGACCGCCGACCGCATTTACCGCGAGTACGCGCGGATCGGGACAGCCCTGCAGCTTCCGGCGGACAGGTGGCCGACCGACCGTGCTGCGTTCGCTGCCTATTGGGACAGTCACGTGCGCGGACTCCAGCCCGACGATAAAGCGCTGAGGGTTGCCCGGGACCTGCTCTATCCGGCTGGTGGACCGCGGTTCCTGCGGCTGGCGATGCCACTGGCGCGCTTCCTGACCGCCGGCCTGTTGCCGGACCATCTGCGTGAAGGCTTCGGTTTTGAGTGGAGCGCCGGCCGCGCCCGCCGGTTCGAGCGGACCATGCGGCTGATGGGTCGTGTTTATCCGCGGCTGCCGGAGCGGATCCGGCACTGGCCCCGCGACTACTATCTTGGCCGGCTTGATGTGGAAGCCGGGGTCCCGTATGCGTAACTCCACCTCGGTGGAAGAGTCCATCGACACCCTGGCCCACCGCTACTTGGACCGGTTCCGGGGAGGCCGCTTGCAGGCCGGGCTCACCGAGTTCGTGGTCTTTGGACTGAAGCAGGCCTGGGCGTGCGTGTTCGGTGCTGCGTTGCTCGCCGTGATCATTGGGGCCCGCCTCTGGTATCCGGCGGATGCAGGGCTGGCCAGGAACGATTTCCTGACCCTGGCCGCCGTCGTCATTCAAGTCCTGATGATCGCCTTCAAGCTGGAAACCCTCCGGGAACTGCGGGTGATCGTGCTGTTCCACGTGGTGGGGACGGTGATGGAGTTGTTCAAGACAGACGTCGGATCCTGGGCCTACGAGGCCGAAGGCGTCCTGCGGATTGGCGCCGTGCCCTTGTTCAGCGGGTTCATGTACGCCGCCGTTGGGTCCTACATGGTGCGGGTTTTCCGGCTGTTCGACCTCCGCTTCGATCGATACCCCCGCCGGTGGATCACGGCCCTCGTTGCTGCCGCGATCTACGTGAACTTCTTCTCGCACCACTACATCTTCGACGTGCGCTGGGTGCTGCTGGCCGCCGTCGTGCTTGTCTATGGGCGGTGCGTGATGCACTTCAGGGTGTTCCGCCGTCGCTTCCGTATGCCCATTCTGGTGTCTTTCCTATTGGTGGCCCTGTTCATTTGGTTCGCCGAGAACATCGGCACGTGGTCCCGTGCGTGGCTGTACCCGAACCAGCTGGAGGGCTGGCAGGCGGTCTCCATCGACAAGCTTTTGGCCTGGTTCCTGCTCATGATCATTTCCGTGGTGCTGGTGGCGTGGGTGTACAAGCCGGAGCCGCTGGACGCGACCCAAACCGCGGACGACGCCCAAACGGCTGACGCCACCCATATTCGTCGAGGCCACCCGGATATGGGTGTCACTACCCGGGCTGAGTGACGCCGTTCCGTTTGCGCGGCGCTACGCTTCACCCCGGTCCATCGTGCCAGTCTGCCAGTTCACCGTGGGCGAAACCAGGCCTTGGGCCCCATGATTCCGGGGTTTTTTCAGGGGCAGAAAGCAAACTTGAGCGTACCTCACTCAACTTTCGATTGACTTAAACCTGAGGCTGAGTACAGTTGAGTGCAGAACGCTCAACTAGCCGATTGTTGAGCAGGCTTCCGGCACGTAGACCGCCCAGCGGACCGCTGTCAGGTGCAATCTCCAACATCGGCCATTGAAAGGAAACAAGATATGTCACGTGCAGTAGGTATCGACCTCGGAACCACCAACTCCGTGGTCTCTGTTCTCGAAGGTGGCGAGCCCACCGTTATCGCCAACGCAGAAGGCGGCCGCACCACGCCGTCCGTCGTTGCGTTCTCCAAGTCCGGCGAAGTCCTGGTTGGTGAAATCGCCAAGCGCCAGGCCGTCAACAACATTGACCGCACCATCGCGTCCGTCAAGCGCCACATGGGCACTGACTGGAACGTCGCCGTCGATGACAAGAAGTACACGCCGCAGGAAATCTCCGCGCGTATCCTCATGAAGCTCAAGAACGACGCCGAGAGCTACTTGGGCGAAAAGGTCACCGACGCTGTGATCACCGTTCCGGCCTACTTCAACGACGCCGAGCGCCAGTCCACCAAGGAAGCCGGCGAGATCGCAGGCCTCAACGTCCTCCGCATTGTCAACGAGCCCACCGCGGCTGCACTGGCCTACGGCCTGGACAAGGGCAAGGAAGACGAACTCATCCTGGTCTTCGACCTCGGTGGCGGAACCTTCGACGTCTCCCTCCTCGAGGTTGGCAAGGACGAAGACAACTTCTCCACCATCCAGGTCCGCGCAACCGCCGGTGACAACCGCCTCGGTGGCGACGACTGGGACAACCGCGTCGTCGAGTGGCTCCTGAGCCAGCTCAAGGTCAAGGGCATCGACCTCTCCAAGGACAAGATCGCCCTCCAGCGTCTCCGCGAAGCTGCAGAGCAGGCCAAGAAGGAACTGTCCTCCTCCACCAGCACCAACATCTCCCTCCAGTACCTGTCCGTCACCCCCGACGGCCCGGTTCACCTGGACGAGCAGCTGACCCGCGCCAAGTTCCAGGACCTCACCAAGGACCTGCTGGACCGCACCAAGAAGCCGTTCCAGGACGTCATCGCAGAAGCCGGCATCAAGGTTTCCGACATCGACCACATCGTGCTCGTCGGTGGCTCCACCCGTATGCCTGCTGTTTCCGAGCTTGTCAAGGAACTCGCCGGCGGCAAGGAGCCCAACAAGGGCGTCAACCCGGACGAAGTTGTGGCCGTTGGTGCCGCTCTGCAGGCCGGTGTCCTGAAGGGTGAGCGCAAGGACGTCCTCCTCATCGACGTCACGCCGCTGTCCCTCGGCATCGAAACCAAGGGTGGCGTCATGACGCACCTGATCGAGCGCAACACCGCTATCCCCACCAAGCGTTCCGAGACCTTCACCACCGCTGACGACAACCAGCCGTCCGTGGCCATCCAGGTCTTCCAGGGCGAGCGTGAATTCACCCGCGACAACAAGCCGCTGGGCACGTTCGAACTGACGGGCATCGCTCCGGCACCGCGTGGCGTTCCGCAGGTCGAGGTCACCTTCGACATCGACGCCAACGGCATCGTCCACGTGTCCGCCAAGGACAAGGGCACCGGCAAGGAGCAGTCCATGACCATCACCGGTGGCACGGCACTGTCCAAGGACGACATTGACCGCATGGTGCGTGAAGCCGAAGAGCACGCCGCAGAGGACAAGGCCCGCCGCGAAGCTACGGACACCCGTAACTCCGCAGAGCAGCTCGCGTACTCAGTGGACAAGCTGATCGCCGACAACGACGACAAGCTGCCCGAAGAGGTCAAGACCGAGGTCAAGGCCGACGTCGACGCCCTCAAGTCCGCGCTGGAAGGCACCGACGACGCCGCCGTAAAGACCGCGTTCGAGAAGCTCCAGGCCTCGCAGACCAAGCTCGGCGAAGCCATCTACTCGCAGGCTTCCGCAGCCGATGCTCCGGGTGCCGGTGCTGAAGGCGCTCCCGCCGGTGAAAAGGCTGCTGACGACGAAGACATCGTTGATGCCGAAATCATCGACGAAGACGAAGCGAAGAAGTAGCCATGCCTCACCACGGCAACGAAGCAGAGCACTCTGAAGGCAACGAGCCGCGCAAGCCAGTTATCCGGGACAACCGCAAGGTTGACCCGGAGACCGGTGAGGCACGTCAGCCTGACAGCGAAGCTGCGGCTCCCACCGAAGGCAACGCCGCTCCCACAGACGGCGACGCCCTCTCCCAGGCTGAGGAGATCCTCAACGGGGTAGAGGTGCCGGCCGAGGAATCGGTAGCCTCCGGTGCCGCGGCTGAAGCCCAGGCAGCGGAGCTCCGCAATGACCTCCTCCGCCTTCAGGCTGAGTACGTCAACTACCGCAAGCGCGTCGAACGCGACCGCGCCGTAGCAGGAGAGATGGCCGTCATCGGCGTCCTGAACTCCCTGCTCCCGGTGCTGGACGACGTCGACGCCGCACGCCAGCACGGTGACCTTGAGGGCGGCCCCTTCGCCGCCATCGCCACCAAGCTGGAGAATGCGCTGAAGACGTATGGACTGGAACGCATCGCGGACACCGGAGTCGAATTCGACCCCACCATCCACGAGGCACTCATCCAGCAGCCCGGCGAAGACATCGAGGTTGACACGGTCAGCCAGGTGCTGCGCTCCGGATACCGCTCCGGTGAGCGGGTCCTGCGTGCAGCCCAGGTCATCGTGGCTGTCCCGGCGTAGGTTCCACCTTCCGCCTTCGCGGATGAGGGGGCCCCGCCCCTTCGCCGGGTGGCCGAGGATCTGCGATCCTTGGCCACCCGGCTTCGGCAGGCCCGATGCCACTCCCGGGCCCCCTCATCCGCTACGGCTTAGAGGTAGTCTCGCCGTACGCTTTGTTTGTTTTAGAAAGGAAACGCTCTTGGCCAGCCAGGACTGGGTTGAAAAGGATTTTTACGCGATCCTTGGTATTGCCAAGGACGCGTCTGACGCGGATATTAAGAAGGCTTACCGCAAGCTAGCCCGCGAGCATCACCCGGATACGAACTCAGGGGATGCTGCTGCGGAGAAGAAGTTCAAGGACATTTCCGAGGCTTACTCGGTGTTGTCGAGTCCTGAGGACCGGCAGCAGTATGACGCCATCCGTGCCATGGGCGGTGCCCGGTTTGCTCCGGGTGCCGGTGCTGGCCGCGGTGGTGCAGGAGCCAACGGTGGGTTCGAGGACCTGTTCGGTGGCTTGTTCGGCGGCGGGCCGGGTGCCCGTCAGCCTGCGGGCGGCGGTATCCCGCCCGAGTTCGCCGACTTGTTCGGTGGCGGCTTCGGCGGCGCTGGCCAGACCGGCTTCCAGCGGGCACCGCAGAAGGGCGCGGACCGTACGGCCACCTCGTCCATCTCGTTCGCCGGCTCCATCAAGGGCACCACGGTGAGCCTGCGCGAAAGCAACGGCAACGTGATCGACGTCAAGATCCCGGCCGGAATCAAGGACGGTCAGAAGGTCCGCCAGCGCGGCAAGGGCAACGCTGGCCCTGCCGGCAATGGCGATCTCATCATCACGGTGAGCGTGAAGCCGCATGACTTCTTCCACCGCGACGGCGACAACATTCGCATCCACGTGCCCGTCACGTTCGCGGAGGCGGCGCTTGGCGCTACCATCGAGGTGCCAACAATCGACGGCGACACCGTCAAGGTGCGTGTCCCGGCCGGAACGCCGTCGGGCCGTACCCTCCGGGTCAAGGGCCGTGGCGTGAAAACGTCCAAGGCGACCGGAGACCTGTTGGTGACCATCGACGTCGCGGTTCCGCAGAACCTGAACAAGGAAGCGGAGGAAGCCGTGAAGGCGTTCGCTGCCGCCACCACCGACGCCGACCCGCGTCACGACCTGGCCGCAAAGGCCCGGTTGTAAGGAGGCGGTCATGGCCATCGACGTCAACCAGCCGATCTTTGTCATCTCCGTCGCTGCGGAGCTTGCCGACATGCATCCGCAGACGTTGCGCCAGTACGACCGCTTGGGCATCGTTTCGCCCAGCCGTGCGCCCGGGAAGTCCCGCCGCTACTCGCAGAACGACGTCAACAAGCTGCGGGAGGTCCAGCGGCTCTCGCAGTCAGGCGTCTCACTTGAGGGCATCAAACGCATCCTCGACCTCGAAAACCAGGTTGCTGCGCTGCAGTACCGGGTTGCCGAACTGACGGAGGAGCTATCGCGCCGCCGCTCACCCTTGGATGCGCGCATTTTCGCGGCGGGTGCGGCGGGCGACGTCGTCAGCCTTGCCCGTGGGCAGAGGCCGCGGGCGCGATCGCAGGCAGTTGTGGTGTGGAGGCCGCGGGCCGGGGAGTAGCCCGCTACGCCCGGCTGCGGTCCCAGCTCACCACTACCCGGGCAGCACCCTCTTCAGTCCGTTCCACGTTGGTGACGATCTGCGACTCTTTGGCACCCATGTCACGGATCTGCTGCCGGTAATCCTCAAGATGCGCTTGCAGCGACTCTTCAGTCCATTCGCCAGGCCGCATTCTGGTTGAGATCTGGACAGGCTCTTTCGGGACGAGAATTTCCGCTGGCTGTTCCACATGGGGTTGAGAAGCATCCAAAGGCGACCGTCCCACCCGGGATGCTCCCCTTGGCTCACGGCGACGCTCCCTGAGCGGTTCGGACTCTCCCGGCGGCACCAGCATGCGGAAGCCGAAAACTCCACCCGCTATGCCAGCTACGAGACCGGCGGCTATGAGCCAGACAGCCCTACCGGGTCCGCGGCGACTGCGAACCACTTCAGTGGAGCTCGTTGCTTTCTTAGCGCTTCGTCGTGCCATGGGGAGTTCAACTTTCCAGTCGGCGGTGGGGTTCCATGCTCGTGGTGCGTCTGAATCCTGCCCTTCCATCGTAAGCATGCTTAGAACCTTTGGTAAGTCGCTCCGTGAGTTGCTCCAACGGCCGGACCAGGGAGGTACTGCCGCAAGAACCACGACGAACCTTTCCGTACCGCTGCAGCCGGGGACGAAAAGCACTTTCAGGACTATCTGGCCGGCAATTGCTTTGGCGATTACATCAATCAACGAAGCAGCCCCAACCACCTAGTCGCCTGCACGGTACGCCGGGTTACTTGCCTGTAGCCGGAACGCCCCAACAGGAAGATAATGAAGGCATAGCACGGCAAGCAGCGCTCGTGCGGATGTTCTGAGCATCGACGCAACGTCGGCGGCCCTGCTCGTGTGGTGAGGAATTCCGATGTCGTTGTCGGATGAAGAACGCAGGAGCTTGGAAGAGCTGGAGCGGGATCTCGCTTTAACGGATCCCGACCTCGCCTTTGAGTTGAAGTCCGGCCGCCCACGTGGCGCTCTGGCGCGCACCATTTTTGGCAGCCTGGCCGTGGTGGCCGGCTTCGTCATGGTGATCGCCGGGATCGTTACCCAGTTGGTCATCCTGGGCGTGCTGGGATTCCTCTTGGCCAGCGGCGGGGCGTATTGGCTGCTGTCCGGGACCTCGCTTCGGAGGAAGTCTGGAAGGCACGACGACGAACCCGTACCTTAGCGGGGCCGTGCGAGAGGCGTCCCCTAGGGAACCGGCGGCACGGGCGGCTGGACCGGAGCCTCGGGCTGCTTGACGGGTTGAGGTTCGCCCGGGGGCACCATCATGCGCCACGCCAGGACAGCGCCCGCGCCGGCAACAGCCCCGATGAGCAGGCCGATCATCCACCCGGACAGGCGCGGAGCGCGCTGCCGGCTGTTCCGCTTCAAGGCCTGCGTTGTCCTTGTCACCGCTTTGGCCGCCGCGCGCTGGGCTTCTTTGGCGGCCTTTTTGTTGCCAGTCAGCGTGAGCATGACGCCGTGAACCACGGACGGGACATCGGCATGATTGATCCGGGTCAAGGCCCACTTCACCACTGCATCGGCTTGGGACGACGTTCCGTCCGCCGCGTGTGATACCCACTCCCGGGCCAGATCCTGCGCGGCGGGAATGATGGTCTGTGGTCTGTACATGATGCACCCCTCCAGGCGTAGATGTCTCCTAAGCCAGCCTACGCCGGAGCCTCTGTGACCAACAGGTGCCCCTGTGACCAACAGTGCCCCGGCGTCGAAACGTCAGTCGCGGACCACAGCAGCCAACTCCACCGGGCTCTCCAGCCCTGCCCACCGCCCGCTGAGGGTCAGCTCGCCGTGGAGCTCAGGAGCAGCCGCCGAGCTGGCAGAAGATTCCGCGGCCACATCAACCACCCGGGCCACTTTCAACCGCAGCTCGCCGGCATCAATGATGGTCACGCCGCTGCCCGAAACCGGTGCCGAGGCACTCAGGGCGGGGACGCCGCCGTCGAGCTTTCCGCTGCCTTTCACCGTCACTGAGCTGGGGCGGGGCTCCGGCTCGCCGTCGACGATCAGTTGTGCCTCTTCCTGGCCCGTCAGGATAGCGGTGGCCAGGGCTTTGACGTAGATGGGGTCGGCGCAGGCGTCGTACACGTAACGCTTGCCCAGGACCGAGTGATCCATGGTGCCGATGAGCCACTCCTCAGCGCCGGCCAGCTCGTAGCCCCGGTAGCTGAGGGGAACCTGGTAGATGCGATCGCCGGCGGCGACCACGTGTGTCTCCATCCCGACCTCGCCGGCGGGATCGTCAAAACGGTAGGCGCCAATAAGCTCCGGCGTGCCGTCCTGGATGAACCAGGGCTGCTTCGGCAGGTAGCCGGCAATGAGTTCGAGCTTGGACGGGGACAGGTTTGCCTTGTGAATGATCGCCATGCATCCCAGCCTAGGGCAGGGTGCGGTGGCTCCCGAATGATGGGCTTTCCTACGCGCCGGGTTTGGAAGCCAGCGATCCAGGGGCCGCGCCCACCATCCCCTCCACCGCGCGGGCAAGGTGTGTGCCGCGATCGTTGACGCCGTCCCAGCGGACCAAAGCCTGGGCATTCAGGCCGTCCACCATGCCGAGGATCTGCCAGGCGACGGCGGCGGCATCGGAAACGTTGAACGCTCCGGTCGCGTTTCCGTCCTCCACTACGCCTTGGAAGACTTTCTGCCAGGCGTCCATTTGCTCCCGGACCGAGGCGGCCAGGGCTTCGTTGCGGCGTCCCAAGGTCCAGGCCTCAACCCAGATTGCCGTGACGTCCAGCCTGCTGTTGTCCAAGAGGGTGTCCACCAGCAGGCCGAGCCGTTCGCAGGGTCCGTGGCGCTGGCTCAGCAGGCCTGCAACTTCCTGTGTTTCCGCGGCCACGATGGTGGCGAACGTGCTGGAAACGAGAGCGTCCATGTTGGGCTGATAGTGCGCCACCAAGCCTGAAGCTACGCCGACACGGGCGGCAACATTGCGCAGCGTGAGTGCGGTGAGACCCGCTTCGAGGGCGATCTCGCGGGCGGCTTCGGTGATTTCTGCGGCGCGCTCGGCCGGCGACTTCCGGACTGCGCGCTTCTGTGGAGTGCTTGACATTACAGACCAGTCTAGATTACGTTTTCACCATTGTTGATCGTATGATCAACAGGAGAATTGCACTGAAGACGAAGGAGTCACCCATGGCTTGGAGAATGCCGGCCGAAACCGCACCGCATGAACGCACTTGGATGGCGTTCCCCCGCACCGGCCTGACCCTCGGCGACGACGCTGCCTCGGCCGAGGAGGCCTACGCGGCCTGGACCGCCGTCGCCCACGCCGTGGCCGAGTTCGAACCCGTCACCATGGTGGTGGACCCCAGCGAGCGCCAACGCGCCGCCCGCATGCTGGGCAGTGGCATCGAGCAGGTCGAGGCGCCGCTGGATGAGTTCTGGATGCGCGACGTCGGACCCACCTTTGTGCTGGACGATGAACGTCCCGGCGTGCTTGGCGCCGTGGACTGGATCTTCAACGGCTGGGGCGCTCCGGCGTGGTCCGAGTGGCAGAAGAGTGCGGGCATGGGCCGCTTCGTCGCGGACCAGTCCGGCGCCGAACTGGTCAGTTCCCTCCTGGTGAATGAGGGCGGCGCCATCCACGTGGACGGCGACGGAACCGTGCTGGTCACAGAAACAGTGCAGCTGGATCCGGGCCGGAACCCCTTCGCGGACAAGGCCGCGGTTGAGGCCGAACTGGCCCGGACCATCGGCGCCACCAAGGTCGTTTGGGTTCCCCGCGGACTGACCCGCGACTACGAGGACCTGGGCACCCGCGGTCACATCGACATGGTGGCCACCCTCCCCACTCCTGGCCGCATCCTGCTGCACTCGCAGACCAATCCTGAGCACCCGGACCATGAGGTCAGCCGCACGCTCCAGGCATTTTTGGAAACGCAGACAGACGCGGCGGGCAAGCCCTTCGAGATTGTGCCGCTGCCTGCGCCGGAAACGTTGCGCGACGACGACGGCTTCGTGGACTGGAGCTACGTCAACCACCTCGTGGTCAACGGCGGCGTCATTGCCTGCGGTTACGGCGAAGAACGTGCTGACTCCCTTGCCGCAGAAATCCTGGCCGAGGCCTACCCCGACCGCCGCGTAGTCACCGTAGATGCCCGGCCCATCCTGGTCCGCGGCGGCGGTATCCACTGCATCACCCAGCAGCAGCCGCGTCTCAGCGGGGCGCAGTTGGCCGGGGATGCGGCGTAATGGCCCACTTCGACGTCGTAGAAGCCTCCATCGTGCAACTGCGCGAGGCCCTGGAGGCAGGCGAGGTGACCAGCGAACAGCTCACCCAGGCGTACCTCGACCGAATCGAAGCCTATGACCGCAACGGCATCAAGCTCAACGCTCTGGTGGTCATGAACCCCGAGGCCTTGGCGGACGCCCGGGCATCGGACGCGCGCCGGGCGCAAGGGACTGTGCGGGGCCCTCTGGACGGTATCCCTTACACAGCCAAGGACAGCTATCTGGCCAAGGGCCTCACTGCCGCGGCCGGCTCGCCGGCTTTTGAGAATCTGGTGGCGCAGCGGGATGCGTTCACCATCGAGCGGCTCCGGGACGCCGGTGCGGTGCTGATCGGCCTCACCAATATGCCGCCCATGGCCAACGGTGGCATGCAGCGTGGCGTCTATGGCCGTGCCGAAAGCCCCTACAACGCGGACTTCCTGACAGCAGCGTTCGGTTCCGGTTCCTCCAACGGCTCCGGCACCGCGACGGCGGCCAGCTTCGCGGCCTTCGGCCTGGGCGAGGAGACCTGGTCAAGTGGCCGCGCACCGGCGTCGAACAATGCTCTGTGCGCTTACACGCCCTCGCGCGGCGTCATTTCCGTGCGCGGCAACTGGCCTCTGGTCCCCACCATGGACGTGGTGGTCCCGCACACCCGCACCATGGCCGACATGCTGGAACTGCTGGACGTCATCGTGGCCGACGACGCCGAGTCCCGCGGTGATTTTTGGCGCGCGCAGCCGTGGGTTGAGATCCCTAAATCGTCTGAGGTCCGGCCGGAGTCTTACGTGGCGCTCGCTTCGGAAACGCTCGACGGAGGACGGCTGGCGTTGCGGGGCAAGCGCTTCGGAGTGCCGCGCATGTACATCAACGCGGACCCGGATGCCGGGACCAGCGCGAAGCCCGGCATTGGCGGGCCGACCGGGGAGCGCATCGAGACGCGGGCTTCCGTGATGGACCTGTGGGAAGCCGCGAAGCGCGACCTTGAAGCTGCCGGGGCCGAAGTTGTGCTGGTGGACTTCCCGGTGGTTTCAAACTACGAAGGGGACCGACCCGGCGCACCCACCGTCTCCACCCGCGGCCTGGTCAGCTCCGGGTATCTCAAACGTGAAATTGAGGACCTCTCAGCCTGGGCATGGGACGACTTTCTGCGTGCCAATGGTGATCCCTCCCTTAACCGGCTTGCCGATGTTGACGGTGAAAGGATCTTCCCGCACCCGAAGGGCGCCCTGGCGGACCGCTACGCCGGATTCGACGACCATATCTCCGGTTACCCCCGGCAGGTCCGCGAGCGCGGCGTATCCAGCTTCACCGAGATTCCGGAACTCGAATCCGGGCTGCGCGGCCTGGAGGAGACACGGCGCGTTGACCTGGAGGACTGGATGGACGGCCTGGGACTGGATGCCGTCTTGTTCCCGGCGGCTGCGGATGTGGGACCCGCAGACATGGACGTTAACCCGGCCTCCGCGGACCTCGGCTGGCGCAATGGCGTGTGGGTGGCAAACGGCAACCTCGTCCCAAGGCACCTCGGCATCCCCACCGTCACTGTGCCGATGGGAACGATGGCGGATATTGGCATGCCCGTTGGCCTCACCTTTGCTGGCCGCGCCTACGACGACACCTCCCTGTTGACGTTGGCCGCGGCCTTCGAAGCCACGGGCTCACGTCGCACGGTGCCGCCCCGGACGCCGGCGCTGTAGCGGATCCGGTAGCGGATTCGACGGCGGGCAAGCCGGACCTAATGCGTGACCGGGCCCCGGCTCTGATTACAATCAAAGGGACGTCGACCACTGAGGGAATCATGAAGAAACTCACCACTGTCCTGATCGCTGCCGGGCTCATTGCCTCGGCATCCGCTTGTTCCGCCCAGCAGCAGCTGACTACGGCGGAAACCTGTGACCGCGTTGGCGTCGCTGCAGCCGGCATTCCCCAGAACGCCAGCCAGACCGCCACCATCCGTGTTGCCAACGCAATCCGGCCAATCGAGCCCGTGGCTTCCAACGACATGAAGCCGGTTGTTACGGCCATCCTGGAGTACATGGACGAGCAGGCCAAGGAAACACCCGACGAAGCCAAGCTGGCTGAACTCGGCGCTGCCTACCAGGAAGCCGGCACCAAGTACGGCGAGCTCTGCCGCGGCTAATGACGCCCGCGCGCTGAACGCTCAGTCGTTGAAGACGCAGAGCTGAGAGCTGAACAAGCAAAAGGGACCGGTTGATCAACCGGTCCCTTTTTGTGTGCCGCAAACCGTCTCTCACATCCCGGCCCCTAAACCGGAACCCTCTCTCACATCCCGGCCCCTAAACCGGTACCGTCTCTCACTCTCCTGAAGAAAGTGAGAGAGGGTTGCCGGGAAGGGCTTGGGATGTGAGAGAGGGTTCGGTTCAAGCAGGTGGGATGTGAGAGATGGTTGGCGGGAAGCCCGAGGGATGTGAGAGAGGGTTACTTTTCGTCGGGGCCCAGGTCAGGCCCGACGGCGAAACCCACCTCGCGTGTCGCGCTTCCGTGGAGTTCCAGGATGGCGAGTTCGTTGGCACCTTCGTGGATCAGGGGACCGGGAACGTACAGCGTGCGCTGCGGTCCGCGACTCCAGTAGCGGCCCAGGTTGAAGCCGTTGATGAACACATTGCCCTTGGTCCAGCCTTCGAGGCGCACGAATCGGTCTCCGGGGCCATCGGCGTCGAAGGTCGCGAACGAAACCGACGGACCAGCCACACCGGCGGACGCGGCACCGCGAGGGAGAGCAACCGCTGAGGTCCGGAAGGCCTCCAGCGAGCCCAGATCAACAGCGCCGACCTCCCAATCAACAATTTCCACGCCGTTCAGCAGCGCGGGCCCCATCAATCCCTTGGCTTCGCCGATCCTCTGCCCGTAATTCACCCGGCCTTGGTCCTCAAGGAGAACCTGCAGACGGCCACCGCCGGGGATGACAACCGAGCGCTCGCCCAGTTCCCGGCTCAGCACCCCCACGGGCACGCCGTCCAGGAAGAACTGTGCCCTGTCACGAACCTCGGTGAATGACAGGACTCCGCCACCCGAAAGCGAAGCCTCGTATAGATGGAAGCCGCGGTACTGCCCGGTGACCTCCACAGGCGGAACCCTTCCAGGTACCAAAGACGTAGACACAGTAGTGAGCACAGGCGCCGTCGAAGATACCGCCACCACAGTAGCCGGAACGGGCGCCCGGACGGCCGGCACCTCGGCCGGAACCGGGAAGTGCTTGGCAATGACGTCCCGAAAGGCGAAGTACTTGGCCGTCGGATGCCCGTCCTCGGACAGGGGAGCGTCGTAGTCGTAGGAGGTGATGGTGGGCTCGTAGATGCCTTTGTCGTTCGCCCCGTTGCTGAAGCCGAAGTTGGTGCCGCCGTGGAACATGTAGATGTTCACTGAAGCCCCGGCGGTCAGCAGGGCATCGAGTTCGGCGGCGGAAGCAGCGGCGTCGGTGGTGTGGTGGTGCGTTCCCCAGTTATCGAACCAGCCGTTCCAGAACTCGGCGCACATGAGCGGCCCCGTGGGCTGCCTCTCCCGCAAGAAGCCGAGCCGCTCCTCAACACGTGAGCCAAACGTCCCGGTCTTGTGCAGTTCGGGCAGTGATCCGTCCTCGATCATGGTCCCGAACGGCTGGTCGCAGGTGAACAGCGGAACATCAACACCCGAGCGCTTGGACAGGTCCACCAGATGCTGCAGGTACACCTTGTCGTGCCCGTAGGCGCCGTACTCATTCTCAATCTGGAACATGATGACGGGCCCGCCCTGCGTGATCTGCCGAGGCACCACCAAAGCCAGCACGGACTCCATGTAGGAGGAGACAGCCGCCAAGTAGCCGGGTTCACTGCTGCGGACACCCACGGTGGGGTCGGTGAACAGCCAGGCGGGCAGCCCTCCGTTGTCCCATTCGGCGCAAATGTAGGGGCCGGGTCGGACAATTGCGTGCATCCCGGAAGCGGCCACCAGGTCCAGGAAACGCCCAAGATCCAGCCCGCCGTCGGCAACAAACGAACCGGGCTCGGGCGAGTGCTCATTCCACGGCACGTACGTTTCGATGGTGTTCAGCCCCATCAGCCGGGCTTTGTGGATCCGGTCCGCCCACAGATCGGGGTGAACCCGGAAGTAGTGGATGGCTCCGGAGAGGATGCGGAACGGCTGATCGTCCAGGAGGAAGTCCTGATCGCCGATTGCGAAGGTGCTCAAGAAAGGTCCTAACAGGGTCTACGCGGAACGCAGCACGGCATGGAAAGCGTACGAGGCGTTGCTCCAGATCACGAACAGCAGCGGCGCCGGCGCCAACGCGATACCCAGAACCGGCTGCATCACGGCGGCGGACACGATGATCCCCAGCAGGATCAGCATGGCCAGGCTGAGGTACCAGCGCTGCGCCACCAGATAAAGCGAAGCCTTGAGGATGCTTTTCAGCTTCGCCTCAGGCAGAAGTACGACGCCGGCAATCGCCGTGACGGCAAGGCTCACCGTCACGGCGGCTGCTACGACGATCACGGGCACCAGCAGCGCAGCCCCAGGAAGGTTCTGGACGTTGTTCTGGACGACGGCCAGGTCCACGCCGAGGAACAGAAGCAGGGCCACGGCACCCACGCCGAGCAGTGCGGCTTTCGCGAAACTGCGCTTGTATCCCCGAAGGAAGGCGGCAACCGGCTTGACCGCGCCGCCGTCGTCGTTCAAGGCCTTGAAGGCAGCGAAGATGCCGGCGAGCGACGGCGCAATGGTGACCGAGAGTGCCAGGAAGAACGGCCACGCAGCGGCGGGGTCGGCCACCAGCGAAAGGCTGAGGACCAGCGGAGCGTTGGCCACGGCGAGCAGTGCGTTCCCGGCCAGGAAGGTGTAGATGAACCCGAAAATACTCCCGAAGGTCTCGAATCCTGGCCCGGCCCACCGCCGCGGTTTAGCGCTCACACTACTCATCCTTTCATCCCGCTGGTCGCGATGCCTTGGATGAAGTAGCGCTGGCCGATCAGGAAGATGATGAGGATCGGGATCACGGAGATCACGGAGCCGGTCATGATCATGGCGTACTCAGCGTCGAACTGGCCTACGAAGGACCGCAAGCCCAGCTGGACGGTCCAGAGGCGGTTGGACGTGAGGTAGATGAACGGACCCATGTAGTCGTTCCACGTATTCACGAACGTGAGCAGGGCAAGGCTGGCGAGGGCCGGCTTGGACAGGGGCAGGATGACGCGGGCCCAGATGCCGTATTCGCTCAAGCCATCGATGCGGGCCGCTTCGCAGAGCTCGTCCGGGATGGTCATGTAGTACTGGCGCATCAGGAACACGCCGAACGCGCCGAACGCCTGCAAGAGAATGAGGGCGTTGAAGCTGTTGGTCAGGCCAAGGTTCTGCATCATGATGTACTGCGGCACCATGTAGGCCTGCCACGGAACGGCGATGGTACCGATGTACGCGAGGAACAACACGTCGCGGCCCGGGAAGCGGACCTTGGAGAAACCGTAGGCAGCCAGCGAGCCCGTGAGGACCTGCAGGCAGGTGATGATCACGGCGAGGTACAGCGAGTTCTGCAGGTAGCCCATCATGGGGATACGGGTCCAGATGTCCGTGTAGTTGCTCCACACGAACTCCTGCGGAATCCACTGGATGGGGACCGTGAGGACCTGGTTGTTCTCCTTCAACGACGAGGAAAGCATCCAGATGAACGGCACCATCAGCGCCGCCACCAGGACCACCAGGACACCGTAGATCACGACGTTCGCGGTCTGCTTCTTCTGCTCGCGCGGGGAGCGTTTGCGGTCAGTACGACGGCGGTCTTCCGCAGTAGGTGCGCCGTTCGGGAGCGGTGCTGCGTCCGTCACGTGAGTGGCTTTGAGGTCTTCGGCCATGTTGGTCATCAGCGTTCCCTCCGCTGTTGGATCTTGAACTGCAGGACGGTAACCGTCAGCACGATGATGAACAGGACCAGCGAAATGGCCGAGGAGTACCCGAACTTCCCTTCGCCGATGCCCTCCTGGTAGATCAGCTGGGACAGCACCGTGGTGGAGCGGCCGGGGCCACCGTTTGTCATGACCACAATGAGGTCGAACACCTTGAAGCTGGAAACCGTCAGCATGACCACCACAAAGAACGTGGTGGGACGCAGGGACGGGATGGTGACGTTCCAGAAACGCTGCCAAGCACTGGCACCGTCAACTTCGGCGGCTTCATACAGTTCGGTGGGGATCGCCTGCAGGCCGGCTAAGTAAAGGACCATGTAGTAGCCCATGTCGCGCCACACACTGGTGATGATGACAGCGGGCATGGCCCAATCGGAACTGGAGGTCCAGCCCGGCGGGTTGGCGATGCCGATGGCGCCGAGGAACTGGTTGATGGGGCCGCTGTCCGGGCTGAACAGCATGTTCCAGACGACGGCGACGGCCACCAGCGAGGTGATGTACGGGAAGAAGATGGCAACGCGGAAGAAGCCGATGCCCTTGAGCTTGCGGTTCAACAGCATGGCCAGGATGAGGGCCAGGGCCATGGTGAGCGGGACGTGGCCCAATGCGTAGACCAGGGTGTTCCGCAGCGCGATCCAGAAGGAGTCGGACGCGAACATCCGCTCGAAGTTGGCCAGGCCAACCCACTTGGGAGCGCTGAATGAGGTCCATTCCATGAAGGAGAGCGCGAAGGCGGCCACGACTGGAATGAGGGTGAAGGCCAGGAAGCCAAGGAAATTCGGAAGGATGAACGTCCAGCCGATCAGCGTGTTGCGCCTGGCTTGCTTCCGGTTGCCACGGCTATGCACGGGGGCAGGTGCCTGGGTGATTGTTTCTGTAGTCATGATGACCGCTCCCGGCGTCGGGGGCGTTCCTCCATTTCAGGATCCGGAGAATTCAGGTCCGGTTCCGGTGCCGCGTCCAGGGACGCAGCACCGGAACCAGTTGCTTGCCTGGCCTTACTTGCCCAGGACTTCGCTGTTGACGCGCTTGCCCATCTCGGCGAGGCCATCAGTGACGGAGCGCTCGCCGACCATGATGAGGTCGTGCTCCTGGTTGAGGATCTTGTCCGTGGCGGCAGACTTGTCGCTGACGGGCATCTCCAGGGCGGTCTCATCCGGGGCGAAGGCCTTCTTGGAGAGCTCGTCGGTCGGCAGGCCGTCCAGCTTGAAGTACTCAGCGGTGACGGACTCGTTCTGCAGGGCCGGGACTACGCCGATCTTGGAGATGGCCTTGGCGCCCTCTTCACCGGCAGCCCACTCGATGAACTTCTTGGCCTCATCGGAGTGGGTGGCGTTCTTGTTTACAGCGAAGGCCGTGGGCGAACCGAACGTGGTGACCTTGCCGTCGTCGTTCTTCTGCGGCAGTGGAGCCAGGCCCCAGTTGACGTTGGTCTTGCCGTCCTTCTTGGCCTGCAGGATGCCCGCCGTGTACCAGGTGCCCATGGGCATCATGGCAGCCTGGCCGGTCTCGAACATGGTGCGGTAGCTGGTCTTCTGGCTCTTGGCGGTGCCGAAGTCCAAGGTGGTGCCGGACTTCTGGAGGTCCAAGGCGGTGTTGTACTGGTCCTCCATGAAGCCATAGTCGCCGCTGTTCTGGTCGGCGCCGTTCTGGGCCGCTGCGATGGCCTGGACCACGGAACGCCAGATGTGGTGGTAGGTGCCGTACGTCTTCTTTCCGCCGGCCTCGGTGGTGAGCTTCTTGGCGATCTCCGTGTACTTCTCCCAGGTCAGGTCCGTGGGCTCCTCGATGCCGGCAGCCTTGAACAGGTCCTTGTTGTAATACAGGAGCCAGAAGTCCTGGCGGTAGGGAGCAGCGAAGTACTTGCCGTCGATGTCGAACGCGTCCAGGCCGGCGAGGTTGTCCTTGCCCACCTTGTCCACCACGCTGTTGATCTCCTGCAGCTGGCCGTTGCTGGCGTAGCGGGAGTAGTCGATCACGTTCTTCATGGTGAGCACGTCAGTGGTGTCGCCACCGGCAAGCATGGTGGTGACCTTCTGGGGGTAGTCATCAGCAAGGATGTCCACGGGTTCAATGTCCACGGTGGGGTTGGCAGCCTCGTAGCCGTCAAAGAGGGCCTTGAACTCCGGGGTGCCCTCGTAGTTCCAGACCGAGACGGTCAGCCGGGTCTTGCCTTCGGCCGCCTGCGGTTCGGCGGGACCGGCAGCGCCGGCACAGCCGGTGAGTCCGAGCCCTGCAGTCACCGCAAGGGCGATTGCGGCGAGGGTTGTGCGCTTCATTGCGTTCTCCTTAGTAGGGGTTTAAGTCTGCCGCAGCTGCGGCTTCATGGTGCTTGGGTTCAGGCGCTGAGGCCGAGGTCCTCATGGACTACCTGGGCCAGGAGGTCCTTGCCGGCGAGGTACCGTTCAAGGTCATCCAGTGCGGCATCGGACATCCGCCGGGTTTCGGTACCGAGCGAACCTGCGATGTGCGGGGTGATGATGACGTTGGGGAGGTCGTACAGGGTGGACCCCGCCGGCAGCGGCTCGGGTTCCGTGACGTCCAGCAGTGCCGTGATTCGACCGGTGGCGCACTCTTTTTCGAGGGCTTCCGTGTCAACTAGCGAACCGCGGGCGGTATTGATAAGCGTCGCGTGGTCCTTCATGGCGCTGAGCTGGGCCGTGCTGATCATGTTGCGGGTTTCGGGGAGTGCGGGTGCGTGGATGGTGACCACATCGGATACGGGCAGGAGTTCTTCGAGGGTGACCAGTTTGCCGCCGGCCGCCGCCACGTCCAATGGATCGGCGTACGGGTCGCTGACCAGGCAGGTGACGTCCTGGAGTTGTTGGACCAATTGGACCACCCGGCGCCCGATGCGGGAGAACCCGACGACGCCTACCACCCGGCCGATGTTGCCCAGTTCGCCGCGATCACCGATGTAGCTCCAGTCTTCCCGGTGCGTGCGGGCGTCGTTGGCCAGCACATGTGCCTTCTTGCCCGCCAGGACGATCGAAGCGAAGGTGAACTCGGCCACGGGGATCGCGTTGGCGTCGGCGCCGTTGGTGACGGTGATGCCGCGATCCCACAGTTCTTCACTGACGAAACTGCGCACTGTTCCTGCACAGTGGAACACTGCCCGGAGCTTGGGCATGCGCTCCAAACGCCCAGCGTTGAGATGCGGCACTCCCCAGCTGGTGAGGAGGATTTCCACCTCTTCCAAACGGTCCTGCAATACGGGTTCGTCCAGGGAATCCGTCCACGGCTGATCGCCGAGATCCACCATTTCGGACAGCCGCTCCAGTCGCGTGGAATCGAACTGGTCAGCAAAGGTTCCGCTATTCATGACCAGCAGTGCCTGGGGCTTGAGCGACATTGAGGGGATCCTCCCTTCGAAGTTTTCGGCGGCCTGTTCGACCGTGATTTATGTGTTGCATCACATCTAATAATCAGTACATACTCATAAACAAGACAGTTCATTCAACTCAATCGAACTTGATCTAAAACGTTCAAGATCGAACAAGTGAGAGAAGAATTCCTATGGCAACCGGCACCGCCGCCGTTGACGCGCCACCCCTGATGCCCCTACTGAGCGCGTGGGGCCCGTTGGTCGAGAAGACCGCCCTGCTGGACTCGCTCCGCGGCGCCCGGGACCGCCTCACCGTTCGTGAAGCGCCCGACGCCGGATGGCAGCGCGCTGCTGACCGCCCCCTTGCGGAACTGCGCGCCCAAGCATCGGCGGAAAAGGGGAGTCCCTGGCCGCAACCGCTCGTCTCCCATTACGCGCGCTACTTCCGCGACGGCAACCGCACGGCCTACGAGGGACTTGTGGCGAGCCGGCAGCAGCGCCTGACGCGCGCCGTCGTGATGGCTGCCGTGGCTGGTCCCTCTGATGACGGCTGGCTCGACGAAGTGATCGACGGCGCCTACCTCCTGTGCGAGCAGAGTTCCTGGAGTTGGGCCGCGCACGACGACGTGTTCACCCGCAGTGGCGACGTGGTCCCAGACCGTTCCCGGCCCTATCTTGATCTCGGCGCAGGGGAGGTGGTGGCGCAGCTGGCGTGGCTGGACCATGTGCTGGGTGGCGCCCTTGATGAGCGTGCTCCCGGACTGCGCCGGCGCATTCGTCTGGAGACAGAGGAACGGGTCATCCTGCCGTTCCTGGACCGGCTCGACTGGCACTGGCTGGGGTTGGACGGCGACGTTCATAACTGGAATCCGTGGATCCACTCGAACATCATCGCCGCGGCATTGCTGCTGGTGGATGACCCTGAGTTGCAGGCGGCGGTTATTGTACGCTGCATTGAGGGCCTGGACCGCTTCCTCGCCTCCATTCCCGCCGACGGTGCCATCGACGAAGGCTTCGCCTATTGGTGGAACGGTGCCGGCCGTGCGCTGGAAGGCCTTGCTCTGTTGGAGGAGGCAAGCAGCGGTGTGCTCGATCCGGACCTGCCGGTCATCCGCGCCCTGGTGGCCTTCCCGCATCGCATGCACCTTGGCGGCCGTTGGTTCCTGAACGTTGCTGACGGCCCAGCCCGCGCCCACGACGGACTCCCGTGGGACATGCTCCACCGCTGGGCTGTCCGGCTGGGGGATTCCGAAGCCGCCGCCCACGCGGGCGCCTTTGCCGCCGTCGAACCTGAACCCAACGCCGCCGCAGGCCTGGGCCGCGTCCTCACCCAACTGAGTGACAGCAAACGTCGCAATGAGCGTCCATTGGGACATGTGCTGTTACCTAGTTGGGGGACGTGGCTGCCGTCGGTCCAGATCATGGTGGCGCGGCAAACCCCGGGCTCATTCGACGGGCTCACCCTCGCGGCCAAGGGCGGACACAACGGCGAGCACCACAACCACCGCGACGTCGGTTCAGTGGTGGTCGCCGTGGATGGCGTGCCCCTGTTGGTCGACGCCGGCCAGCCCACGTACACCGCGCAAACGTTCGGACCTGATCGTTACCGGATTCGCGCCATGCAGAGTGCCTGGCACAGCGTGCCTGCGCCGTTCGGGCTGGAGCAGGGGACCGGGTCTTCGTTCGCGGCGACCGTTCTCCAAGAGCCGACTCCCGAGGAACCCACCCTCGCGCTTGGACTGGGGGCGGCCTACGGTTTGGACCACGCTGAGCAATGGATCCGCACCTCGCTCATGAACCGCGAGCTGGGGTCCGTGGTGATTGACGACCGCTGGAACCTGCCCGCACAGGCGCCCGAGGGAACGCACCCGCCCGAGGGAACGCCCGACGTCGACATCACCTACCTGGTTGCCGGCACCGTCAGCGTCGATACAGACGCGACGGCGACCATCGCGCCCGACGGGATTCCGGCTGCGGAAACCGTCAGGGGCCTCCACCTGCGCTGGAAGCCGGCCACCGCCGTCGTACTCGTGGACGAATGGCACCTCGACGATCCTCTCCTCAGCGACATCTGGGGCGAAAAACTGACCCGGATCCGTTTCCGTATGCCCGCCGAAAACCGCGCTTCGGGCGCGTTTACCCTCACAGTGGAGGCAACATCTTGAGTTCTGAACAGACCCCGGAAGCGGGCGGCAAGTCCCTCTTCTCCCTGCAACGCCGTGAACGGCTCATGGAGGAGCTGCGGGCGCATGGCGCCATCACCGTGCGCGATATTGCCGCGAAGTTGGGAGTCAGTGAACTGACCATCAGGCGCGATGTGAACACCCTCGCCGACGAAGGACTCGTGTCCCGCGTGCATGGCGGCGCCACGCTGCCCAGCCCGTTGGACCGTTCGGTGGCTGTGGGGCGGCCGTCCGCGCACAGCTACTCCATCGGTATGGTGGTTCCGTCGCTGGACTATTACTGGCCGCAAGTGATTTCGGGGGCGCGCGGCGAGGCCGAAGCGCAGAACCTCCGCATCCTGGTCCGTGGCTCCGCCTACGACGCCGCCGACAACCGGCGCCAGGTCCAGGCGTTGCTGGATACCCAGAACATCGACGGGCTGATCGTGGCCCCCGATATGGGCGGTGAACACGGGAAGGAGTTGCTGAGGTGGCTCAATGCCCTGCCCATTCCGGTGATCCTGGCCGAACGGCGGGCACCGTCGGAAATCCCCGCGCATCGTCTGGAGTGGGTCGCCACCGATCACTCCTTTGGCGCCGGGATGGCCGTGCGCCATCTGTGGCAGGAGGGGCACCGGATGATCGGATGCCTCACGGATTCCACCAGCCCCACCAGCCCGCATGTGGTCCGCGGTTGGAAACAGGCCCTTGCCGCGCTCAAGATTCCGCTGGAAAAGTCCATCCACGAGGACTCGGCCAAGCTGGACAACGGCGACCGCGCCAAGCACTTCGATCACGTCCTGGACCTGTGCCGTTCCACCGGAACAACGGCCATGCTGGTGCACTCGGACACCCAGGCTGTAGCGTTCGTGCAGCACTGCGTGGACCGGGGCGTGGATGTCCCAGGCAGCATGGCGATCGTTGGATACGACGACGAAGTGGCCTACCTGGCCGAGCCCGCCATCTCCGCGGTCCGGCCACCCAAAAGCTACGTCGGCAAGGTGGCGGTGCAGCTCATGGCTGCGCGCCTGGCCGAAGGAAGGATGCGCCCTGTGCATCGCATTGACCTGAACCCCGAGCTGATTGTGCGGGAATCCTCCGTAGGCGCACCGCGAGGGTTGGCTGGAGTCGTCCTGGAGGATTCACTCTGATGCTTTTGCCGCCCCCGGATTACCAGCTCTCACCTTTCACCGGCCTGACCCGCGAGCACTGGTGTGCGTACGCGGATCACCTCCTGCGTTCGGCGCATCAGTTTGGCACCGACGATCACGCCAACATCCACCTGCCCGGAGCCAACAGCCGCTACGGCCCGCGGAGTGATTCGCTGGAGGCGTTCGCACGGACATTCCTGTTGGCCTCGTTCCGGATGGCGGGCGACCCTGCCAGCACGGGCTGGATCGCCGAGTGGTACGCCGCCGGTCTCGACGCTGGAACCAACCCCGCCAACCCGGACCGGTGGCCGACGCCTGGTGAGCTGGGGCAGGCGAAGGTAGAAGCGGCGTCGTTGGCTGTTGGCCTGGCGCTGACCCGCGACGTCCTGTGGGACAAGCTGCCGGAGCGCGTGCAGGAGCAGCTCATCGCGTGGTTCGAGACCGTGATCGGCGAGGAATATCCGCCCATCAACTGGGTTTGGTTCCAGATTGTGGTGGAGACGTTCCTGGCATCCGTGGGCGGCCGGTACTCGGACGATGACATCGACGCCGGACTCGCCATCCACGACTCGCTGTACCGGGGCGGTGGCTGGTTCGCGGACGGTCCCGAGCGGGCCTACGACCACTACGTGGGCTGGGCATTCCAGGTGTATCCGCAGCTCTGGTCGTTGATGGCGCCTAACGATCCGCGCGTTGCCGCCCGTAAAACGCTCGACGGCGACCGGCTGGCTGATTTCCTGGACGACGCCGCGTTCCTTGTTGGCGCGAACGGTGCACCGCTCATTCAAGGCCGGAGCTTGATCTACCGGTTCGCGGCCGCCGCGCCATTCTGGGTAGGGGAGTTGTCCGGGCACACGCGCTTGGCCCCCGGTCTTTCGCGGCGTGCGGCCTCTGGGATGCTCGACTACTTTGCCCGGCATGGCTCCATCACCGAGGACGGGTTGCTGTCCATCGGCTGGCACGGCGAGTTCGCGGGCATGAAGCAGGCCTACTCCGGCGCGGGGTCACCGTATTGGGCCGCCAAGGGGATGCTCGGGCTCGCGCTGCCTGCGGATCACCGGGTGTGGACCGCGGTGGAGGCTCCCTTGCCCGTTGAGGTTGCCGACACGCAGCGGCTGATTGCGGCGCCGGGATGGCAGGTTGATGGGACTCGTGCCGACGGCGTGGTCCGGATCCGGAACCACGCCACGGATCACGCCGTTGTTGGTGCTGTGGTGGCTGACTCACCGCTGTATGCGCGGATCGGGTATTCCACCCACACGTTTCCCGACCTCACGGCGGAGTCCGTGGACAATGCGGTGGCGTTCGTTGATTCCGCCGGCCGGCTCACGCATCGGACAGGTTTTGAGCATCTCGGGTCCTTTGCCGAGAGTGGCTTCCAGGTTGGCGCGTCCCGGTTCACCGCCCACTGGATTGAACCCGACCCCGACGCCGGTCCCGATCATGGCAGCGGCGTCGCGGGCGTTGCGACTCCCGGGCCCTCGGTCACCGTGGTTTCAGTGACGCGTGGGTCAGTGGAGCTGCGGCTGGTGCGTGTTTCCGGGGCTGCCGGTTCTTCCTCGGGGAGTGCCTTGCGGATCGGCGGCTGGCCGGTGGATGCTGCGTCTTCGGTGGTCAGCTCTGTGCTGCCGGTGCCAGGTTTCGGCGTGGCGTTGGATTCGTCCGGGACGTTCGTCCGCTCCGGCGCACACCCCATGGGGTCGGAACTCACCATTCCCTGGGTGGGAACCTCGGGCACCGCGCACGCCGGCGACTACGCCGCCGTCGTCGTCCTCGCCGGCGACGGAGGTGCTTCGGGGACCGTGGGCGTTACCTATGCCGATGGCCACTTCGAATTCCCGGACGGCGCTTTCGTGAGCCTCTCGCAGCTTGCCCGTTTCGACGCCTAGCTGCGGGTTAGACGACTCCTACCGTCTTCTGTGCAGCGGGCCATCGAATCGGGTGTGCCCACCCTGCAGTAGGCTCGCGGGATGAGCCAAACCGACGATCGAGCACGCTTCCTCGCGGCATATGATCAGGACCTTCGCACCGACGCCGAGACTCCGAGCGCCCTCAAAGTGACCCAGCACGGCCCTGTGCGCTTGGTGACCTTCATGAAGGGGCGGGGCTTCGTCACGTACCAGGACCTCGGTGACGCGGATTCGCAGACCATCAAGCGGCTTGTCGCTGAGGCAGTCGCCTACTTCCGTGCTGAACCTGATATCACCAGGGTCGAATGGAAATCCCGCGGGCATGACCACGCGCCGGGTTTGCACGAAGCGTTGATCGAAAACGGCTTCACCCAGGATGATTCCGAGTCGATCATGATCGGTGAAGCCCAGGCCTTAAGCACAGCTGTGCCACTTCCCGACGGCGTGACCCTGCGGCAGGTCACGGACGAAACCGACGTGCGGGCCATGAGCGCGATGCAGGACGAGGTCTTTGGCGAGCCGGTCTCGGATGAAATGGCCGATGCCCTGCTGCGGCGCCTCTCCCTCGATGACGGAATGCAGCTCTGGGTGGCCGAAGCTGAAGGGCAGATCGTCAGCGCCGGACGCTTGGAGCCGGTGCCCGGCACAACCTTCGCGGGTATCTGGGGTGGGGCCACCCGAGAAGAGTGGCGCGGCCGGGGGATTTACCGGGCATTGACGGCCCGCCGTGCGCAGGCCGCACTCGAGCTGGGCAAGACCCTCATCCACAGCGACTCCACCGAATTCTCGCGCCCAATCCTGGAACGCTCCGGGCTGCTCAAAGTCTCGACGACGACGCCGTACCGCTGGGTGCGCGGCTGAAAGCTCAGACGGCTTTGAGGGCCAAGGAATTACCTTGTTCCATGCGCTGTTCATTTCTGCACCCTCGTTCCACTTCGGTGAAGACACAGCAAAGCCCCTCAGGATCAAAATCCCAAGGGGCCTCACTGTCTCGGATTTTCCCTACTTCCCAGCCGCGAAGCTGCTCACACACTGCCCCTGGTTCGTGAACACTGGCGACGGACTGGTCTTCCAGCCATCGCTCTTGCACGCGTCCTTGCCGGTAGAAACAGTCACGCGATATTCCTTCGTGGTGCCGTCCGGCGCCGTCACGGTGATCACCGCCGTCGGGTTCTCAACGGTGGAATGCTGAACTGTCACCTTTGCGTTGGTGTCCAGCGGGTAGCCGACGACGGCGGGAGTCGCCGACGTCGATAACACCCGGTAGTCGGTGGTCGCCGGGTCGAATCCGACGACGGACGCTTGGTTGACAAGGAGACGCCCGAGGTTTGCGAGTCCGGCGTCAGCCAAACGTGAACCCGCGATGGCTACTTCGGCGACCTTGGTGTACGACGCCGTGGTCACGAACGAAACCCTGATCCCACGGGTGGTGACGGGGTCGAAACGGACGGTGGTCGGTGAAGAGATGGAGAGTCCCGTAATGGTTCCCGCGGAGGTGTCCTTCCATGTTCCGGAGGCGTCCTGGTACTGGACTTTAAGGCTCGCCGCAGCCTTTTCCGCAGACGTGACGGTCACGGAGGAAACGGTGTAGTCGCGGCTGAAGGTGTAGCTCAGGATGTCACCGGCACGGCCGCCGCTCACCCAGTTGGACCATCGCGTGGAGGCGTTGGCATCGCAGGTGTTCTTCGCGATGTAGGAGCCCTCGGTGTAGCTTGCGATGGCCGTGGTGGTGGGGTCGTCCTTGCAGATATTGGCTACTGGAACGCGGTCCACCACAATAATGGTCAGCGTGGCCGGGAGGCCGTTGGCGGTTCCGGGCACCGTGACGGTTCCCGGGTTTTGCAGAGCTGACTCTGACACTGCGGACCAGTCCCACGTGACGGCCAGTGGGTTCCGGGCGGGACCATCGGCGATCTGTCCAGGAACGCTGGCCGGGGCCAAGGCCTGTATGGAGGCCACCGATGATCCGGTTCCAACGGTCACGGAAACAGGGTCCGTGGCGATGTAGGAGCCCACCGTGACCGTGAGAACGGCTTCGAAGGTTTGACCGTACGGGTCAACCCCTGAACCGTAGACCGTTACTTTGCCGGCCTTCTGCCACGAGGAAGGATCCACCGGTGCCCAGGTGACGGCCAACTGCTTGCCGGGGCCTGCCTCGTAAACGGGCGTGACCGTGGCTGGCAGGACCGGCGCCGTCCCTACGGGCGTGCTCAGCTCAACAGGGGAAACTCCCAAGAGCTTGAGGTCTGCTATGTCGGTGAAGGCCCACGCCTGGTGTGGGTTGGCCAGGGCTGTTGCTGTGGTTCCGGTTGAGGATGCCAAGGCCACGGACGTACCCGCCGCTGTCTGGTTGCCCGAAACCTGCAGGGCAATCGCGGCACCTGCGTTCACCAGGGACCACTGTTTGCCGTTCTCCGTGGTCACTATCCACTGTGCAGAAGGATTGGCCTTGGCCTGTTCCAACGTCAGTGTGGACAGTGAAGCCGCACCGCTCTGGCTGCCGTTCAGCACTCCACCGTTGCCTGTGAGCACTCGGCCGTCCTTGTTTGTAAGAACCCAGCGACGATCGTTCGCAAACTCATCTTCCGTAGACACGGCGTTGAACGTCCACATCTGCGGAGCCACACCGGCAGCATCCGTGCCCATTTCTTCAATTGAGGCAGAACCATTGGAGCGGCCCGTCAGGTATTTGCCGCTCGCCTCACCACTGAGGTGATAGCTGTGGCCGTCCTGCACAGGCGCGGCATCGTCCGAAACTCCACTGACGCCGTCGACGACGAACGTCACCACGGATGCGGCGGGAACGTCAAGCGTCGCGGACTTGGCCGCGGTGTCGACGGCGACTGGCGCGCCCTTGACGAGTGCATTCTTCTCAATGTCATCCAGCGGCGACTTGGTGGTGACCACGGGCGTGACCTTGGCGCCGGGCGCGATGCTGCCGAAGCGGCTGAGATCAATGGTGACCTTTTCCGCCGTCGGGGTGTCATTGAAGTGGACCAGCGTTGCGCCGTTGCCGTCGGCGCGGAGGGCGCTGGCCGTCTTGGCGTTGTCGTTCTGGATGAGGAAGTCGCCAGGCCGGATGTAGTGGGTGAAGTTCCTGGTGGTGTTGTATTTCTGGTTGGTCAGGACCTTGCACTTGGCTTGTTCCTGGGATGCGCCATCGTTGATGCGGCGGTTGGAGAAGCCTTCGCGGCCTTCGTAATTGCAGTCGAAGTCGATGTAGATGGAGCCCCAGCCCTTGTCTGCCTTCTCCTGCTTGTACGTGTCCTCCACAGGCTGCCAGAAGACCCACGCGTTGGGGTCGAGTTCGCGGAGATCGTTGACCATGCGGCCGGCGATGCCCAGTCCGTTGGTGATATTGGAGCGGTCCCAGCCGCTGGTGGAGTCGCCGAGCACCGGGTTGCCGGTCCAGAATCCGCCAACCTCGCTCATCCACAGCGGCTTGTCGGTGGAACCGGCGAGGTCGCGGACCCGACGACGATCGTTGGTGCCGTAGGTGTGGACGTTGAGCTGCGCAACTGCGTCCTTGGCTTCCTGGCTGTAGCCGTTCCAGTTGGTCATGAACTTGCTGGGATCCGTCTCGTCCATCGCGGAGATGACGGCGTCCGTGCTGCCCTTTTTGAGCTCATCGGCCAGCAGCCTGGTCACGCGGTCCTGGGCGGCCGGATAGATCAGCGCACCCTCCTGCTTTTGGGTGTATGTGGTGGGCGGCTTGCCGGTGGCGGCGTTGATGTCCGTGCCCCAGTAGCCGGAGTTCGGCTCGTTGAACGGATCGATGGTGTCCACTGTGATGCCGCTGCCTTTTTCGAGGAGCTCGACGGCGTTCCTCATGTAGGCCGCGAACTTGGCTTCCGCTTCGGGCAGGAGGTTTTCACCCTTGGCGGTGTTCACTTGGCCGGATACGTACCCGCTCTTGGTCATGAACCACGGCGGGGAGTTGCTGAAGGCCTCCCAGTGGGTGATCTGCTGGTCTGCGGCGAGGCGTTCCACCCACCACCGCTGGTTCTTGTCGGCGTCGGGGTTGTAGGACGCGGGGTCGTCAGGATCCCACTCGTTCAGGAACGCGAGCTTGTTGGCCTGCGTTTTGTCCACGGTTCCGTCCGGGTTGTAAAGGTTCGACGCCGGCTGGCCGGGTTGCGCTTCAGCTACTGGCTTCCACCATCCCTCCACAGCGCTGCCATCGTTGAGGTAATTGGCTACGTCTGAAGCATTTCCGCCGCCCACGTTGTAGCGGGCGATGTTGAGGTTGAGTCCGTCCTCCCCGAACACCTTCTGGTACAGCTCCTCCCGCAGCTCGGGGAGTAGCCCGCCGTCGCATTCGCGAACCACACCAGGCTGGTTCCCCACCCTTCGAACGCTTCGCCGCGGGTGGCGGGGTTCGGGGTGATGGTGACAGCTGTTGCGTCGTCGGCTTGTGCTTCTGGTGTGGTTGCGGGCATGAGTGCCAGGCCGGCGGCTGCTGTGACGGCTGCCGCCAGTACTGCCACTGGCCTTCGGATTCTTCGCGCGGAAAACGCCATGGGTGGACCTCATCGTCGGGGTTTCATCGGGTGCTGCCCGGTTTCCGGGAAGGCCGGGCAAAGCCGAGACTATGAGGCTCTTGGGGGCGCAACAAGGCACTCGAACAGGCTCGTTCGTGGTCAATCAGAAGTGGTCACAGGTGTAACAACTTTGCCCTCCTCTGGGTCATGGTTGTATAGATGTATACAAGTACACTTCTCTTGAGGCGGCACGCATGGCAGAACAACCACGAAACACGGGGGCGCACCTTGTCTACGGCGAGTTGAAGCGCCGGATCCTTAGCCTCGAGCTGAAGCCGGGTGAGCGCATCTACGAACCTGCCATGGCCACTGCCTTGCACGTCAGTCGCACGCCCCTTCGCGAAGCCATCCGACGCCTGATTTCCGAGAGCCTGCTGGAGCAGCAATCCACCGGAGGAGTCCTGGTTCCCGCGCTGGATGAGAAGGTGATTTCCGAGCTGTACGATGTTCGCGCAGCGTTGGAGTCCCTGATGGCACGGGAGGCCTGCGCCAACGCCACCGCCGCGGACCTGGAAGAACTCCGCGGGATACTGGCACGCAATGCTGCCATGGTGGAGTTCGCCGACGAGGCCATGAAGTACGGGGTTGCCCTGCATGCTGCGATCGCCAGGATCGCTGGGAACTCCTGGGCCCAGCGCTTCCATGAACAGATCGCCAGCCAGGTTGAGCGCTACCGATACTTCACCAACAACGCCCCCGAACGCCGCGATGAAGCACTCGCCAATCACCGGCTCTTGGTCGAAGCGATAGCTTCAAAGGATGCGGAGAAGGCAGCCAAGGTCGCCTTCGATCATGTCATCGGCGCCCGGGATGAGACCTTGCGGGTCATCTCCAGCTCCGGCCTCGTGGTCGAATGATCGGCGAACTTGGAAGGCGTTCCTCCACGGCGCTGCTGATCCACTCGACGCTCATCCAGGCCGTCACGTTCCTGGTCCGTCCGGCCACCACGTACCGCGCGCTCGAATTGGATGTTCCGGGGTTCGCGTTGGGACTTCTCGCCGCGAGCTACGCTGTGTTTCCCCTGCTGCTCGCCCTGCCCATCGGCGGACTGGTGGACCGCCTCGGTGAGCGTCGGCTCATGGCGATCGGGGCCGCCGTCGTACTGGGTTGTTCCGCTTTTCTGTTGTTCTGGGGGACGTCAGTCCCTGCGCTTGTAGCGGGAACCGCGCTTCTGGGTGCCGGGCAGTTGGCCTGTGTGGTGGGGCAGCAAGCGGTGGTCGCGAACAACGCGGCTTCCTCGCGGCTGGACTCTGCTTTCGGGTACCTGACCTTCGCCGCGTCCTTGGGCCAGGCCTTGGGACCATTGGCCATTTCCGTGGTGGGCGGTGCTGCCGTTCGCCCGAACACGCAGGCGATCTTCCTCCTCGCGACTGCCATGAGCTTGGTGATGTTCCTGACCACGTTCGTGATTTCTTCGAAGGTCAGCCGAGGCAGGCGCACGGCCAAGGGCGGTCCCAAGGGCAGCGCGGCCGCACTCCTCAGGACTCCCGGCGTGATCCGCGCGTTGGCAACCAGCGCCACCGTGCTGGCCGTAGTGGACCTGACTGTTGTCTACTTGCCGGCACTCGGCGCCGAACGCGGCCTCACGGCGGCCACGGTGGGCCTGATGCTGACCGTCCGAGCGGTGTTCTCCATGGTTTCCCGGCTGGGTCTGGGCAGCGTGTCCCGCAAGCTGGGACGCATGAAGTTGCTGATCCTGAGCCTGGCCATCTCCACGGGGGCCCTGGCTGTGGCCGCCGTTCCGATGCCCGAGTGGCTGCTGTTTGTGGTCATGGCATTCCTCGGCCTCGGGCTGGGAATTGGCCAACCCCTGACGATGTCCTGGCTCTCGGCCCAAGCGCCGGAAGGCCAACGCGGGCGGGCGCTGGCCTTGAGGCTTGCCGGAAACAGGGTGGGCCAAGTGGTCCTGCCCAGCGTCATCGGTGTGGTGGCGGTAGGGCTTGGGGCGGCGGGCGTGTTCCTGGCCTCCGCGGTTGCTGTGGGCGGGACCATGCTGTTGCTGCGCGGTGTGCGGCTGGACGACTGACTGGGAGATCACTCCGCGAACAGCGCCGCCAGGTCGTCCGCCGTCAATGAGCCTCCGGCCAAGGCGTCACCTTCCATCACGTCTGCGAACAGCTGTGACTTCTTGGCCTTCAACGCCATGACTTTCTCCTCGATGGTGTCCTTCGCGACCAGTCGGTAGACCATGACGTTCCGGGCCTGCCCAATACGGTGCGTGCGGTCCACGGCCTGGGCTTCGGACGCCGGGTTCCACCACGGATCCAGCAGGAACACGTAGTCGGCTTCCGTCAGGTTGAGCCCAAAGCCACCAGCCTTCAGCGAGATCAGGAACACCGGTGCGGCACCGTTCTTGAACTCGCTGACCACGTCGCCGCGGTTCCGGGTGCTGCCGTCGAGGTAGCAGTACTCCACGCCCTCTTCGTCCAGGCGCTCGCGGACCTTCCCCAGGAACCCGGTGAACTGGCTGAAAATCAGCGTCCGGTGGCCCTCGGAGATGACGTCCTCCAACTGCTCGAACAACACATCGAGCTTCGAGGAGCGGACGCCGGACAATGACGAATCCACCAACGACGCATCCAGGCTCAGCTGCCGCAGCAAAGTCAACGACTGGAAGATGGTGAAGCGGTTCTTGTTCACGTCATCGATCAGACCCAGGATCTTCTGTCGCTCACGCTGCAGGTGCGTCTGGTAAACCTTCTGGTGCCGCGGGTTCAGCACGACCTCCAGGATCTGCTCCTGCTTGGGTGGCAGGTCCTTGATGACCTGCTCTTTGGTGCGGCGCATCATCAGCGGACGCACACGACGCCGGAGCTTGCCCAGCTGCGCCGAGTCGCCGTTCTTTTCCACCGGCTTTTGATAGTTCTCGGCGAACCGTTTGGGGCTCGGGAACAGTCCCGGCGCAACAATCGACGTCAGCGCCCAGAACTCCATCAGGTTGTTCTCCAGCGGGGTGCCTGTGATGGCCAGCTTGAACCTGGCCGGCAGCTTCCGCGCGCACTGGTACGCCTTGGACTGGTGGTTCTTGACGAACTGCGCCTCGTCCAGCATGAGCCCGGCCCAATGGAACGATGCATAGGCGTCGTAATCAATGCGGAAGAGGGCATAGGAGGTAATAACGACGTCGGCACCCGCCAACGCGTCCGCCGGTGACAGGCCGCTCTTGGCGAAAGTTTCACCGACAGTGCGCACCACGAGCCCGGGAGCGAACCGCTGCGCTTCCAGCGCCCAGTTGCTCACGACACTCGTAGGGGCAACCACCAGGAAGGGAGCCCGCGGAGTCACCTCAACAGAGTCACCCTGGGCGGCGGCAGCAGTCTCCGCGGCCAAGTCCTTGGCTGCACAAATCAGCGCGATGGCCTGCACGGTCTTGCCCAGGCCCATGTCATCGGCCAGAACCCCGCCCAAGCTGTGCTTGTACAGGAAGCTGAGCCAGTTGAATCCTTCCAGCTGATACGGACGCAGCTCAGCGTTGAGGCCTGCCGGCAGCGGCAGCCCGGTCACGCCGTCGTCGAGCAATCCGCCCACGGCCTCACGCCACGCGGCGGCTTGCTCGTCCACAATCCCGAGCTGGGCGAGCTCGTCCCAGAGCCCGGCCTGGAAGCGGCTGATCTGCAGGGTGCCGTCCTTGTTGTCCGGGTTGTCCTGCAGGGATCGGGCTTCGTCGATCAGCGCCCGCAGCTGGTGCAGTTCCGGCAGGTCCAGGGAGAAGTAGGCTCCGCTGGGCAGCAGCATGCGGCTCATCCCGGCCGCGAGGGCTGAGAACACTGCGGCAAAGGAGACGGGTTCGCCCTCAAGCGTGATGACGATGCCGAGGTCGAACCAGTCGCCGCTGGCCGTTTCCTTGGTGGAGATGGACACAACGGGAGCTTCGGCAGCTTCACGGTAATCGGCGATGTCGCCGGAGGTTTCCACCACGACGTCTGGCAATTCCCTCAGGGCCGGGAGGACCTCTTCGGTGAACGCCAGTGTGTCCAAGCCGCCCAGTTCCGTTGACGCCGCGAGCCGCGGAGCGCCCCAACCGCCCGTGGCGGACTCGGCCAACGCCGAAACCACATCCCACGGCCGGCCAAGCGACTCAAGGATGCGGGCTTCTTCGGGGTCGTCCCTGTAGCCACGGTCGTCAGGATGCCGCCACAAGGGTTGGGCGGTGACCAGGGTGCCGGACTTGTAATGCCACTCCCAGTGCAGCCGGACCTTGTGATCGTTGCCGTAATTGGCCAGCAGGGACAACGTGGGAACAGCCAGAGTGGGCAGCTCCACCGATTCGTCGGCGGCCTGTACCGGCGTGGATTGCCGCAACTTCGGATAGAACGACGTCAGGAAGCGGCTCTCATCCTCGGCAGGAATCTGAAGCGTTTGGCCGTCCATGACGAATTCCAGGAGCTCGTCAGTGATGCCACCCTCGATCGGGGCCAGGGTGATCAGGTTCTTTTGCTGCGGCACCCCGGGCAGGATGTCCCCGGAATGCGTGAAGAAGATTCCGTTTGCCGGCTTGCCCAGGAAGCCCACCGAGGCGGCGTCAACCGGCTCCCCGGCCACGGTGACTGACGGTGCCAGTTGCAGGCCGCCGTCGTGCGCTTCCGTTGTGGCGTCCTGGGCGGCGTCCAGACGCGCCAAACTTAGTCCGACGACGGCGGGTTGCGTCTCGACGCTGACGGGCTCGCTCCCAGCGGAGTGGATGAGGGGGATGCCGGCTTTGGTGGCGTCGGCGAGGAGGGTCCAGAGGTTCTTGGCAGCGAAGTCGTTCAGGCTCAGCCACATGGCCCCCGACGGTTGCTGGCGGCCGTTGCTGGAACCGTGGGCGGCGAGGAAGGTCTGAAGCCATTCGACGTGGACCTCGTTGAATTCCCGCCGGAAGCTCACATAACTAAGGTTGTTCCAGGAGACGTCGCCGCGGATCCATTTGCCCTTGG
The DNA here is from genome assembly GCF_002224285.1 of Arthrobacter sp. YN. Classification (GTDB taxonomy): domain Bacteria; phylum Actinomycetota; class Actinomycetes; order Actinomycetales; family Micrococcaceae; genus Arthrobacter. The sequence continues at coordinate 4,357,469 of NZ_CP022436.1, read as the reverse complement.
CGCCCATCATCACAGGACGGGCCTTGAGTTGGCGGACGCTGCGCATGGGGTCGCGGCGGCCTGTGTAGGAGAAGTGGGCGGCGGGCTCTTCCACCTCGAACTGGAGGGCGAGCTGGATGCCTGCCGCGCTCGGAGCAGTGCCTGGCTTCGTGATCAGCCTGTTGAGGGCTTGTTCCCACGCCGGACGGGCGCTGCCGCCCTGCTGGCCCGAGCCAACCCTTGAGGTTTGAATTCCGGGTGCCTGCGAGAGGAGCTGGGCCCGGATGGTGGGGTGGTCTTCCGCAGTGAAGAGCAGCGCGGCCACGTGCTTGCAGTCCTTGCGGACCGGGCAACTGCAGATCCCTACCGTGCAGCTCCAGCCGCTTGGCTTGCGAACCAGTTTTGCCGACGTCGAATACGGCTGCGGACCGGTCCCGCGGACCTTGCCCATCAGAAGGCCCGTGGCCGCGTCGAAAGTAATCCCGCTGACGCGGCTGCCCATGGCATAGGCCAGTCCGGCCGCCAGGGAGCGGTCGTTAATGGCAGGAGTCTGTATGGCCAGTTCCCAGGTTTCGTCTGTGTGGGACGGCATGCGTCGGGCTACTTTCGGCAGGAGGTTATCTGCTCAATCTTAGTCAGCAGAAAACGGCTCCCAAACTTCGCCCTCCGTTAACCTCTTCCTCGATTGCCGCGCCGCTCCCACGCGTACGTTGAAAGTGTCCGGAGCACCATCAGCTTTCAGCAGTGAGGATTTCCCATGACTACCAACGAGTACCCCGTCGTCCTGAACAAGACCAGCTTCGAAGCCGGCAACGCGGATGTAGTGGATTCCAACGTCAACGTCGTGAACCAGATGTACCAGGAGCTCCTCAACAGCGACGAAATCGCACCCGCTGCGCTCAACAGCTTCTTTGTGGACTTCTACCTGACCCAGGCACTGTCCGGCGGATTCGCCCAGTACGTCTTCACCGCACCGGAACGCGAGGAAGTGGATGCTTACGTCCGCGCAGGCCTCGAAGGCATGGGCGCCACCCGCCACCTGGACCTCTTCAACCGCACGGCGGCCACGTTCGATGCACTCACCGAGGACGAAGCAGAGGCCTACCTCGACGGCGAACTGGACGAGTCCGAAACGCCGCCTTCCTCGGTGGTTACCTTGGACGAGCTCGACGGCGAGTTTGAAGCGTTGCTCGAGGAAGAGGACATCATCGACCTCAACGCGGCCTACCTCCGCGACCAGTCCGAACTGCTGGTCCTGACCGACGAAGAAATCGAAGCGCACATCGCCGAGCGCGTCGCACTGATTCCGGACCTCGCCGAACGCCAGGCCGAAGCTGACGAAGAAGCCCTCGCCAACGCCCCGGAGTTCGAGGTCATCATCCGCGAACTGTGCGATGTAGCCGGCTACGCCCTGGAAAAGATCACCATGGGCGATCCCAACTACGAGCACGACGGCGTCAAGACCCTCGCCTGGCACTTCTCCACCGACCACGGCGACTACCTCATGATCGAGGACGACGACGAGGCCTTCATGATCCACCCGGAGACCAAGGAAATCATCGCCGCCGTAGAGTTTGAAGAGTCCGAGGAATTCGCCGACGCCTAAGCCTTTACCGCCGAGGTCGCCGGAACGCTGCGGGTTTGCTGTAGCGTTCCAGCGACCTCGCAGTGATTCCGGCGAATTCGGTGCTCTAAGCCTTGGGCGTTGCGTTGCTGGCTTGCCGGAACTTGATGAAGCCCCAGATGATGGACGCTTGCCAGCAGACAAGCAGGCCCACCCAGATCCAGTCCAGGCCCCGCTCTGTCGCGTTGATGATCATGGCAATCAGCCCCAGAGTCCACGCGATTTCCTGCACCCCCAGGAACGTCAAGGTCGGCGTCTTTTTGCTGCTGATGTCCTGTGTCATGTTCTCTCCCCAGTGAGTAGCCTGCAGTCTAGCGGACCCATACCTCGGCCTGGCTTGGGGTTTAGGCCCCCAAATTCGCCCCAAAGCTGCGGCGGCGTGGGCAAACTTCCGGCGTACTCACACCGTTTCCGGGGCCTCGACGCCCGGGTATCCACATAGAGGAAAAATGCCCTCCTACGGCTCCCTGATCGTTGCCATGCTAAGCCGATGGAACCAACATCACGTCAGCGCATCGTCCCCCCGCTTCCTCCAAGCGGATACATGTGGAGAACCGACGAGTTACTCCGTTTCGGTCTCAACAGTCGAAAAATCAAGGCGCTGGTGGACATAGGAGAACTGCATCGCCTGAGATATGGCTGCTATATCAGGGCCGAAAAATGGAACCAGCTTGGTCCTGGGAGGCAGGCCCGTGAGCGAATCATGGCCCATGCCCACGGAACACTGACCACGTCGACAGGCGGTTTCACCTACAGCCATTTGTCTGCGGCACGGCTCCACGGCCTGTTCGTATGGGGCGTGGACGACAAGATTCATGTCCTGCACTGTGCCAGGCCATCCTCGGACCGCTGGGGCAAGGATGTTCGGGGACACACGGAAACCTTCACTGAGGACGATATTGTGCCGGTTCAGGGTTTGCGGGCGACTACGCTGGACCGCACCATATTCGACTGCGCCAGAATGCTTAGCTATCCGAAAGCCCTGGTGATCATGGACCACGGATTACGCGTAGGCGCCGACATCGACGCACTTGAAGATCTGGCAGCAGCCTCCTCCGGAAAGCGGGGTGTCCGCACGCTCCGCAAGGCCTTGGCCAACGCGGATCCGCGGTCCGAGTCTGCCGGCGAGACACTGACCCGTGAGTTGATGCAGAGGTTGCGCATCAAGCCTCCGCAGCCACAATTCGAGGTGCAGTCCCGGTTGGGTCGTCATCGCATGGACTTTGCTTGGGAAGAGGAAAAACTGGCGCTGGAGTTCGATGGTCGAACGAAGTATTTCGACTTCAATCCGACAGACGAGGTCATCTTTCAAGAACGACGGCGGGAGAAGGCACTCGTCGAGGAGGGCTGGCGGTTTATCCGGATCGAATGGAAGGACCTTTTCAAAGAGCGTGCCTTCAAGGAGCGCGTCCTTCGTGCGCTCGGGTGATGCGGCCGGCTCGCGAGTTCGCGCGAACCCTGCCTGTTCGCATGGAACCTTTCGGCGACATCGCAGGCTTCCCGCGATCTCGGCGCAACACCCCAGTAGCTGGAGGAAGAATGGTTCACAAGGCTGAACCATTTACCTGCGCGCGTCGTCGTATAGGCGAAGGGGCGGAGGACAACAGTGAGGGAGGTGGCCATGCCGTTGGACGAGGACGTAGTGGCAGCGATCTACCGCGACCATGGCACGGCTCTGAAACGCTTCGTTCTCAGCTGCACCTCTGACGCCCACCAAGCCGACGACGTCGTGCAGGAAACCATCCTCAAGGTGTGGCAACATGCCCCTCAGATCACGGGAAGCCTTCGCAGCTACCTCTTCCGGACAGCCCGCAACGTCATTATCGACAACTACAGGAAGGCGCAGCGGCGCCCTACTGAAGCCGGTGAACAGGACCTCCCGGACCACGCGGCCACCGAACGCGTGGACGAGCTCCTGAACAGGGTGCTCATGGAGGAAGCGTTGCTCCGGCTCAGCCACGAACACCGGCAGGTTTTGGTGGCCCTGCATTACCAGCGGTTCACCGTCAGCGAGGCAGCATTGCAGCTGAACATCCCGGCGGGAACCGTGAAGTCCCGGGCTTTCTACGCTGTGAAAGCCCTCCGAACAATCCTTGACGAAATGGGGGTGGAACGATGACCGGCAACTCCGTCCACCAGTTACTGGGCGCCTACCTTCTGGGTGGACTCGAGGCCGACGAAGCCCGCACGTTTGAGGACCACCTCGCCACCTGCGCTGAGTGTCGCCGTGAGCTGGAGGAGCTTGAAAGCCTGCCCGCACTGCTCGACGCCGTTCCCCGGGCTGACGCTGTCGCGCTCACGGTCGCTGGGGGAGCGGAGACGCTCTCACCGTTGGAACCTGAGGCGCTTCCTGAAAAAGTCCTGGTGGATCTGTCGGTCCGTCGGCGGAAATCACGACGGCGGTGGGCGGCTGTGGTGGGCGCGGTTGCCGCTGCTTGTCTTGCAGTTGGCTTCCTCGCCGGACCTCTGCTGAACCAGCCCCCGAAACCGGACGCAAGCTACTCGGTGCAGTCGGACAACGGTTTGCAGTTGACAGTGGGCATGGTGAAAAAGAACTGGGGCACTGAGCTCGCTGTGGAGGGCCGCTCGATGCCGCTGGAAGGCACTCTGTATTTGTGGGTAAAGGGCCGGGACGGCGCCGAAGAACGCACCTGCGGATGGACGGCCACTCAGAGCGGCCGGATCAAGATCACCGGGGCCACTCCGGTGCAGTTGGCTGGCATCGCTGGGGTTGAGCTTCGCGATGAAGCCGAGAAAACGGTGGCCTCCATCTCCGTTCCGTAGCCGCTATTTCTCCACGCCATCGGTACTCTGCGCCCGCAGTTCGGCCACCAGCGCAGGGTTCTCGCAGGCCTTGGCAAATGCCTCGATCCGCCGCTCGATTTCCCTGCCCAGCAGCCAGCCGCCCAGCCTCTCGGCCAACGGCTTCACCAGAGCCGGCCGGCACGAAAAGGTGTACTTCCAGACCGCCCGGGTGCCGCCGTCGTCGGGCGTGAACCGCCAACCACCGCCGAAGTTTTCAAAGAACCACGGCCCCGAAACCATGCTCATGCCCACGTTGCGGGGTGGCGTGTAGGAGACGTATTCGCTGACCATTTTCAGGCCCATACGGGAGACGGTCCGTGTCCGCACACCTTTACCGGCTGCCGTAGCTCCGTCCAGAAAAGCTTGGGAGGAGATGAACGGGTCCCATGTGAGTCGGAATGCGCCTGTGGTCTGGGAGAGAGCGAAGGCGGTCTCCGGATCCAAGCGGATGAATCGTTCGGCGCGCACCTGCGGCATTAAAACCCCTGACCTGAACCGAGCACCAGGAACACCATGAAGACAATGCCAAAGATGTTGATCGCCATGATGGCCAAACCGATGATGCCCGTGATGCGTCCGGCGTTCATGCGGCCGGCCCGGAAGACGGCGATCAGCCCGCTCACCACAGCAACGATCGCCAGCACCACCGCAATCCCCGCCAGGACAAGCGCACCAAACCACCAGGCATCGTTGCCCTCGTTGTAACGGCTCATGGCGGATGCGACGGCTGCGATGCCCAAGGGGACGCTGACCACGGCTGCGATCGGCGAGAGCACGGCTGCGATGATGCTGGTGATCCCGGCGGCAAGGCCGCGGTTACCGGTCCGTTGGGGTTGCTGGTAGTAGTCGATCGGTGGCTGATAGCTCATGGTTCCCCCCCAAAGGTCCTTCGGCTAGATCTTGCGGTAGGTGAGGTCGAAGATCATGCGCCCGGCCTCGTGGGCTTTGTTCTCAAAGCTGGTCCGGATGCGGCCGTCGAACCGGGGAGCCCAGCCCCCTTCTTCATCCACGCCCTCGTTCGGACCAGTGTGCTCGGTGCTGACCGGCGCGCGGCCTTCCCTTACCGGTGCGCCGCCCACAACAGACTCGACGCCGGACTGCCACACTTGCGTCAGCGGGCTCTCCTCGCCGCTGCGCTCGCCTTCGTGCATGTTCTCGAATTCCGTGGAATCTGCCAGCACTTCGCGGACGTGCACTGCGTAGTTGGACCAGTCCGTAGCGATGCGCCAGTAGCCACCCTTTTCGAGGGCCTTTGCGGCGACCGAAGCGAACGCGGGCTGGATGAGCCGGCGTTTGTGATGCCGGGCTTTGTGCCACGGATCCGGGAAGAACACCCAAAGCTCGTTGACCGAGCCCTCCGGGAGCATCGACTCGAGGACCTCGGGGGCGTTGGCTTCCACCACACGCACGTTGGTCAGGCCACGGCTGTTGATCTTGATGATGGTGTTCGCCAAACCGGGTGTGTAGACCTCGACGGCCAGGAAGTCCTTGTCCGGGTTTTGCTCGGCCGCGTGCACCACGGCGTCGCCCAAACCCGAACCGATCTCCACGATCAGGGGTGCCTTGCGCCCAAACACGGCCTCGGCGTCGAAGGTGTAGTCCGGGTGGACGGAGGTGTTGGCGACGTGCCGTGGAACCTGGATGGCCCAGCGCTCAGCGTGCTCTTCCCACGCTGTCTGCCGGCGGCCCTGCAGACGGGTGCCACGGCGCACAAAGCTGACCGGACGGCCGCCATAGGTACCGAAGGAGGCCTGGGTGCCGGGCGTGACGGGTCGCGGGGAATCTGGGGTTTCACTCATCGCTTCCAGAATACTTTGGTTGGGGCTGTGTGTTCTCCCGGCGAGAGCCAGGGCACCGGGTGGTCCGCTTGCCTGAACGAGACGTGCCTTTGCTCCTTCTCAGGAGGGGAGACGTTTCGTTGATGCAATTGGCCGGCGACGCGAGAATAGGGGAATGGTTGCAAGCGAAGAGAAACTTGAAGAGGTCTTTACGTCCTTGGCAGATGCCACCGCAGGGCGCACCCCGTTCACTCTGGGTTTCCTTGGGAGCCTTGGGCTGGACGGAGGACCGAGGATCCGTGCCGTCATTCTCCGTGCCTTCGATCGCGTGACGGGACAGATCATGGTTGCCACCAACGCTTTCTCCGAGAAGGTCGCTGAGATTGAACGGGTACCCTCTGTTGCTCTGACGATGTACGACGACAACCGTGGGGTGCAGTTGCGCATCAGAGGTACTGCGTCCTTCATTGATGACGCTGACGAGCGAAGCCGTGCCTGGGACCGGGTAAGCCCGGGCGGCCGTCATCTCTATGCCTCGGGCAGTGTTCCGGGCACGCCCCTCCCGGGTTCCTCGGAGTCCGATGGGGGGCCGGTTGTGGGTGAAATGGCGTTTGACCGTTTTGCCTGGATGGCAATTGAAATGGCAGACGTGGATTGGCTCGACCTTTCAGGGAGTACGCACAGGCGCTGGAGGTTCACCCCCAAAGCCGGTGTGTGGAGCGGTCAGGAGATCGTTCCTTGACGGCAAGGGAAACCCCTGTCAAAGCCGGTCACATCCTGCCCACCAAGCACCTGGTTCAACCCGGCTGACAGAATAGGACGTGTGACCTCCTCGACGACGCCCGGCTACCCAGAGAAATCAGTCCTGTCCGACCTCGCAGCGGACGCCGAGATCGGCGAGGAACCACCAGCGGATCCCACGCAACTCCGTGGCAAGCGGGGCCTCGTGTACCTGGCCATCTGCCTCGTGTTGATCGGGCTCAACCTCCGCACCGTCTTCTCCAGCTTCTCAGCCGTTCTCCCGGAGATCACGTCCGACGCCGGCCTGCCGGGCTGGTCGCTGGTGGTCCTCACCACCGTGCCGGTCACCTTGCTGGGCGTCTTCGCACCCCTGGCACCCATCCTCGCCCGGAGATTCGGCGCGGAACGGGTGCTTCTCGGAGCCATGGCAGTACTGACGGCAGGCTTGCTCCTGCGGCCTGTGGAGTTCCCGGGCATGGGCCACTTGCCCGCACTTCTGGCCGGAACAGCTGCCTGCGGTGCCGCAATAGCGCTCTGCAACGTCCTCCTTCCGGGCGTCGTCAAACGGGATTTCCCGCACCGTCTGGGCCTGATGGGCGGCCTGTACACCACTGCGATCTGCGCTTCGGCTGCCCTTGGCGCGGGCTTCACGTATCCGGTGTTTACGGCAACCGGCCACTGGACCTCGGCGCTGTGGTTCTGGGCGGTGCCTGCCGCCGTCGTACTTCTGCTCTTCCTGCCGGTGGCAATCCGCCAGCCGGCGGTAAAGCACCAGGCAGTCCACGGTGGCGTGAACGTGTGGCGCTCAGCCGTAGCCTGGCAGGTCACGATGTTTATGGTGCTGCAGGCGATGATGTCGTTCAGTGTGTTCGCCTGGATGGCGCCCATCCTGCGCGATCGGGGGATAGACGGCAGCACGGCGGGTCTGATCGTCTCGGTGTCGATCGTGCTGCAGATGCTGGGCTCACTGTTTGCCCCGGCGTTGGCCACACGTTTCAAGGACCAGCGGATCATCAACATGGTGGTGGCTTTGATGACGGGCGGTGGGTTCGCGCTCACGATCTTCGGCCCCACCGAACTCATCTGGGTCTGGACGGGGTTGAACGGGCTGGGCCAAGGATCGCTCACCGCGGTGGCCCTCACCATGATCATGGTCCGCACCCGTGACGCCCATACCGCCGCGCACCTGTCCGGGATGATGCAGGGAGTTGGCTACGGAGTAGGTTCAGTTGGCACCCTGTTGGTAGGACATCTGCACCAGGCCACGGGTGGGTTCGCAGCAGCCGGAATACTGTTCCTGGTGGTCGGATCCCTGGCTGCGTTCTTTGGTTACCGGGCAGGCCGCGACCGCTTCGTTTAACCCAAGTAGGTGACAGCACACGTCGCAATGAGGGCTCATTGGAACACGTGCTGTCACCCAGTTGGGAAGACTTAGACGGTCAGGTCCTTGCCCTTGGTCTCCGGGATGGAGAAGGCGAACGCGATGCCCACCAGGAGCAGGATCACCGCGTAAACGTTGAACAGCTGGGCTTGGCCGATGGTACCCAGCCAGGTCTGCAGATACGGGGCCGTACCGCCGAACACGGCCACGCAGATGGAGTACGGAACTCCGACGCCGATAGTGCGGATGTGCGTCGGGAACAGCTCGGCGTAGACGGCCGGGACAATGGCAGCGCTGCCGGCGATGAAGAACAGCATCACGGACATGGACACGGCCAGCTGCCACGGCGAATCCTTGAGCAGCCATGTCATGGGGAAGTGCAGGAGGGCGGCGCCGGCGGCGGAGACGATGAGCACGGGCTTGCGGCCGATGCGGTCGGAGAGCTTCCCCCAGAACGGCAGCGCCGCAATGAACACCACGTTGGCCACCACGCCGGCCCAGAGGGCTTCGCCACGGTCCATCTTCAGGGAGGTTGCTGCGTAGCTCGGAGCCACGACGCCCCAGATGTAGTAAACAACGGTGAGGCCAACTGTCAGGCCGATCACCTGCAGCGCCTGCTTGCGGTACTTCACGATCTGCGGCCAGATGGGCAGACGCTTCTCATCGGTGGACTCTGCCTCGAAGGCCTCGGTTTCCTTCATCTTGGCCCGCATGAAGAGGGCGTAGATGCCCAGGACTCCACCGATGAGGAAGGGGATCCGCCAACCCCAAGCGCTCATGTCTTCCTTGCTCAGCACGTTGGTCAGGATGGCCCCCAGCAGCGTTCCGGCCAGGATCCCGGCGGTGCCCGAGGTGTAGATAAGGGTCGCCCAGAATCCGCGGTGTTCCTTGGGTGCCATCTCGGACAAGTACGTTTGCGACGACGGCAACTCACCGCCGTGCGCAAGGCCCTGGATGAGCCGTGCGATCAGGAGCATTACCGATGCGAAGGCGCCGACGGCGGCGAACGTCGGCGCGACGCCAATGAGGAGGCTGCCCACCGCGCCCAGTGCCACAGCCACGGTCATGGACGTCTTGCGCCCGATCCTGTCGCCGATCCAACCGAACACGAAACCGCCAAACGGACGGGCCACAAACCCGACGGCGAAGATCGCCAAGGTGGACAGCACGGCTGACGTGGGGTCGGCCTGGCTGAACAAGGCGCTGGCGATGAATGGTGAGAACGTCGCGTAGATCGCCCAGTCGTACCATTCAACGGCGTTGCCGATGCCGGTTCCAACGAGCGTCCGCGCGTGGGATTTGTGGACCGTGACGTCGGGGGACGTTCCTGCGGTGGTGGTCATGGGATTCTCCAAGATGGGGCGGGCTGGGAGGTGGGGCTTAGTTGCCGGCGAGGGCGGCGATGCGGGATACCGCGAGTTCGGCATACAGCGCTGCACCATCGGTGAGGACGCCGTCGTCGAACATTGCGTACGGCGAGTGGTTGAACGGCGACGTCGTGTGGTCGGCGCCGGGGGCAACAGCACTGAGTCCCACGAAGGTGCCGGGGACTTCGGCAAGGACGCGGGAGAAGTCCTCGGAACCGCTCAGCGGCGTGGCCATGCGGGTATGCCGGGACTCGCCAAACATTCCGGCGATGACCTTCTCCGCCGTGGTGGTCTCATCCTCATCGTTGATGGTGAGGGGATACTCCTCCTGGTAGTGCACGTCCGCCTCCAAACCGTGGGCTGCTGCGATGCCATGGAGAAGCCTGGGTACTGCTTCCATCATCTTCCGCCGGGACTCCTCTGAGAAGGTTCGGATGGTGGCTTCGATGCGGGCGGTCTCGGGGATCACGTTGCGCTTGGTTCCTGCGTGGAGCACACCGACGGTCAGGACTACGGGATCGAACATGTTGAACTGCCGGGTGACCATGACCTGCAGGGCAGTGACCATTTCGGCAGCGGCCGTGACGGGATCCTTAGCCGAATAGGGTGCGGAGCCGTGGCCACCCGCGCCCAGCACCGTGACAACAAGGCCGTCGGAGGAACTGAGCATGACGCCGGGCTTGGTGACGAATTGGCCGTGGGGTTCCAGCGAGGAGAACACGTGCATCCCATAGGCGGTGTCGGCTCGGCGGCCTGCGGCATCCAGGACGCCTTCCTTGATCATGTAGCTGGCACCGTCGAAGCCTTCCTCGCCCGGCTGGAACATGAGGATGACGTCGCCGGCCAGCTGGTCGCGGCGTTCGGCAAGCAGGGTGGCAGCGCCGGCCAGCATGGAGGTGTGGAGGTCGTGGCCGCAGGCGTGCATCGCACCCTCTATACGGGAGGCGTAGTCCACGCCCGTGGTTTCTTGTACAGGAAGTCCATCCATGTCGGCGCGCAGCAACACCACGGGCTTCTCGGCCGAAGCGTGAGCCGCACCGCCGCGCAGAACCGCTGTGACCGACGTCGTTTCCTTGCCAACGGTGATCTCGTACGGGAGCCCGTCCAGCGCCTTGAGAACCTTTTCCTGGGTCCGGGGGAGCTGCAGGCCGATTTCCGGTTCGCGATGGAGGTCGTGGCGGAGGCGGACGATGTCCTCCTGCAGTTCCTTGGCGTCTGCGGCGATGGTCATCTGTTCTCCTGGTCGATCTCGGTGACGTGTTCCTTAAGCCATTCTGGGGTGACCTGCTTCACATGGCACAAAACATCTGGAAATATGCACATTTGCCATGAATTTTCCAGAAAAAATGCAGGCTTAGGAGAGAATTGGCTCATGGACCTCAGTGAAGAAGATCTACGACTGATCAACGCCTTGCAGATCTCGCCCCGGATCAGCTGGTCCGACGCCGGTGAAGTCCTGGGCGTTCACGCCACGACGCTGGCGTCACGATGGGAGCGGTTGAAATCCGCAGGGGCATCCTGGACCACGGCGCACCTGATGGGTGATCCCAAGGACATGTGCCTGGCCATGGTGGATATCGATTGCGAAATGCACCTGAGGCCGGAGGTGACCTCTGCGGTCGCCAAGCTTCCCGAAGTCATCACGGTGGAGGAAGCCGCCAGCAACCGCGATCTCACGCTGACAGTCATCACCCAGGACCTGGAGCAGTTCAGCACTCAGCTGCTGCCCAGGCTCAAGGAAATCCGTGGTCTCACCAAGTACCACACGGCACTGTGCACACGGATCCACACCAGCGGCTACGCGTGGCGGCTCAACGTCCTCACCAAGGCAGAGCAGCAGGCACTCCGGGCGCTCGCCGGACCCGAATCGGCCAACCCGTCAGCGCCGGACACCATCGTGGTCCCGCTCCCCGAAAGCCATTTGGCGCTCATCCCGTTCCTCGCGCGCGACGGTCGTGCAACAGCAGCAGACATCGCCCGCGCTCTGGGCCGCAATCCCGCCACGGTCCAACGGCAACTGGGGCGGGTCCTGAACAGCCGAATGCTGTCCTTCCGTTGCGAAATAGCCCAGCAGTTCTCAGGGTTCCCCATCACGGTCCAGTGGTTTGCCAACGTTCCGGCAGGCGAGCACGAAGCCGCCGCCACAGAACTCCGGGCCATCCGGAACATCCGCTTCTCCGCATCCACCACAGGCCGCACCAACTTCACCATGATCATGTGGCTGCGCTCGCTCGCCGAGGTTATGGAAATGGAACTCACCATCCAGCAGCGCATCCCGGGCATCGAACTCGTGGAGAGCGTGGTCATGCTGAACACGGCAAAGCGGGTCGGGTGGATGCTGAACCCGGACTCGACTGCCACGGGCAAAGTGGTTCCGCCCTATGGGGAGCTGCTGCCTGACGGTATCTAAGCGTGCTTGGTAGCCCTCAAGACGGTGTCCAGGGTGCTGCCGGACTCGCCGTTGGGGCCGGAGACCGTGCGCTCGCGGTCCGTCAGGACATTGACGAACCACGGCTCGCGGTCCAGCCTCAGGGCGCCCGCCAACTGCTCCGGAGTGAAGAACATGCCGGAATCGTGGTGGTGGCTCCACGACGGCAGCCCATGTGGGTGATGACCCACGATCAACAACGTGCCACCCGGCGCGACTGCCGCTGCCGCCAATGCCACGGAATCCCGCCACGGCAGGAGGGGCGAGTGCAGGAATTGCGCCGAGACGAGGTCGAACTCCGGTTGGGGCGCCCATTCTGTGAGGTCCTGTTGCTGCCAGGTGATGCGCTCAACCTGGCCGGCTTCCGCTGCATGCGCAGCTGCCCGTTCGAGCGCGACGGCGGACACGTCCAGCGCGGTGACGGTCCAGCCTTGCTGGGCCAACCAAATAGCGTCACCGCCTTCCCCGGAGCCGAGGTCCAGGGCCCGGCCGGGTTTCAGGTCCTTGGCTTCGGCCACCAGTTGCGGGTTGGGATTCCCGCTCCAGACCTTGGTCCGCTCCCGGTACATGCCATCCCACATGTCAACGGCGTTGTCCGCGTCCTCATGGAGGTTCAGGCCGCGCTGCTGCGCTCCTTCATGCTGGTGCCCGTGCTGGTGGGTGCCCGCACTGGCGGGCTGTTCGCTCAGGGAAGTACCGCCGTCGTGCGTCATTTCAGTCATATGCCAAGCGTGCCGCTACGGGCTGACAGAAGGCAATGCCTGTTGCTGGTTCGGCAAACTCCAGCGCTAGGTGGACACCCTCTGGTTTTTGCCTGCGATGGCGGATAATCTGTGACCTTCTGCGCCCGAATCATTCTGATGGCGCCTCGTACTGGGGGATTCATGGTGTTCCTGCCACGCAATGTTCGTGTGCCCGCTGCGCTGACAGCTGCAGCAGCGCTTTTGCTGGTGGGCGGTGGGGTTGCTAACGCGCATCCCATTCAGCCCACGATCAGCTCATCAGTTCACATGGCGACGTCACTGAAATCCGCGGGTCAAAGTCCCGCGAAGATAAAGGGGGAGTCCCCTTGGCTTCAATGGATTCTCCAGACACCCTTGCAGTGGATGCAAGCATATTAAAGTTCAGTCGTGACGGGTCCAGGGCCTTCGTCTATGGCCGTCAGTACTTTGCAGATATCTACGTCCCACCGGACATGGTGTCAGGCAGCGTTGAAGTAATGAACGCGTTCGACCTTGCGATGTCGCCCAACGGATCTACTGCGTATCTGCCTACAAGTTACGAGACGGCTGACATCGCTGTGGTGGACACGGTCCGGCACACGGTCACTGCCAGGATTCCTTTGGCTGAAGAAGCCCAGAAGGTAGCCATCTCAGCAAACGGGGGCGTGCTTTATGCATTGTCTGGAAGGCCCTATGACTCGCCACTAAAAAACGGGTCGGTACACGTTATCGACCTCGCAGCAAGAGTTGTGAAGGCCGTTGTTCCGGTCGGGGCTGGTGCCAACGAGGTCCTTGTTGCGCCGTCCGGGGACAAGGTCTACGTATCGAATTACGCGGATAAAACCATCACTGTCATTAGCGCCGTCACCAACAAAGTGATCAAGACGCTTCCAATCGAAGGTGGACTGGGTCAAGGCTCCATCTCTGCCGATGGTACAAAGATCTTCTATCCCAAGCCTTCGGGCGGGATCTCAGTCGTGGCGATTTCCACCGACACGGTTCTTACAAGTATTCCGACCAACTCGCCTGTATCCGCTCCTGTATTCACTAAAGACAGTTCGCGGGCGTACGTCGTGGATCAATATCCGGGGCGCGTCGTGAACGGAGAGAACGTCGCGGGCGACTACTTCGTGGCTGAAATTGACGTTGCGAAGAATACAGCGAGGCCCATTGCCACGGCAGACCCGGGCATAGACACTCCGGGGCGTCCGGTCGTCCAAACGAGTCCGGACGGTAAGAGGCTCTACGTGTTGGGCAGCAAAGCTGTGGTCCTTGCTTTGCCTTCGCTTCAAGTTCTGGCCAGTACCCCCATGCCCAGGATGGTCAGTAGCTTCATGATGTCCCCGGATGGTAGTAAGGGCTATGGACTAACAAGCGGCGGTGGGCACATCGTGGTGGTCAATGCGCCTCGCCTCGACAACGTGCGCAAGGATTACAACTCCGATTTCGCCACAGATATCCTGGCCCGTGATTCGGGAGGTGCACTGTGGCTCTATCCGGGCAACGCCAACAAGGGTTGGCTTACGCGGGCTCGAGCCGGCTCTGGCTGGAATGGCATGAACTTGGTTGTTACTCCCGGTGACTTCAATGGAGACTTGAAGCCGGATGTCCTGGCGCGGGACAACTCCGGAGACCTTTGGCTGTATCCAGGGGATGGACAGTCGTATTGGTGGTCACCCAGCAAGGTTGGCGTGGGCTGGAATGCCATGACCGCAGTGTTCGCACCGGGAGATTTTGATTATGACGGGCACTCGGACATTTTGGCCCGCGACGGCGCAGGCGACCTGTGGCTCTATCCGGGCAATGGCATGGGCGGGTGGTTATCGCGTACGAAGGTCGGTTCCGGTTGGAATGACATGACGGCAATCATGGGACCTGGGAGAAATGCGAACCCCGGTACTGATGTGCTTGCACGCGACAGCGCCGGAAACTTGTGGCTCTACGAGCGCGATCTGTCCAACCGTTGGGTACCTCGGCGGCAAGTCGGCACCGGCTGGAATGCGATGACCAGCATCGTGACTCCGGGCGACTTCGATGGCGACGACATTCCGGACATTCTGGCGCGAGATTTCTCCGGCGACTTCTGGCTCTACCCGGGGACAGAACATGGAGGCTATCAGCCAGGGCTAAGGGTGGGCGCTGGCTGGAACGTGATGACGGCAATCGCATAGCCGACCCCTGTTTCACGTTGTTCTAACCCGGCGGCAGGTCAGCCTCCTATTTCGGCTGACTCCAGCGCTGCGCCCCGGCCCCTGAGGCGCCGAGCTCGTCCGACGGGTTCTGCAGCGTGCACGACTTCAGGCTCAGGCAGCCGCAGCCGATGCATCCGTCAAGGTCGTTGCGGAGGTGCTGGAGTGCGGCGATGCGTTCGTCGAGCTCCGTGCGCCACCGCAGCGACAACCTTGCCCAGTCCCGTTTGGTGGGAGTCCGGCCGTCCGGCAGGGAGTCCAACGCGTCGCGGATGTCCTTCAACGGCAGGCCAACGCGCTGCGAGGTCTTGATGAACGCGACCCGCCGCAATGTGTCGCGGCGATACCGTCGCTGGTTGCCGGCCGTCCGCTCGGCTTCGATGAGTCCGTTGCGTTCGTAGAAATGAAGGGCCGACGGCGACACTCCGCTTCGCTCGGACAGCTCACCGATGGTGAGGGGCCGGTGGGTTGGGGCTTGCGACATGACATTGCTTCCGGTGGAGGGCGGTGGATTGACCTCAACATTAGTTGAGGTTCTAGGGTAACCACCATGACCTCTGACACCTCAACGGCCGGGATACTGAGCCGCCCCTACTTGCTTGCCACCGTGGGCGCCTGCGCGCTGGTATTCCTCAGCGCGTTCGAGTCCCTCGCAGTCACCACCATCATGCCGCTGGTGAGCCGCGACCTCGACGGAGCCAGCCTGTACGCACTAGCCTTCGCCGGGCCGCTGGCAACAGGCGTGATGGGCATGGTGGCAGCGGGAAACTGGTCGGATCGTCGTGGTCCGGCGGCGCCCCTGTATTCCTCGGTGGCGTTGTTCGTGGTGGGACTGCTGATCGCCGGGATGGCCGGCACTATGGAAATCCTGGTGCTGGGCCGGCTGGTCCAAGGACTCGGCGGTGGCGCGATGACTGTTGCCCTCTACGTGTTGGTGGCCCGCGTGTACCCGCCCGCGTTGCATCCCAAGATCTTCGCCGCCTTCGCTGCCTCCTGGGTGGTTCCGTCCTTGGTGGGACCCTTCGCCGCAGGTGTTGTGGCCCAGTTGAGCAGTTGGCACTGGGTGTTCCTGGGCGTGGTGGGGCTGGTGGTTCCGGCCTTGCTGATGGTGGTGCCGGCTGTGCGGGGGATGAGATCCGGGTCTGCTTCGGAATCTGTCGCCGAGCCCGTCCCGTGGGCGTTTGGCCGCATGGGGTGGGCTGCGCTCGCAGCCGTTGCCGTCCTCGGACTGAACCTGTCCGCGGAGGTTCCGAGCGTAGGCGGGGCGATTGCCGTCGTCGCGCTTGTCCTTGCACTGATGGCGGTCCGCCCACTGGTGCCACGCGGAACGTTGACCGCACGCAGAGGGTTGCCCAGCGTGATCCTGGTGCGCGGGCTCGCGTCCGCGGCGTTCTTTGGCGCCGAGGTGTACCTGCCGTACCTGTTGACGGAGCGCTACGCATTTACACCGACGTTTGCTGGACTGACGCTGACCGGCGCCGCGCTGGCCTGGGCCGGGGCTTCTGCAGTTCAGGGGCGGTTGGGGACTCGGCTTGCAGACGATCTTGCCGTGAAAATCGGAGCCGCGCTGGTGCTGGTTGCCGTGATCTCCACGCTGGTGACGGCCGCGTTTGCCCTGCCCGCGGCCGTGGCGATCGGCGGCTGGATCCTCGCGGGCGCCGGGATGGGCCTGATGTACCCGCGGTTGTCCGTGATGACGTTGGCAATGTCCACCCCGGAAAACCAAGGCTTCAACAGCGCGGCCATGTCCATCTCCGACTCCCTCGGCGGCGCGCTCTCCCTGGCTCTCACGGGACTCGTCTTTACCGCCTTTACGACGACGAACTCGTTTGCGGGGGTCTTCGCGCTGACGGCGGCGATCGCCGTCGTCGGGATTCTGATCGCGCCCAGGGTCGCCGCCCGCAGAGCGGGGGATGGCGCCAGCCAGGGTGTGCCGCCTGCCGAAGCAAGCACGCCTGACGCCGAACCCGAACTCACGCGCCAGGCCTGACCCGTTGCGGGGCCTGCTCTGCAGGGTATTCGTGCCCGGAGGGGTGTAGAGCAGGCCTCGCAACGCCCTGTGACCTGCCCCGATGCAAGGCTTCACGCCGATCACTGCTAAGCTGGGAACACTTGATGTGCGGTGACGCCCTAAAGCAGGTGGCCTGAAAGGCTGCGCGGCGGGGCATTTTTCATGTGAGAGGCACATCCTGCGTCGATGAACGCGTTCTATTTGGTCCCGGCCACCGCTGTTGAAGCGAATCGGTAGACCACCTGACTTTTCCTCGGCGAACCCCTGGCCCAACCGGCGTCGGGGGCCGATGTCCGCAACTGGACACCGCCCGAAAGACATGAAGTTTATGACTACTTTTGCTGCCCTTGGCACGCCCAAGCCCATTGCTGAGTCTCTTGCCGCAGATGGCATCGAAGAGGCATTCCCCATCCAGGTGAAGACCCTCCCGGATACGCTCGCAGGCCGCGACGTTCTGGGCCGTGGCCGCACCGGTTCCGGTAAGACCATCGCTTTCGCCATCCCGCTCGTGGCCCGCTTGGCCGAGCGCGAAGCAAAGCACTTCCGCAAGCCGGGCCGCCCCATGGGCCTCGTCCTTGCACCGACGCGTGAACTGGCAACCCAGATCAACGCCACCATCGAGCCGCTGGCCAAGGCCATGGGCCTGAACACCACGGTGATCTACGGCGGCATCTCCCAGGCACGCCAGGAAAAGGCACTGCGCGCCGGCGTCGACATCGTCATCGCCTGCCCGGGCCGTCTCGAAGACCTGATCCGCCAGCGCATCCTGACCCTCGAAGCTGTTGAGGTCACCGTGCTGGACGAGGCAGACCACATGGCCGACCTCGGCTTCCTCCCGGTCGTCAAGAAGCTCATGGACATGACCCCCACCCAGGGTCAGCGCCTGCTCTTCTCCGCGACGTTGGATAACGGTGTTGACAAACTGGTCAACCGTTACCTTTCGAACCCGCTGACGCACTCCGTGGACGATCCCCAGGCCGCTGTGACCACCATGGAACACCACGTCCTGGTAGTCAACGACCAGACCGTCAAGAAGCAGCTCATCGTCGAACTGGCCTCCGGCGCCGGCCGCCGCGTCCTCTTCATGCGGACGAAGCACCATGCCCGCAAGCTTGCCAAGACCCTCACGGACGCCGGCATTCCCGCCGTCGACCTTCACGGCAACCTGTCGCAGAACGCCCGCGACCGTAACCTTGCCGAGTTCTCCAACGGTGACGTCCGCGTCCTGGTGGCCACCGACGTCGCAGCCCGCGGCGTTCACGTTGACGACGTCGAACTCGTCATCCACGTGGATCCGCCCACAGAGCACAAGGCATACCTGCACCGCTCCGGCCGTACGGCCCGCGCCGGTTCCGATGGCACTGTGGTCACCCTGACGCTCCCCGAGCAGCAGAGCGACGTCAAGAAGCTCATGAAGGCTGCCGGCGTTGACGTCAACTTCGAGCGCGTCACGGCCAACTCCCCGTTGGTTGCCGAGCTCGTTGGCGACATCGCGGACAAGGTTGATCCCCGCACCCGTGCGGCCCTCCTCGCAGCGAAAGCTCCGCAGGGTGGCGGCACGTCCACCGGCGCCAACGCCCAGCGCAAGCGCGCACGCCGTTCCACGCAGGCTGCTCCCACCGCTGGTGGCCGTGGCGGTCGTAACGGACGCGGCAAGGTCGCGGCTGAACCGGTTCGTACGGACGTCAACCGCGCTGAGCGTCGGGCAGCAATGAACGACGACGTCGCCCGCAGCTCACGTGGTCGCGGCAAGGCAGCTTCCACTCACCGTAACGACGTTCCCGGCTCGCAGGGTCAGAACGGCCGCAGCGGTCGTCCGGCTACGGGTCAGCGCTCAGCTTCGGCTCCGCGCACGGCGTCCACCACGAGCACCCGCACCGGTGGAAACAAGGCCGTTTGGTCTTCCGCCACTGGCGCTACGTCCGGTGGATCCTACGGTTCGGGTGCCTCCGGCAACTCCGGCCGCGGTGGCTCCGGCGCAGGTCGTCCGGCACGCAGCGGCCCGCGTCGTGCGTCGGCTCCCGCGTCCAACGAGCGTCGCGGCCGCTAAAGACTCACCAGCCTCGGGCGCGCCACTCCTCAAGGTGTGGCCGCTCGGCGCCGAGTGTCGTGGGCAGTCCATGGCCAGGGTGCACCAGGGTTTCGTCCGGATAGGCGTCGAACAGTCGTTCCGACACGTCGTTCAACAGTGAAGTGAAGCGTGCAGGATCTTTCTGTGTGTTGCCGACGCCTCCCGGAAACAACGAGTCCCCACTGAAAATGTGGGCCGGCCCGTCCGGATCCTGGTACACGAAAGCAATCGAGCCAGGGGTGTGTCCACGCAGGTGGATTGCCGTGATCTCGATGTCGTCAAACCGCTCAACGTCGCCGTGACCAAGCCGGACATCCACCGGAACCGGCAACGCATCGGCGTCGTCCGCTCCTGCAGAAGTGCTGGCACCGGTAACGGTGACCAGTTTCGGCAGAGCCCGGACGTGGTCCCAGTGCTGGTGGGTGGTGGCAATCCGGACCAGTTTCCGCTTCGTGGCCGTGTCCGACGCACTGTCCTCGAGCAGTTGCTGAATGGCCGGAAGGTCGTCGGCGGCGTCGATCAACAACTGCGCACCCGTGGACTTCGAGGTCAACAGGTACACGTTGTTGTTCATCTCGCTGACGGAGATGCTGCGAATGGTGACGTCACGCAATGAGTGAATAAGCGAATCCATCGTGTCAGTCTATGCAGTTGCCGGGTTGGCCTCGCGGCCCTGTGACACCCAGTTGGGGTCGGCCGATCGTGAACCCACGACGGCGGCCGCTGCTTGGTCGAGTACCTCTAGTTGTGCTGTCCCCAGTTGCAGGGACAGCGCCCCCAGGTTCTCGTCGATCCGGTGCGTTTTACGCGTGCCGGGGATGGGAACCACGGAAATCCCAAGGCGCTGACCTTGGGCGAACAGCCAAGCCAGGGCTACCTGGGCCGGAGTTGCATCCAGCCCGCTGGCTACCTCGCGAACCGCGGCCACGACGGCCTGGTTCGCATCAAGTGCCTCGCCACCAAAACGGGGGATCTTGTGGCGGAAATCGTTCTCGCCCAGATCGCCCGCGCTGACGGTTCCTGTAAGGAAACCACGGCCCAGCGGCGAATACGGCACGAACCCCACGCCAAGTTCCTTGGCTGCAGGAACAACGTTGAGTTCAACATCCCTGCTCCAGATTGACCATTCACTCTGGACCGCGGCAATGGGATGAACGGCGTTGGCTTGCCTGAGTTCCTCGGCTGTCACTTCTGACAGCCCGAGGTGCCGGACCTTGCCCTCACGGACCAGCTCCGCCATAGCCTCCACGGTTTCCACTATCGGAACGCGGAGGTCACGGCGGTGCAGGTAGTAGAGGTCAATCACGTCAGTGTCCAGGCGGCGGAGGCTCGCTTCCGCTGCTTGCCTGATGTAGGGCGCATCCCCGCGGACTCCCGTGTACCCGTCCGCGGGGTTGCCCTCAATTCCAAACTTTGTGGCTACCTGGATCTCGTCGCGGCGCTCCTTCAAGAGCCTGCCCACGAGTTCCTCGTTGCTTCCAGCACCGTACACATCTGCGGTGTCGATGAACGTGATGCCCGCGTCCACCGCATGCTTCAGTGTTTGCAGGCCTTCTTCAGGATCGATTCCGCCGTAGACCGGGGTCAGGGCCATCCCGCCGAAGCCGAGGGGGCTGACCTTGAGGCCGTCGCCGAGTTGAACTGCAGTCATGAATTTCTCCAATGCGCGTAGGTGTTCCAGAGGGCCCTTTGTTGGCGTGAACTCTGTGGACGCGGCGGGTATTCCTGCTGGGTTCCCTGACATGGACCTTGGCCGTGTCCGCGGTGAAGCCCGATTCGGGGGCTTGCTGTGCATTCGATGGTAGGAGACGTCTAATGCGCAGCAAGCCATCGAAATGGACCAGCGCCCACCGCGGAGCTACTCGCCGGCGTGCTGCGGCTTATCGGCAGGCAGGGCCTTCAGGCCGGCAGCACAGCCCACGATTCCCGCGATGAAGAGCAGCTTCAGCGGGCTCGCGGACTCCACGCCCGTGATCATGGCCCAGCCAACAGTGAGTGCTGCGCCGATGCCCACCCACACGGCGTAGGCAGTGCCGAGGGGGATTCGTTTGACCGCGATGCCCAGTCCCAGCATGCTCAACACCGCAGTAATGGTGAAGACCACGGTTGGCGTGAGCTGTGTGAAGCCGTTGGACAAGCCCAAAGCGGTGGCCCAGACGGCTTCGAGCAGCGCTGAGGCCAAGAGGATGATCCAGAAGATTCCGTTGCCGGCGTTCTTGGTTTTGGCTGTGTTCTCAGTCATGGCTACGCCACCACCTTCAGGCCGACCACACACGCGCCGATGCCGGCAAGCAGGAGCAGTCGGGCCGTCGTCGCACGTTCAACCTTGGTGACCATCGCGTACGTCGCGGTCAGTACGACGCCGACGCCAACCCACACTGCGTAGGCCGTGCCCGTGGGGATGGACTGCATCGCGATGGCGAGTCCGGCCATGCTGGCAACAACGGACACCAGGAAGACGACGGTCGGAACGGGTTTACGGAAGCCCTTGGACCGGTGGAGCGCTGCGGCCCAGACGGCCTCGAGTGCTCCGGAAAGAATGAGAATTATCCACGACATGACATTTTCCTTTGGCCAGTCTTGTCGCATTCCGGGTACTGAACCGTCGTCCGGAGGTTCCAGAGCGGAACCTTCATTTCAGGCTAGCAACTCCCGTGCGGGGTGGCCACTTCTGGTGGTTAACGTCACCACCTCAGGCGTGGGCCTCCACGTGGTCGATCGAGATCACGGCGATGAATCCGCGGCCCGAGATTTCCGGGCTGCGGGTATCGGAGCCGACCACAGCGTCGTACCGCGACAGCTCAACAGGTTCGGCCGCGCTGGGTGCCGGGGCGTCGCCGTCGGACTCTTCCTCCACAGCCGCGCCGGGCGCAACGGTCGCCTTGCCCTCCAGCAGGACGGCAAGCTGGCCCTCGAAGACCGGGTGCGCACGCTTCTTGGAGATCTCCACGATGGACGTGTAGCCCTTGAAGGCTCCCTCCCGGGCGATGACATTCAGATCCCGGATGTTCCCGGTCGGAAGAGTGGCTCCCGACGCAGCCTCGCCCGAGAAACGGAACGGACGGTACTTCTCGAGCGGGTGCTCGGACCCGTCCACCGTGAGCAGCAGCAATTCGCCCTCGATGATGGTGATCACGCGCTCCATACCCGGGAAGACGGAGAAATCTCCGGCTTTGGAGACATCGGCGATGCTGACGCGCCAATCCCATGCCCCGTCCTGGGCTGAGGCCGCTTTCGGATGGCTGGCAAGTTCACGCGTCACCCCGCCCCCGTTGCGCCACGGTTCAGGATGGATGTCGGCATAGCGGATGATCTCCATCCAACCAGCCTAGTGGTGGACACCGCTTCTGCGTTGGCAATTCGGCTTGCTAACGTCATATGTGGAAAACGTTGCGAGATTGGCTGGAGGCACGGGAATGTTCGTCAAAGTGTGCGGCTTGAGCACGCCGGAATCCGTCCGTGAAGCCGTCGACGCCGGTGCGGACGCCGTTGGGTTCGTGCTCACTGCCAGCCCGCGCGAAGTCAGCCCGGATCAGGTGCGCATTTTGCTCCCGCTGGTTCCGGACGGTGTTCGTGCAGTGGGCGTGTTCCGGCACGAGTCCGCGGCTGATGCCGTGGCCACGGCCCGTGCGGCTGGACTCGAGTGGGTGCAGCTCCATGGCCACCGGACTGCAGACGACGTAAAAACAGTGCACGACGCCGGGCTGCGGCTCATCCGGGCCGTCACCATGGGTGCCTCACAGGACGAGTTCGCTGATCTGGGCGAGGACGTGTTCCTGGTTGACGCCGCGGTGCCGGGGTCCGGGGAGGCCTGGGACTACGCATCGGTCCGAGCCAAGGGGCTCGACGGCCGCGAGTGGCTGCTCGCCGGGGGACTGGAATCCGGCAACGTAGCCTTCGCAGCAACTGCGGCCGGCGCGTGGGGTGTGGACGTGTCCTCCGGTGTCGAGTCATCCCGCGGCGTGAAGGACCTGGCCAAGATCCGCGCGTTCGTCGAAGCAGCCAAAGCCTGACGCTCGCTCACTTCCCGCCTGCTTGAACGGATCGCTCGCTCACTTCCCGCGTGCTTGAACGGATCGCTCTCCCACTTCCCGCCTGCTTGAACGGATCGCTCTCCCACTTCCCGCGTGCTTGAACGGATCGCTCGCTCACTTCCCGCCTGCTTGTCGGTGGCACCCTCTAGACTCGCTCCCAAGAGTACGAATCACACGGATACCAGGAGTCAAGCAATGAGCACGGAACACTTCACCCTGACCATGAGCCGCGAGTTTGATGCCCCGCGTGAGAAGGTTTTCGACGCCTGGATGGAGCCGGACAAGCTTGCGCAGTGGTTCGGACCCGTGGAAGTGGAAGCTCCGCGCGAGAAAATCATCGTTGAGCCGCGGGTGGGCGGCATCTGGCAGGTGGTCATGGTGTGGTCGGACGAGGACGGCGAGCAGGAAGCCCCCATTGAAGCCGTGATCACGGAACTGGAAACCCCGGCTCTTCTGGTCGCTAAAGCCAAAGCCGCTCCGGACGCCGATCACGAGTTCGAGGAGATGCGCCTGGAATTCGAGGACCTCAACGGCCGTACCCGTATGAACGTCACGCAGGGACCGTTTGAATCCCAGGAGTGGGTGGACATGACCCGCGATGGCTGGAACACCTCGTTCGACAAGCTGGACCAACTGCTGGCCTGAGCCGCGCAGAAACACATCCACGGGTCAGGGAAGAATCAGGGCAGACCCCTAGGCTTTTTGTCAGGCCCACAGGGGAGAATGGGAATTATGAAAACGCTCCTTAACATCATCTGGCTCGTCTTTGGTGGGTTCTGGCTGGCCTTGGGTTACTTCGCGGCAGGCATCATTTGCTGCGTGCTCATCGTGACCATCCCGTGGGGCATCGCTTCGTTCCGGATCGGTGCTTACTGCCTGTGGCCCTTCGGTCAAATGGTGGTGGAGAAGCCGGGCGGTGCCGGGGTGTTCGCGCTCCTCGGTAACGTGATCTGGCTGCTCGTTGCGGGCATCTGGATCGCGATCGGTCACGTGGTCACCGCGTTTGCCATGGCCATCACCATCATTGGGATTCCGCTGGCCATCGCCAACCTGAAGCTCATCCCGGTCTCCTTGATGCCGCTGGGCAAGCAGATCGTCCCCACCAACCAGCCGTTCGTCAGCACCTACCGCTAGGCAAAACCGTCCATTTAGACGACTCGCTGCAGTGCGGACGATTCCTACCGTCCAATCTGCAGCGGAGCGTCTAATCGGGGAGGGCCATGCCCTGAAAGGCTCCGTCTTTGAGGAGGGCCACCACGGAACTGCCGTCCAACTCCGCCGCGATGCTGACATCGTCCGCAAAACCGCCGTCGATCAGTTCGCGTCCACTGGAACAGCCCCGAAGAATGGCGCCCAGCCGGGGCTCGGCGGCGTCGAAGGCCGCCGCAGCAGCCGCCGCCTCCGGGGAGAGACTTCGGCGCCCGGTCGCTGCCAGCCCGGCGATGAACGCGCCCGCCCCCAACTGATCCTCCAACGCCGGCCGCAACGCCCCGTCCGTCCACTTTTCACCCGCCGCGATCACGGCAATTACGGCCTCTGGGGGCAAGGTGGCGCGGACCCAGTCGGCAGTCGCTGCGGCATTCCGGAGCGAGACCGCCACCACCTGGCGAGCCGATGACGCAAGCTCGTGGCTGATGGTCGACCCGTTGGGAGAGGGGAGAACCACGCGATCCAGCACGCGGGCCCGGCGGAGGCTGGACGGCGACAAGCTCAGGCCTTCAGTATCCCGGGGTCCCGCGAGCAAAGCATCATGTCGGGCCGCGAACTCACCCGCCGAGGCGTCATGCCAGCGGTAGGGAAACACCATCGCCCCGCGGTCCACCGCAACACTCACGCACGTGGTGAACGACAGGACGTCAACCACCACCGCAAGGTCGGCTCCGGGCACTACCGCGCGGGCGCCGTCGAGCCCCCATTCGAACCGGACAGCGTACGGAAGCTGCCGCTGCGGTGCACCAGGTTCGCTGTCGGAACCGCTCACGCGAGTTCCGCCGCGAGGTTGCGGCGCGCGGCGTCGAGCCACAGCGTTTTGGCTCGTTCGCCATGGAACAGCGGATCAAGTCCCAGAAGATGACGTACGACGGCGGCGCGCCCCTTTGCGAAGTCGGCGTCGCTGACGTGAGTGTAGTCTTCGCGGACGGCCGCCAGGTAGCGTGCATAGGCTTGCTCGTCGCCACCGAGGACGGAGAGATCGGCGTCGCAGAGCAGGGCGCCGGCATGGTCACCGGGCTCGGGGGAGTGCGAGGACGTGAGCCGGACCAGCCGCGCCACTTCGGCCACATCGGCGGGGGAAAGCCCCGCGGCTGTCAGCCGGTCCTCGGCCAACAGAGCTGAGTCTTCCTCATCCTGGCCGGCCACACCTTCATAAACAGCGTCGTGAAACCACGCGGCCAAGGAGACGGTCCGTGCAGGCAGGGCTGGTTCGGTGAGAACGTCCAGGGCCTCAAGAACTGCCAGAAGGTGGGTGCGGCTGTGATACTTCCGGCCGTCCTCGCCCCACCGTTCCAGGAGTTCGAGGCCCAACTCCTCGTGGCCGGGAAAGATGCTGTTCCACCGTTCCATGAGCGGGACCGTCAAGGCTTTGCTCCGTTCCCGCGCAGGAATCCGCAGCCCGCTGGCAATGAGTTTACGGACCAGGATCCGAGCCTCAACGGGGATGGCGCCGGCGAGGACCAGGTCGTCGTACCGCCGTTCGGGAACGTCGTAGTGGTCTCCGTCGAAGGCCCTCTCCGGAACCCCGGCAGCGGCTGCGAAAGCATGAAGCTCATCCAGCGATGAATCCGATACCAGATGCGAAAAAACGGTCCCGTGCGCTGGCCACAAGGGCGGATCGATGTAGACGGCCATTGCCAAAGTGTAGTCCCAAGCGATCCTTCCCAGTTGCCGGCCGTCGGGACGTCTACCGCCGTGCTGCCGCCCCGGAAATTCGGGCTTCACTGCCCGTACTGTTCACGGCAACTGGGAAGGAGCCTAGGAAAATCTCAGCGCTCGGCGGGCAGGATGTTCTGGTTGCCGCGGAACACGTTATCCGGATCGAACTGACCTTTCACCTTGGACAGCCGCCGGTAGTTCTGTTCGCCGTAGGCAGCCATGATGCGGTCCTGGCCTTCGTCGCCGATGAAGTTCAGCCACACGCCGCCCGTGGTGTGGGGAGCGATGTCTTGCCTGAATTGCTTCACCCACGCTTTGGCCTCTTGCCCGCCCTCCCTTGTTTCGGACAGGCCGAACGGATGGCTGACCCATGCTGCGCCGCGGTGTTGCAGCGGTGTGTTCGCCGCAGCGGGCCCAGCCACTGCTCCGCCCCAACGTGCCACCAACTGCTGGGAGTTCGGTCCCGGAAGGCGTTGGGCCGAGTCCACCAGCACGTCCAGGGCGTCGTCAGAGAGTTCGTTGTGATAGTCCGCGCTCCAATAGTTGTAATGGTCCGGAGGGTCATCGATCATGCATTGGAAGTCTGCGTAACCCATGGGCGCCACCAGGTCCACACTCGGACCGAGCTCCTTGAACGGTTTGGCGTGTTCCTCGCCTGCCTCGACATCGCCGGCATGGATGTAGGCCATGCCGACGGCGAGTTTGCCCACCATGTCCTCCGGGACGAATTCTTCGGGTGGAGCGGTGAGGTACACGAGTGCTGTCCCTACGGCGTCGGGCGCGTCAAGGGCGAGTTGGCGGTAGGCCCGGGACAAATCCATGGCATCCTCACCAGGAAACAGCATCAGGCCAGCCATCACGGTGGGGCCGACGTCGTGCAGTTTGAAGGTCAGGGACGTTGCCACTCCGAAGTTCCCGCCACCGCCGTGGAGTGCCCAGAACAACTCGGGGTTTTCGCCCGGGCTGGCGGTCACCCGGTCTCCGGACGCTGTGACCAGGTCCACCGAAAGCAGGTTGTCGCATGCGAAGCCGTAGGACCGCTCCAGCCACCCGGAGCCCCCGCCCAAGGTGAAGCCGGAGACGCCCGTTGTGGAAGCACGGCCGCCGGTCACTGCCAAACCGTACTGCTGGGTTGCGCGGTCGAACTCGCCCCACGTGAGCCCGGCACCCGCTGTAGCGGTCTTCGCCTCTGTGTTGACGCTGATGGACTTCATCGGGCGTACATCGACCACCAGCCCGCCATCATTGGTGGACATGCCCGCCACCGAATGGCCGCCGGAACGAACCGCGACATCCAGATTGTGGTTGTGCGCGTATCTGAGTGCCTCAGCAACCTCGCCGGGATCAGAACATTTGGCGATCACCGCCGGCCTGCGGTCGATCATCGCGTTGAAGAGTTTCCGGGCCTCGTCATAGGTGGGGTTGTCCGGTCGAATCCATTCCATGGGACGCTCCTTCGCGCCTAAGACTCTCTCCCTAGAACAGGGTACGGCGGCGGGTCCTTTGGTGCTAGAGCACAACGGGGCACGACGACGGCGGCCCACCACTTCGCGCGCCGCGCACCAGTGCTGACGGTTGCGCCATGCGGCAAAGGGTGCGCCGAGGCCCTGGGTAGTCACATTTCGTTTGCGTTGAGATTGTGATGCCAAAGCCGCAAATACGGACCTACACTCATTCCATGCCGCAAATACGAATCTCCGAAGCCGCACGCTTCCTCGGTGTCAGCGACGATACTGTGAGGCGCTGGACGGAAAACGGAACGCTGACCGCCCAGAAGGACCCGGCCGGGCGCCTCGCAGTGGATGGCTTGGAACTCGCAACGCTTGCCCGCGAGCAATCACACCTTCCCGACGATCCCTCCCGGACAGGAAGTTCAGCCCGGAACCGGTTCGTTGGCTTGGTCACGGGGATCACCGCGGACAAGGTCATGGCGCAAGTGGAGCTTCAATGCGGGCCTTTCCGGGTGGTGTCACTCATGAGCAGTGAAGCCGTCACCGAGCTCGGCCTGGAACTTGGTTCGGTAGCCACCGCCGTGGTCAAGGCCACCACGGTCATCATCGAGACTCCTCAGGGAAAGAGCATCGTATGAGCCTCACCCGTAAGCCCCTCATCGGCCTGATGCTTGCAGGCGCCCTTGCTGCCAGCCTGGCGGGCTGCGCTTCAGGCACGCCAGTCCCTGCTACCAGCGGCAGTGGCACGTTGGGGCAGCTGTCCGGAGAGATCACCGTTTTCGCCGCAGCATCCCTGAAAACGACCTTCACTCAATTGGCCGAAGACTTCGAAGCCAAGAACCCGGGCACCACGGTGAATCTGAGCTTCGCCGGCTCCTCCGACCTGGTCACGCAGATCACCCAGGGCGCCCCCGCCGACGTGTTCGCCTCAGCCGACACCAAGAACATGGCCAAGCTTGCCGATGCCAAACTCGTGGACGGTACGGCGACCGACTTCGCCACCAACGTCCTCGAGATTGCCGTCCCACCCAGCAATCCGGCGTCGATCTCTTCCTTTGCCGACTTGGCCAAACCCGGAGTCAAGGTGGTCACCTGCGCGAGTCAGGTGCCCTGTGGGGCAGCCGCGGACGCCGTTGAGAAGGCAACCGGAACCACCTTGATCCCGGTCAGCGAGGAATCGTCCGTGACCGATGTCCTGGGTAAGGTGACCTCCCAGGAAGCCGACGCGGGCCTGGTCTATGTCACTGACGTCAAGGGAGCCGGCGACAAGGTCGAGGGCATCCCCTTCCCGGAATCAGACCAAGCCGTCAACACCTACCCCATCGCCACAGTGGGTACCAGCAAGAACAAGGCGTTGGCGGCGGCATTCATTGCCATGGTCACCGGCGACGACGGCAAGAAGATCCTGGGCGACGCCGGCTTCGGCACGCCGTAGCGGACCGGGAACGCTGATGAGACGAGACACGTCCGGGTACAACGGCATCCCGCGGTGGATCTATGCCGTGGCCGCTGTTGGAGGACTGCTGGTGGTCCTGCCGTTGGTGGCAATGCTGGCCAAGGTCAATTGGCCGCAGTTCATCCCACTCATCACCTCGGACTCCTCGCTCGCAGCACTGAGCCTGAGCCTGCGGACCTCGGCTGCCAGTACGGTGCTCTGCATCGTGCTGGGCGTTCCTTTGGCGTTGGTGTTGGCGCGCGGCGACTTTAGGGGCCAGCGGTTGCTGAGGGCGTTTGTCCTCTTACCACTGGTGCTGCCGCCCGTCGTCGGGGGCATCGCGTTGCTGTACACCTTTGGACGACAGGGCCTGCTGGGAAAATCCCTGGAGGTGGCCGGCATCCAGATCGCCTTCTCCACCACGGCGGTGGTCCTGGCTCAGACCTTCGTGGCCCTGCCGTTCCTGGTGGTCAGCCTGGAAGGAGCACTGCGATCCGCCGGAAACAAATACGAAGCCGTCGCGGCGACACTCGGGGCGCGACCCACCACGGTCCTCCGTCGTGTGACGCTGCCACTGGTCCTGCCGGGGCTCGCGTCAGGCGCGGTGTTGTCCTTCGCACGCAGCTTGGGCGAATTCGGAGCCACCCTGACCTTCGCGGGAAGCCTGGAAGGTGTCACCCGCACGTTGCCGTTGGAGATCTATCTGCAGCGCGAGACCGACGCCGATGCCGCCGTCGCACTGTCCTTGGTGTTGGTGGCGGTGGCGGTTGCCGTGGTGGGGCTCAGCTACGGCCGCCGGCAGAGCAGTAATCGCATGGAGGTCCCATCGTGAGCTTCGAACTGCAGGCCAGCCTCGGCGCCAGAAACTTCGACATGTCCCTCAGCCTTCACGACGCTGAGACGGTTGCCATCCTTGGCCCCAACGGGGCCGGGAAGTCGACGCTGTTGGGTGTGATCGCCGGCCTGCTTCGACCGGATTCCGGGGCGGCGACGATGCGCACAGCGAAAAACGGTGAACGGGCATTGTTCAACCTCGACGGCGGTACTCACTTGTGGAGCCCACCGCACCTCAGGGGGACTGCTTTGCTGGCCCAGGAAGCGCTGCTGTTTCCCCACCTGAACGCATTGGACAACGTGGCGTTCGGACCGCGCAGTGCGGGGGCTTCGAAGGCGGACGCACGGGAAACTGCCCGGCATTGGCTGGCGGAGGTTGATGCCTTGCCCCTGGCCGACAGGAAGCCCGCCCAATTGTCCGGCGGGCAGGCCCAACGCGTCGCAGTCGCCCGAGCCTTGGCAGCCGAACCGGAACTCCTCCTTCTTGACGAGCCCATGGCTGCGCTGGATATCCACGCGGCTCCCTTGCTGCGCCGCGTGCTCAAAAGGGTGCTCCAGGACCGCAAAGCCATCATTGTCACGCACGACGTCCTGGATGCCTACATGCTTGCCGATCGCGTCATCGTGGTGGAAAACGGAAGGATCGCCGAGCAAGGCCCTACGCGCCAGGTCCTTGAAAAGCCCAGAAGCCACTTCGCAGCCGGCTTGGCAGGGCTCAACCTCGTTGCCGGCACCCTCAGTGAGGACAGGATTACGACGCCGGATGGCCGGGTTTTTGCCGGCCAGCATGATCCCGGATGGTCACCCCAGTCCGGCCAGGCAGGCGTGGCAGCGTTCCCGCCGTCGAGCGTTTCCGTTTTTCCCGGTGAGGTGCACGGCAGCCCGCGCAACTCCTTTCCCGTGGTCATCACGGACCTTGAACCGCACGGCGACCAGATCAGGGTGCGCGCAAGCCTGGGGCACGCTGCGCAGGTCCTTTCCGCCGACATCACCCCGGCCGCCTCTGCCGATCTGGGCCTGGTGCCTGGCATGGAGGTGAGGTTCGTAGTCAAGTCCGCGCTGGTCTCGCTGTACCCGGCGTGAAGTTCAGTCCCGGTACATCCGCTCGGCGTAAGACGGTCCGTAGTAGGACTCCAGCTCTTCCAGCGGTGTCTCCGGCTGGGTGTAGGCCTTGGACAGGACCGCGATGCTGGGCAGCCCTTCCGGTTCCCAGGTTTCAGGCTGCCACAAGCCGCTGCGCATGAAGGCTTTGCCGCAGTGCGTGAAGACTTCGTCAATGGTGACCACGATGGCGGCGCGGGGTCGATGTCCCTTGACCACCATGTGATCGAAGAAATCGGCATCCCGGACAATCTGCGCCGTGCCGTTGATCCGCAAGGTGTCCGTCCGGCCGGGGACTACGGACAGAATGCCGACGTTGGGGTTCTCCAGGATGTTGTGGAAACCGAAGGCAAGCTTGTTTCCGGGCCGCTCGGGGATGGCAATGGTCTGGTGGTCCAGGACGTGGATGAATCCTGCGGGGTCCCCTTTGGGAGAGGCGTCCACGCGACCCTGGGCGTCCGTGGTGGACACCACGCAAAAGGGGCTCGCGGCCAGCCACTGCAGATCGAACTCGCTAAGTGAAGTACGCACCTTTTTTCGTGTGCGATCGAGGGGCAGGCCTATGAGTTCTTCGAGTTCGTCCGCGCTTGAAATGGTCTCCATGGCCCCAGCCTACGGGTGCGGGAGCTGCCTGTTATTCACATAGCTATGGTTTTATCTGGACACTGGTTTCGCCGTGGGCAAACATGGAACACAGTGGGCCGGAAATCAAAGTTGAGCGTAGTAGACTCAACTTTGAAAGCATCGGATCCACTCCAGAAAGGGAGCACTCTTTGGACGTCAAATTCACCACCAAAAGCCAGGAGGCCCTTTCTGCGGCCGCCATGAATGCCTCGACTGCCGGCAACCCGCAGCTTGAGCCCGCGCACCTGTTGAAGGCGCTGATGGACCAGCGTGAAGGCGTTGCTGTGGCCCTGCTGCGAGCCACTGGCGCCGATCCTGATGCCGTGAGCGTGCAGGCCAGCTCGGCCATCAAGGCGCTGCCGGCGTCCTCGGGCAGTTCCGTCCAGCAGGCGCAGTTGTCGCGCCAATCCATGCAGGCCATCCAGGCTGCCCAGAACGAGGCCGACAAACTCGGCGACTCCTTCGTCTCCACTGAACATCTGCTGTTGGGCCTCTCGGCCGGAAGTGACGCCGTCGGAAAGCTAATGCGCGACGCCGGTGCCTCCCATGAGGCGCTGCTTGCCGCCTTGCCGGGTGTCCGGGGGGACAGGAACGTCAACTCGCCGGACCCTGAGAATACGTTCCAGGCGCTGGAGAAGTTCGGTACCGACCTTACTGCCGTGGCGCGCTCCGGCAAGCTGGATCCGGTCATCGGGCGCGACAGCGAGATCCGCCGTGTTGTCCAGGTCCTGAGCCGCCGTACCAAGAACAACCCCGTCCTCATCGGTGAGCCCGGCGTTGGCAAGACAGCCGTCGTTGAGGGCTTGGCCCAGCGCATGGTGGCCGGTGACGTCCCGGAGAGCCTGCGCGGCAAGACGCTCATCGCCCTGGACCTCGCCTCCATGGTGGCCGGCGCAAAGTATCGTGGCGAGTTCGAGGAGCGCCTGAAAGCTGTCCTTGAGGAGATCAAGAACTCCAACGGCCAGATCGTCACGTTCATCGACGAAATCCACACGGTAGTAGGAGCCGGCGCCACTGGCGAGAGCGCCATGGATGCAGGCAACATGCTCAAACCCATGCTGGCCCGCGGAGAGCTTCGCCTCATCGGTGCCACCACCTTGGACGAGTACCGGGAGAACATTGAGAAGGACCCCGCGCTGGAGCGCCGCTTCCAACAGGTCTACGTGGGCGAGCCCAGCGTGGAGGACACCATCGGTATCCTCCGCGGCCTGAAGGAGCGCTACGAGGCGCACCACAAGGTAGCCATCGCCGACTCGGCGTTGGTGGCCGCAGCGACGCTGTCCAACCGCTATATCTCCGGACGCCAGCTCCCGGACAAGGCCATCGACCTCGTGGATGAGGCCGCGTCCCGGCTCCGCATGGAAATCGATTCCGCGCCGGAGGAAATCGACCAGCTCCGCCGCGCCGTCGACCGTTTGACCATGGAAGAGCTGGCTCTGCAAGGCGAGACCGATCCCGCATCGGTGGAACGGCTGGCTGCCCTCCGCGCGGACAAAGCCGACAAAAACGAGGAACTCAGCGCCCTGAATGCGCGCTGGGAAGCTGAGAAAGCCGGGCTCAACCGCGTGGGCGACCTCAAGGCGAAAATCGACGAACTGCGTTCCGCGGCGGACAAGTCCCAGCGCGAAGGCGACCTCGAATCGGCGTCGCGGATCCTTTACGGGGAGCTGCCCGCCCTGGAACGTGAGCTGAGCGCCGCTGCAGAGGAGGAGTCGGCCCGGAGCGAGTCAAAGCCCGAGTTGATGGTTGCTGAAGACGTGACGGCTGACGATATCGCCGAGGTGATCTCCGCTTGGACGGGCATCCCTGCCGGGCGCATGCTGCAAGGAGAGTCGCAGAAGCTGCTCCACATGGAAGAGGAGCTTGGTAAACGTCTGATCGGGCAGAGTAAGGCTGTGCAGGCTGTGTCCGATGCTGTGCGCCGTGCCCGCGCAGGCATCAGCGATCCCAATCGCCCCACGGGTTCGTTCCTGTTCCTTGGCCCCACCGGCGTCGGTAAGACGGAGCTGGCAAAGGCCCTGGCGGACTTCCTCTTTGACGACGAACGCGCCATGATCCGGATCGACATGTCCGAGTACAGCGAGAAGCACTCGGTGGCCCGTCTGGTGGGTGCCCCTCCCGGATACGTGGGCTATGAGGAGGGTGGCCAGCTGACCGAGGCTGTGCGGCGCAGGCCGTATTCCGTGGTGCTGCTGGACGAGGTGGAGAAGGCCCACCCGGAGGTCTTCGACATCCTCCTGCAGGTCCTCGACGACGGCCGCCTCACCGACGGTCAGGGCCGCACCGTGGACTTCCGCAACACCATCCTGGTGCTGACGTCCAACTCCGGAAGCCAGTTCCTGGTAGACCCCACCATGGACGCCAAGGCCAAGCGCGAGGCTGTCATGGCTGTGGTGCAGGCATCCTTCAAGCCTGAATTCCTGAACCGCCTGGACGAGATCGTGCTCTTCGATCCACTCTCCGTGGAGGAACTGGCCCGGATCGTGGAGCTCCACGTGGCCGAGCTCAGCAACCGACTCCGGGATCGCCGCTTGAGCCTGGAAGTTTCGGACGGAGCACGTGCCTGGTTGGCCATGTCCGGGTTCGATCCCGCCTACGGTGCCCGGCCGCTGCGCAGGCTCGTCCAGCGGGAGATCGGCGACCGCCTCGCCAAAGAGATCCTCGCCGGTGAAATCAACGACGGAGACACCGTGTTGGTGGACACCGCAGCCGACCTGGACGAGCTCACGGTTGAGGGCTTCGAGGCACTGACCGGCCCCGACGGCGGCGCTCCGGTAGGAACGGGGCTCACCGTCCGCCGGAAGTAGGGTCCGCAGGAAGTAAGGCTCGCAGGAAGTAGCCCGCCGGATGCAAGTGCAGCCGCGGGCTACTTCTGCAAGAGATCTTCCTTGATGGTGTTGCCCGAGTCCACCACGATGAAGCAATCGACGCGGCGGTCGCCCCGATCCCAACTGGTGGTGCTCGGGTAAACGTTCTGCTGCAGCAGCACGTAGTTCTCGGCGGCATCGTTGAGCTTGGCCACCGCAGCCTTGCACACCTCGCGACCCTTGTCCCGCAGGGCGTTGGTTCCGGGGAAGGAATCGTCGCCCGGGTACGCGTGCACCCCAATGAGCTGGGCCGAGTGTTCGGTATCGCAGGCTACGGCGCGTGCCTCGCTGGCGTTGGGATCAAAGTCGGCGAAGCAGTCGCCCACCTGGAAGTCCTTGGAGTTGGCGTCACGGGGGAGTGGACCCGGGGTAGCCGTGGCGCTCGGGGTGGTGACAGCGGCTTCGGGCCGGGTTCCCAACAGATTCAGCAGCACCCAGATCACCACGCCGATGAGTACGAGTACGCCCACCACGATTCCGCCGATGACCAATCGCTGCCGCTTGACTGGATCTCCGTGGGGTTCCGGAGGCGGCTCTTGCCCTGGATAGGGTTGTTGACCCGGATCGGGCTGTTGCCCGGGATAGGGCTGCTGCCCCGGATACGGCATCGCGTAGGAAGGTGCCTGCCCGTCGCTGGGCGGCATGGCGGGATCCGGCTGCGAACCTGGGTCGGGCACGAAATCGGGGTCGAGTTCGGGTGCAGGATCCGGCTGAAGTCCCGACGGCGGCGTCAACGGGGCTGCGGGAGGTTGCCCACCGGCTGCGGGCGGTTGCCCACCAGCCGCGGGCGGTTGCCCACCAGCCGCGGGCGGTTGCCCACCAGGCGCGGGCGGCGGGCTTTTGGGTGCGGGCGGCACCCCATCCTTGTCCCCTTCGCGTGGTGAACCATCGCGCGGTGGAGTATTGTCCTGGCTCATTTCCGGAGTGTGCCTTCCTGCTGTGACGCCGCATTGAGGCAGACTCTACCCAATTTTTGGCCCCCGGGGAGGTGTTTGGCCGTGGTTTTGGCCTGAGTCGGCATGGGCGCGGGCCTGTGGTGGCGCGCAGGCACCCCTGAAAGCATGTAATCTAGACATACGACAAATTGACCAAACATTCCGGGGCCTCACCGATAGCCAAGGTGACCACCTCCGGTCCAAGTACAAAAGGGGGTCACGCCATGGGGCGCGGCCGTCAAAAGGCAAAAGCTACCAAGCAGGCTCGGGATATTAAGTACTACTCCCCGAACACTGACTATTCGGCACTTGAGCGGGAGCTCACGGGTCCGTCCAGTCGTGTCAAGAGCCACTTCCCCGACGATCCCCCGGAGCCGGACTATTCGGCTTATGAGGACAAGTACGCGGAAGACGACGACGACGAGGTTGACACCCGCCGGATCGGATAGCTGTCGCAACCAACAGGTGCCGTAGGCACTGAGTAGCGCACCGCCGTCGTACTTCAAGGTCAACGCGCATTTTCGGATGCCGTATATCTTTTGAAAAAAGGCCCCCAGGGCACGTCATTCATTGGCGTACCCTGGGGGCCCTTTTTTGCGTAGGCTGGAGGTTCGAGCGCATCGAAAGGAACGCCATGCCGGAGGCTGACAGGTACAAACAGGGGACACCATGTTGGGTGGACCTTTCCTCCAACGACATCGACGTTTCCAGGAAGTTCTACAGCGGCCTCTTCGGATGGGAGCTGGATGCCATGGACGCCGGGAACGGCATGACCTACTACATGGCCAAGCTCAAGGGCCGTTACATCGCCGGCATGATGCAGCAGATGCCGGATGCCCCGGAAGGGATGCCGTCCTACTGGGCAAATTACCTGGCGGTGGACTCGGCAGATGACGCGGCGCAGCGCGTGGAAACGGCTGGAGGAACCCTGCTTTCCCCTCCTGATTCCGTCCCAAACGGTTCAGGGCGTATGTTCTTCGCCACAGATCCCACCGGAGCACAGATCGGATTCTGGGAAGCTGGCAACCACCCGGGATCAGGCCTGGTAAATGAACCGGGCACCATGATTTGGAATGAGCTGCAAACACATGACGTCCCCAAGGCAGTAGCGTTCTACGAGGCTGTGACAGGGTGCACCAGCGAAACTGAACCGGCCGGTGACCTGCAGGAGTACACCAGCCTGCTGGTGGAGGGACGACGAGTTGCGGGTGCCCTGAAGCTGCCCATTGAGGGGTTGTCGCCGTTCTGGATGACCTACTTCAACGTGGTGGATATTGATGCCACGGTGGAACAGGCCGTTGAGTTGGGCAGCCACGTCATTGCCCCGGCCTTCGACGTGCCGGGAGTGGGTCGCATGGCCGTCCTCATGGATCCTGCCGGGGCAGCATTCAGCATCATGACGGGACTCGCAGCATGACGGCACGGAAACACTACGCCAGCGGTGAGCCGTGCTGGGCTGACCTCCAGACCAGGGATGTGGCCGCGGCCAAGGATTTCTATCAACAGGTCTTCGGGTGGAGTTTCAAGGATCTTCCCACTCCTGATGGCCGAAGCTACGCGCAAGCCTTCGTCAAGGATCAACTGGTGGCCGTGATCGCACCGCAGAACCCCATGCAGGAGGCGGCCGGAACGCATGGCCAATGGAACATCTATATCGCCGCCACGGACACTGACGAAATTGCCGACGACGCCGTTCACGCAGGCGGCAAGCTCCAGTTTGGTCCCGAGGCCGTCGCGGACACGGGGGTCCTGGCGTTCATCGAACCTCCCGGCGGCGGAACCACTGGCGTTTGGCAGGCTGGAACGCATGTGGGAAGCCACCTGTTCAACGAGCCCGGCGCATTGGCGTGGGCTGAACTGTTGACGCCCGAGCCGCAGTCCGCCGTCGCGTTTTTCCAGCAGCTTTTCGGTCATGAGGTCACCGAATATCCCCAGGACGACGGCGGCAGCTACAGCACGCTGATGGTCAAGGGCGACGAAGTGGCTGGCATCGTTCCTGCCGATGAGGGCGACGAAGCTGGGTGGCAGATCTACTTCGGTGTGGCGGACCTGCGCAAAGCCGTGGAAGCGGCAGTCGCAGCCGGGGGCGAGCTCCTCGTGGAACCGGAGGACAAGCCGGAGACGGGATCGCTGGCCACCATCCAGGATCCGCAGGGCGGAGTCCTGAGCCTGATCCAGACTTAGAACCAAGTGACAAAAAATAGCGGCCGGGCAGTCCAAGACTGCCCGGCCGCTCCTTTTATGAAGCGATATACCGCTTAGGCGTACGC
Organism: Arthrobacter sp. YN; assembly: GCF_002224285.1. Classification (GTDB taxonomy): domain Bacteria; phylum Actinomycetota; class Actinomycetes; order Actinomycetales; family Micrococcaceae; genus Arthrobacter. Next base: position 4,319,951 of record NZ_CP022436.1, on the reverse strand, counting down.
GTTCACCAAACGGACAGCGCCGCCGTCGACGCCCTTGGCACCCTGCACGTAGTCCGGGCCGGTCTTGTCGATCGAGTCGCTGTCAGCCGAAACGGTGCCCATGACCCAGGACGGAAGGCCGCGGTCATTGAGGCGGGCCACTGCAGCGTCTGCTGCTTCGGCGGAAACAATGGCAACCATGCCCACGCCGAGGTTCAGCGTGCGCTCCAGGTCGGCCAACGGCACGTTGCCCAGCTCGGAGACCAGCTTGAAGATGGCCGGGAGTTCCCAGGTGTTGCGGTCAACAGTTGCCACCAGGCCCTGCGGAAGGACGCGGGCCAAGTTGGCGGCCAGGCCACCACCGGTGACGTGGCTGAAGCCGTGGACTGCCGCGCCGCCAGTAACGGGGAAGGTGCGGGCAAGGTCCAGGCAGTCGGCTGCGTAAACGCGGGTAGGCTCCAGGAGCTCTTCGCCCAGGGTGCGGCCGAGCTCGGAAACCTGGCGGTCCAGGGCCCAACCGGCGTGGTTGATGACGCGGCGGACCAGGGAGTAGCCGTTGGAGTGCAGGCCGGAAGAGGCCATGCCGATCACGACGTCGCCGGCGCGGACGCGGTCCGGACCGAGCAGGGCGTCGGCCTCGACGATGCCGGTTGCGGCACCTGCGACGTCGTACTCGTGCTCACCCAGGAGGCCCGGGTGCTCAGCGGTTTCGCCACCAACAAGGGCGGTGCCGGCAACGGAGCAGGCAGCAGCGATACCACGGACGATGTCTGCGATCCGCTCCGGAACAACCTTGCCGCACGCGATGTAGTCGGTCATGTAGAGCGGCTCAGCACCTACAACCACGATGTCGTCCACCACCATGCCCACCAGGTCGAAACCGATGGTGTCGTGGATGTCCATGGCCTGCGCGATGGCTACCTTGGTGCCAACACCGTCAGTGGACGTGGCCAGCAGCGGCTTCTTGTAGGTCAGCAGCTTGGAGACGTCGTACAGGCCAGCGAAACCGCCGACACCGCCAATCACCGAAGAGTTGTGCGTCGCCTTGATGGCGCCCTTCATGAGTTCGACTGCGCGGTCGCCCGCTTCAACGTCGACACCAGCAGAAGCATAGGTGATGCCTGTTGTGTTCGGGGTGCTTCCAGCGGCGGGTGTTGCGGAGCTCATACAGACTCTTTCTTGTCGGCGTCGGTCAAACGATCAGCGTCGGTCAGCAGGTTCTCGAATTCGGCGTCGGGTCCGGGATCGCAACCCGTGGCGCCCGGCTTCTCGGCAGGGTCCTCGGAATCGTCCACGGTCTCGGACTGAGCGGCCGGTTCCAAGCCGCCCAGGTCCGTGCGTTCCAGCAGGTTCTTGCCCAACTTGTCTGCGTGCGGCAGCTCGATGGGGTACTTGCCGGTGAAGCAGGCCGTGCAGAGGCGTTCGCGCGGCTGCTGGGTAGCGCCGATCATGCCGTCTTCGGAGATGTAGGCCAGCGAGTCAGCGCCGATCGCCTGGGAAATCTCCTCGATGGTGGCGCCGTTGGCGATCAGTTCCGCGCGGGACGCGAAGTCGATGCCGTAGAAGCAGGGCCACTGGACAGGAGGGGAAGAAATCTTGACGTGCACCGCGGCGGCACCGGCTTCCCGGAGCATCCGGACGATGGCGCGCTGGGTGTTGCCGCGAACGATTGAATCGTCCACCACCACGATGCGCTTGCCCCGGATCACGGATTCCAGGGCATTGAGCTTGAGCCGGATACCCAGCTGGCGCAAGGTCTGCGACGGCTGGATGAATGTGCGGCCCACGTAGGCGTTCTTGACGAAGCCATGGGCAAAGGGGATTCCGGATTGTTCGGCGTACCCAACGGCTGCCGGGGTACCGGACTCGGGAACGGGAATGACGAGGTCGGCCTCGTGCGTGTTTTCGCGGGCCAACTGGCGGCCCATCTCAACGCGTGCCTCGTACACGGAGCGGCCGGCGATGGCAGCGTCCGGGCGGGCGAGGTAGACGTATTCGAAGACACAGCCGGCGGGAGTTGCCTCGGCGAAGCGCTGCGAACGGACGCCGTCCTCGTCGATGGCAATGAATTCACCAGGCTCGATCTCGCGAATGAAGCTCGCACCAACAGTGGCCAGGCCTGCCTGCTCGGAAGCGACAACCCAGCCGCGGTCCAGGCGGCCAAGACACAGCGGGCGGATGCCATAGGTATCGCGGGCTGCGTAGAGCGTTCCTTCGTCCATGAAGACGAAGCAGAAGCCACCCTTGATCTTGGGCAGCAGCTCCAGTGCAGTCTGCTCGAGGGTCTTGCCCTCTTCACCCTCCAAGAGAGCGGTCACCAGGGCGGTGTCCGAGGTGTTGCCCTGCTTCATCTCACCGGTCAGCTGGCCGTCGTTGCGCTCAAGGATCATTTCCCGGAGCTCAGCGGTGTTGGTCAGGTTGCCGTTGTGGGCCAAGGCAACCGTGCCGGTTGCTGTCGCACCCAGGGTTGGCTGCGCGTTGGCCCAGTGGCTTGCACCGGTGGTGGAGTACCGGCAGTGGCCAACGGCCAAGTGCCCGGTAAGGGTGTTCAGGGTTGTCTCATCGAAGACCTGGGACACAAGCCCCATGTCCTTATAGACATTGATGCGCTTGCCGTCACTGGTAGCTATACCAGCCGATTCTTGTCCGCGGTGCTGCAGCGCATACAGCCCGTAATAGGTGAGTTTTGCTACTTCTTCACCGGGAGCCCAAACCCCAAAGACGCCACAAGCGTCCTGAGGGCCTTTTTCGCCGGGGAGAAGATCATGAGAAAGTTTTCCGTCGCCACGTGCCACTGGTCGATTGTCTCATGTTGTGGCCGTGGTACGTTCCCCCGCAGCCTATGTGACCCCTTGAACGGGCGCAGAACAGGCGTGTTACTTCGAAAATGCGGTGTGTCTCACATTTGGCACCCCTCCGAAGAGGCGGGCCGGGCGCCCGACTTAGCGGACGTCGTCGTTCTCTGGTCCTTGGTCCGGAACCGAATCCGGAACGGCTTCCACTACGGCGCGCTGGGAGCGCTTGACGCTGATGCGGTCCAGGATCAGGGCGAGGATGGAGAAGAGGATGACGCCTCCGCCCGCGCAAACGATCAGGAAGAAGCCGAACACTGTACCGGCGTCGAAGGCGGGGTCGGCTTGGCGGCCGTACGCGATGATGGCGGCCACGATTGCACCAACCACTGCTCCCAAAATCATGAAGGGTACAAACTTGGGTGCCCGGCGGACCGTGATCTCGCGGCGGGCGGAGTTGGGGGTGGTGTCCTCTGAAGCCATGCCTTCAAGCGTACCGTTCTCCGCCGATACGACAGTTAATGCCAATGTCCTTGACGAACATTGGCATTAACTGGCAACTCGGCGGGGTGGGTTAGCTGCCGCGGTACGTCGAGAACGCGAACGGGCTCAGCAGGAGCGGCACGTGATAGTGCTCGCCGGCGTCGGAAACTGTGAAGTTCAGGTCCACTTCAGGGAAGAACGTCTCGGTGCCGAGGCCCTCGTAATAGGCGCCGGTGGCAAAATTCAGCCGGTAAGCGCCGCCCGGAATCCGCTCCGGACCGAGGGTCTTGATGCGGCCGTCGGCGTCGGTTTCGCCCTTCGCCACCAGGGTCCAGTTGTCACCTTCACGGACGTAAAGTACGACGGCGACACCCGCCGCCGGGCGTCCGGAACCTGTGTCCAGGATGTGGGTTGTTACTTGTGAAACGCTCATGCGTTGACTCCTTCGCTGATCAGTCCGGAGAGGCGCAACAGTGCGATCTCCCGCAGCTGGCCAGCCACAATTGTGTCTTCTTCTTCGGGGGTGTGGGTGATGCGTTCCTGAAGGGTGCTGAGGATTTCCTGGGCGCTGCGGCCGGCGGCACGGATCAGGAAGACCCTGCCGAACTTTTCCTCGTAGGCCCGGTTGCCCTCAGCCAAGGCGGTAGTGGTGTCGCTGTCTCCAGGATCCACTCCGGCCTGCTCCGAACGCGACATTGCGGCCTCGGTGGTTTGGGCCTTGGGGCGTTCGCCGATGCGGGGGTGGTGTGCCATGGCGGATTCCACCTCGGCGGCGGTGAACGGTTCGGCGGCGCGCTGGGCGTGGCCCAGCAGTTCGTCGACGGTGGCGAAGGGCCGCGCGTCAGCGATGGCCTCTACCCAGCGGCTGATATCCAGGCAGGGGGTCAGGATCCTGATGGCCTCGTCCCGGTCAACACTGTTGAATTCTGCAAGCTCCATGCTTGTGACATCCTCGTGCAAATGCTGGCATCCATGGTGTGGGCTATGCGGAACTCCTGCTGGTGCAAGAGGAAGCCTTTGCTTCAAGCTTCCGCATCATGGAACTGTTATTTCAGCATACGTAATTCAGTTAAGCCGAGTGATCGGCCCGGTGTCAAGAGACTACCGCCCTGTGGCGCCGTGTCCGCACTGTCAGGTACAGGCGATGGGCGGTGATCACCAAGGCCAACCAGGCCACGCCGATAGCCCAGGCTGCCAGCACATCCGTCAGCCAATGGTGGCCAAGGTAGACGCGGCTCAGGCCCATAGTGAAGGCAAAGACCGCGGCCACCAGTATGGTGACGACCCGCGCCCGCAAGGTCTTGAGCCGCAGGATGATCAGATAGGCCACGATGCCGGCAATCACGATGGAGTTCAGGGAATGGCCGCTGGGGAAGGACGCGGAATGCTCGTAGGGAGGGATGGCGTCCGCCATGTCCGGGCGGGCGCGGCCGAAGATCGGCTTGCCCAAAATGGTGATGACCAAAGATCCCAGCCCTGCAGCGAGCATCAGGATGACGGGCGTCCATGATCGCCGCTTGGTGGCCAGGAAGATCATGATGCCGACGGCAAGGATGGGCATGCCCACGGTGCCACCAATATTCGTGTAGGCAGTGGTGGCTGAGTCCAAGGCGGGAGAGCGGACGCTCTTTGCTGCGGCCAGGACGGGATCGTCCAAACCTGCAACGCCGTCGGCTTCCGTCACGGACTCGTAGACTTCGCCGAAGACCAGGGCCAGCGAGAGGGCTGCGGCGAGCCCCACTATCAAGGTGATGATGAGCGCGGCGTAGGGCCCCAGCAGTGACGTGGCCTTTTCGGCGCCCCGGGCCAGTGTCCGGCCCGCGGGGGATTTCCAGTTGGTCAGGTCCTGCCCGGCGACGAACCTGTCCTGGCTTACTTCGCCGCGGACGCCTTGCTCCGGCGCCTCTTTTCCTTCAGTCGTCACTCATGTCCCCTATCCGTGGCGGCCTCAGTATTGGTGAGCAACCTTAGCAGTTGCTGCCCGGAGGTTCCTGGGAGTGCCATGGGGGCAGGGTCACGCTACGTCGCGTTGTGAGGAAGCGGTTGGCCCACTTTGACCAGCAGCGTCTGCTCCGGGCCAACCTCCTGGCCGCCCTCACTGGTTGGCCGCAGCTCCGGGACGGGCTGACCCGAGACGGGATCGATGAGGACCGAATGTTCCTCTCCCTGGGTGAAGGCGTTGCGCTCGCCCCATTGCCGGAGACTGAGGATCAGAGTGAACAGATCACGCCCCGCGTCCGTTAGCTCGTATTCGCTTCGGGTGCCTCGTTCGTTGGGAATCCTGGTCAGGACGCCCCTCTCCACCAGGAGGCGGAGGCGGTCCGAAAGGATGTTTTTAGCCACGCCCAGTGATCTCTCGAACTCGGAGAAGCGCCGCTTGCCGTCCAGCGAGTCCCGAATGATGAGCAGGGTCCATTTGTCGCCCACCAGGTCCACGGCTCTGGCGACGGGGCATTCAGGATCCGTCCACTCAACTTCACTTGGTTGCAACATGAAACCATTCTGCCATAAGGTCGCATGGTTGCATTATGAAACCAACTGTGGAGGCGCTGTGAGCACACACCTGAAGGATTCCAGCCGAGGACTTGGCCGTCGCTTGTTGTTCCTGCTCGCTGTGGCGGCCGGATTCATGGTGTCCAACATCTATTACGGGCAGCCCCTGCTCGAGCGCATCGGGACGGATCTGGGGATTCCAACGTCCGGGGTGGGCTGGATTGTGGCCTCATCCCAGGCCGGTTACCTTCTTGGGCTGGTTCTCTTGGTGCCTTTGGGAGATGTCATGAACCGCCGGGTGCTCATCACCCTTCACATCGCGGCGACGGCCCTTGGCGGATCCGTGGTGTCCCTGGCAGATTCACAAACGGCCCTCCTGGGCGGCTTCCTGCTCCTTGGATTGGCCTCGTCGGTGGTTCAGACCATCGTGGCGTACACCGCCGCCTCCAGCACCCCCGACCAAAGGGGCGGAAACATCGGCACCGTCACTGCCGGCGTCGTGAGTGGCATCATCCTTGCCCGGACGCTGGCGGGAGGCCTGACGGACCTGTGGGGATGGCGGTCTGTCTACGTTCTCGCGGCGGTGGCAGGCGCGGTCCTCGCCGTCGCGGTTTTTCGCTCCTTGCCCAAGGAGAGGGCCGAGAGGGGAGAGGTGCGCTACTGGCAGGCTGTCTCATCGGTGGTGGTCCTGACGCGGCGTGATCGCGTATTCCGTACGCGGGCGCTCATCACCATGCTGCTGTTCGCGTCCTTCGGAGTGCTGTGGAGCGGTATGTCCCTGCTGCTCAGCAGTCCGGCGTGGAATCTTCCGCCGAGCGTGATCGGACTGTTTGGGCTGGCTGGCCTGGTGGGTGTGGTGGCCGCGTCCCGGGCAGGCGCCGCGGCGGACCGTGGGTGGGCGCAGCAGGTCACGGCTTGGGCCCTCGCTGCGCTTCTGGGCTCCTGGGTAGCTTTGTCCCTCGGCAGTTGGTCGCTGCTGTGGTTCGTAGCGGGCATCATCGTCCTCGACGCTGCCGTTCAGGCCGTCCATGTCAGCAGCCAGACCCTGATCGTGGCAGGAGCTGAGGAGTCGGCCAGCAGCATGATCGGCAGCTACATGGTGTTCTATTCCGTGGGAAGCGCAGCGGGCGCGGCAGCTGTTGCGCCGGTCTACGATGCGTGGGGTTGGACCGGGGCCAGTGTCCTGGGGGCCCTTTTTGCGCTCGGCGCGTTGGCCATCTGGGGTGCGGACAGGCTCATTCCATCCAAATCGAGCGGGCAGGCGCGGTTTGCTCGCCCCGCACAGCACGCTGGGGCAGAATGACCTCAACCAGCTAAGGAGTTCGCACATGCCCGACATTCTGACGTCAAGGTTCCTGTTCGGTCCCGGCCCGAGCAATTGCTACCCCGAAGCCATGGCCGCCCTGGCCTATCCGGTGCTGGGACACCTCGATCCTGTGTTCATCGAGCGGCTTGACCACACGTGTGAGGGCCTTCGGACTGTCTGGGGAACCTCCAATGCGCGGACGCTCCCGTTGAGTGCCACAGGTTCCGGCGGGATGGAAGCGGCTTTCGTGAACACCGTGTCCGACGGCGACGTGGCAGTTATCGCTGTCAACGGACTGTTTGGGGCGCGGATGTGCGAGGTCGCCCGGCGTTGCGGGGCCACGGTAATCCGGGTTGATCACGAATGGGGCCAGCCCGTAGATGCCGACCGTGTCCTCTCGGCGCATCCTCATCCGAAAGTCATCGCCGCCGTACATGCCGAGACTTCGGTGGGGGTGCTCTCCGACATCGCCGCGCTCGGTGCCGGCAAGGGCGACGCCTTGCTGATCACCGACGCCGTCACATCCATCGGCGGACTGGAACTGTTGGCGGACGACTGGGGGATCGACGTCGGATACGCCGGAACGCAGAAATGCCTGGGCGTACCGCCGGGACTGTCGCCGTTCACTGTGTCCGACCGCGCTTTCGAGCGCCGCGTCAAGGATCCGCGTTCCTGGTACCTCGATATCGGGTTGCTCGGTGGCTACGTCGGAGCGGCCAGCGGGGCCCGGACCTATCACCACACAGCGCCCGTCACCATGATCGCCGGGCTCGAAGCTGCCCTGGACCGGATCCTCGCCGAGGGGTTGGACGTGGTGCAGGCCCGGCACCGTGCCGCCGGCGCCGCTCTTCAGAACGGGCTGCAGGAGATGGGGCTTGAGTTGTTCGCTGCCGAAGGCTCCCGGTTGCCGAGCCTCACCACGGTCAAAGTGCCCGACGGCGTCAGCTCGGCTGCCGTCCGCGCTTACCTTCTGGAGAACTTCAGCATGGAAATCGGCTCGGGCGTGGGGGAGTTCGCGGACACGGTGTGGCGCATCGGCATGATGGGACCGAACGCGAACCCCGCCTCGGTCACCTTGGTGCTGGGGGCGCTGAAAGAGGCGATCGCGAAAGCCTAGCCCCGCACGCTCTCTCACGTCCCGCGTGCTTGGGCGGGACGGTCTCTCATGTCCCGCGTGCTTGGGCGGGACGGTCTCTCATGTCCCGCGGGTTTGGGCGCGACGGTCTCTCACGTCCCGCGTGCTTGAGCGGGACGCTCTCTCACGTCCCGCGTGGTTGGGTGGGACGCTCGCTAACGTTCCGGCGCCCGACCCGTCAATCGGTGACGTGTCCGGCGTCGTACGTTAAGGTCGCGGAGGCGGCGGTGCTGCCGTCGGCGGGCCGTATGGACGTGACGGTGAGCAAACCCGCGCCAGGCAGCGTGATCGACTGGCCTTCACGGAAGGCCTGCTTGCGCTGTTGTTCGGCGGTGCGGATCCAGAACTGGATAGCGGGGGCGCCGTCGGCGATTCCGATTTTGACCACGCCCACTTTGACGCCGTCGAAGGTTGGCTGCATGCCTTGCTTGACTGTTACGAGCTGTTCCACGGCCATCCTTACTTCACGTCCACGGAGTACACGGAGTCGAAGTTTTCCTTGTACTCATCTTCGGTCAGTTCCAGCGTGCCGGACTTGTGGTCGTCGTCGTCCTCCAAGTAGCCGCCGGACGGACCCCACGGGTTCGCCAGGACGATGACTTTCTCGCCGTCGTCGTTGGTTTTCACATCAACCACAACGTAGGCATGGTTGGGCACGACGTCGGTGCGGTTGACTTCGTCGGACTCCCAGACCCAGTCGAAGTCATCGTCCTTGACGTCTTCGGTGCCCACGGAAATGGCTTGGCCGTCGGAGAGCTTGTCCTCGATGTCATCAAAGTTGAGCTCGCCGTCCTTATCGGCGGACTGGCCGGTCATCAGTTCCATGGCTTCGTTGCTGAACCCGCCGTCGATGTCGTCGTAAGATCCGCCGCGGTGCTCAGCCGCCGCGCGCTCGTAGATCGACAGCCAGTTGGGTTCGCCATCGGCGCCGCGGACACCGCCTTCGGTGGACTTGGCCTCCACAGTGACTTCCACAGGCTCGCCGTCTTCGTAGAGTGTGACCACCCAGTGCGTCGGCGGATCGCCTACGGGACGCATGTGCTCCTCAAGGAACTCGTCCAGCTTGCCTTCGCGCTCCAGCACCTGGGCCACGGAGCCGATTCCAGCCAACAGCCAGCAGTCGCCGATCTGCCCTTGGTTGATGTCGCTGGGGTCTCCGGCGTCGGGGTCGTTGCGGACGTCGCCGGGCACATCGACGTCGGGAGTGTCCGGGTCCAGCGGACCTGGGTCGCCGGGCGGGTTTGAATCGCCCCGCCCGGAGTCAGAGCCAGAGGACCCCGACGCTCCCGAGCTGGACTTGTCCTGCTGGTCCGCGTTACGGATCAGCTCCTTGGCCTGCGTCTGCAGTTCACTGGAGATTTTCTTCAGCATGGGGCGGTGTTCGGAGTCCCACGAGGCCCGGAACATCGCAGCATCCCGGCCATCCCACCGCGCATTGCTGATGAGGTGACCCAGCTCCGTGGACAGGGAGGTCATCCGTTCCGAGTGCCTGGACATGGTCTTCGCGAGAGCCCGCAATTGTTCAATGTCAGCACCGTAGAATCCGGGCATTTATCGGTCCCCCTGAGGAATTTCGTTGGCATCGCAGTTCTCAGACTTGACCGGAACAGTGACGTCCAAGTAAGCCGGGAACTTCGATCGGATGGTCACCGTGGCACCTGCAGCATCAGTGCTACGGGTGACCACCCAGCCGCCCGGGACAGGGTCCGTTCCGTCGAAAGCCGGGAAGCCGTGCTCTCTCAGGACCGGATCCGCCACTGCAAAGACGTCCTCAAACTGCCTTGATGGCGCCACGATGTCTGCGCTGCTCTTCATGCTCCTTGGGGCGAGCATGCATCTGCCGTCGTCGATGCGACTCAAGCGTGCCGGATCATCCACGGCCCACGTGATGTCCGGCATCTTTGCCTCCAGGGCGGCAACAAGCTCGGCAGTCAGAGCGTTGTACTTCGCCGCGCTTTCGGCCACAGGTGCGGGCTCGGACGTGACGGGCGGCGCGCTGCTGGGTTCCCGCGTGGGTCCGTCGGGGGTGTCGCTGCAGCCTGCAGCAACAGTCACCACCGTAAGGGCAGCAGCCAGCGCCCAAGGCTTGCGGTGCATGCGGCGGTTCATTTCGTCCCCAGTTTCGGTTAACGTTCGACGGCGGATCTCACCGAATGCTTTCACGTTGCGTTGCGCTCGGCGATGGGCAGAACAACCCGTGCAGGTGAGAGAGGGTCGGCGGGAAGGGCGTGGGAGGTGAGAGAGGGGCGGCGGGAAGGGCGTGGGAGGTGAGAGAGGGTTTGGCTCAAGCACGTGGGAGGTGAGAGAGGTTCAGGTATTGCGGGTGAGGATCCAGGTGTTGGTGCCGTCCTGGCGTTCGAACGTCACCGTGGTCACCAAGGCCTCAATGAGTGCCAACCCACGCCCGGACTCCGCGTCCGAGTCGGGCATCGACGCCTGCATGTCGCTCGCGAAGGGCTCACGGGCGTTGTACGCGCTGACCCTCGCGACCAGCCGGGCGGGCCGGACGCTGATGTCCACGTCGATCTCCACGGGCTTCTCTGCGACAGGAACCGCGTGCTGCACGATGTTCGCCGCTGCCTCGATGACTGCGGTGGCAAAGGTCATCCGATCCATATCGGGTACAAACGAGGCATCGTCCCAGAGAGCGTCCAGCTCATTGTGGATCGCCTCGATCGCGTCCTCATTGGATGGCCCATGGAACCCTCGGTGGGCGATCACCTCAGTCATCGCCGAACGCCTCCTCGGCTGAGGGGTACGCCGTGAGCACCCGGTCCATGTTGGTCAGTTCCAGGACCATCTTCACCTGCGGCTGCACACCGGCAATGCGGAGGTCGCCACCTGCCTGGCGTGCGGCTTTGAGGCAACCGATGAGCGCTCCGAGGCCTGATGAGTCCATGAAGTCCGTCTCTGCCAGGTTGACCACAACCCGGCTTGAACCGCTGGCAACAACCTCGTTCACTACTTCGCGGAGCTTGGGTGCCGCCACCATGTTCAAGCGGCCCACGCTCTTCACTTCCGCGTAGGAGTCCTTGACCTCATAGCTGAACTGCATCTGCATTCCTTTCCTCGGGGCTCTCCGGCCCAACATCTTCAGGGACAAAACCCTTGTACAAAACTGCCTTGACCAGCACGCTCAGGACCACCAGGTCGAATGCCACCCAGGCGACATTCACCAGCGTGCCGAGGGGCTCGGAAAGACCAGTCAAAAGGCGGGCGATCCCTACCACCAGCGCAATAGCCAACAACACCGCCACGATGATCTGCGGACGGATCAGGCTCCAGCTCGGGCCGCCGTTCTGGCGCGCCTTGGGGGTGACGGCAAACCCGAGGGGGCGTCCGAACCAAACGTTCCGGGCCGCCGTCGTACATGCCTTGATCCAGGTGGGGAACAGCGCAAGGCTGTACTGCTGTCCGCGCCAGGTGGGGATCCCGTGCCCGGCCACCACAAACAGCAACTGGTTGACCACCATGAACGGGATGAACCGGATGAAGAAGTCCAAGCTGAGGCTGCTCACCGGGAGGATGCCGAGCGTCAGGTAGATGATGGGTGCCGCGAAGTACACCACGGCCGCGAAGCCGCTGAGGTAGCTCCACATGGTGGAGAAGTACATAAGCCGCTGGCCCCACGAGAGCTTGGGCTGGACCAGCGGGTTCTCGCGAAGGAGGACCTGCATGGTGCCTTGGGCCCAGCGCAGGCGTTGGGTGAGCATGGTCTTGAGGTCCTCGGGCGCCAGTCCGTTGGCGAGGATTTCGTGGTGGTAGACGCTCTTCCAGCCCAGCGAGTGGATTCGCATGGCCGTGGCCATGTCCTCGGTGACCGAGATGGTGGCCAGCGGCATGATCGGCTGCGCTTCGTCGGTGCGTTCCACGGAGATGGCGTCCAGGACGGCGTGGACCGACTCGAGCGCACCCAACGGTGACCAGTCGCGCCCGGACATACGGTCAACGGCGTCACTCGCCACAGTGGTTACTCCGGACTCGCCGACGTGTGCGAGTTCCATCGCGGCGATCTCTTCGAGGTCGGCCTGCAGTGCGGAGAAATCGGCAGCCACGAGGGTGCGCACGGCTTCGTCCACTTTTCGCCGCACGCGGTAGGTGATCTCGCTGAGGGACACGCGTGCTTCGAGTTCCTGCTGGGCTGTGTTGGTTGCTGCCTCCACCTCGTTGAGCATCTGCTCCACCAGCGGGTTGCGGGCCTCTTCGGAGCGGCGTGCCTTCTTGATGGCCGAGCGGGACGCAGTGAGGGCGCGACGGACACTCTTCTCCGTAGCTTTGACGTAGCCCACCAGGCCAAGCTGCATGAGGGCTTCCCGGCGGAGGATCGCGTTGGAGCCGCAGAAGAACGCCGCGTTCCAGCCATCCTTGCCCTGCTGGATGGGCCCGTAGAACAAGGGAGCCTGGCTGCCCAGGGGGTCGTCGGCGGGGACGTTGATGAAGTATTGCGGGGTCTGGACCAGCGCCACGCGGTCGTCGTTGAAGTAGCCCAGCGTCTTGTTCAGGATGTCCGGCTCGGGGATCTGGTCGGCGTCGAGAATCAGGAGGTATTCGCCCGAGGTGACCATCAGCGCGTTGTTCAGGTTGCCGGCTTTTGCGTGCCGCGGCATGTCCGGTGTCCAGTCCGCGCCTCGCGTCACGTAGCCAATCCCGTTCGACTCGGCGAGTTGGCGCATCTCGGGGCGATCGCCGTCGTCGAGTATCCAGGTGCTGTGCGGCCAGCGGATGTCCTTGGCGGCCAGGGCCGTGGTCATCACCAGGTCCAGCGGCTCGTTGTAGGTGGTGATGAAAACGTCCACGGTGGCGTCGGCCGGCGCCGGGGGTGGTGGCTTGCGGATCTTGAGGTTCCACACCGTCAGGCCGAAAAGCATCACGTCAATGAGGCTGTATGTTTCAGCGATCACCAACGGAACGGCGATCCACCATGCGTCCCAGTTCAGCGATGCCATCCAACGCCACGCCACATAGTTGACGCCCAGAATGACTGTCAGGACAACCAGCAGCCGGGTCCAGAAACGTGTCAAAATCCCCCCTTTTTGTGGTCGTTAGTGCTGGACGTCAGGTTTCCTACGAACGACGACGGCGGTCACGTCGTCTTCGGCGGTGGCCGCAGGTGCCAACTCCAGCAGGGCCGCGCACACATCGTCCGACGTTTCCTCGCTCCGGGCTGCCTTTTCGACGTTCCGGATGAAATCTTCGAGGGAAGCGTGGGCGTCCAGTACGCCGTCGCTGACGATTACCAGCGAATCGCCGGGCTCCAGGTGAAGCTCGGCTGCCGGCCAGTGCTGACCGTCGAGGATGCCCACCGGGGGCCCGGCGGATACAAGCCTCTGCGCCGCTCCCTCAGCCGGGATGTACAGCGCGAGGCCGTGACCGGCGTCGATATAACTGAGCTTTCCGGACGAAGCATCCAGCCGCGCGTGAAACATCGTGGCGAAGGAACCGGACTGGTCCAAGTCCGAAGTGATGGTGGCGCTGGCTGATGCGAAAGCGGCGTCGATCGCCGGAGTATCGGCCACTGAACGCATCACCGCACGGACGGTAGCCGCGATCAAGGCCGCGCCCATGCCCTTGCCCATGGCGTCCGCGAACGTCAGGTGCATGCCGTCGCGGGTCTGGTACCAGTCGTAGAAGTCCCCACCTACGCTGCGGGTGGGGCGGAAGGCGCCTGCGACGTCGTATCCTTCGAGGCGGACTGTTTCGCGCGGGAGGAGGCTCTTCTGCACCACTGCTGCGCGCTCGAGTTCGTCCGTTTGTCGGCTGTCCTCGGCCGGCAATGCGGGCGTGCGGGCCCGGCGGAACAAAGCGCGGATACGGGCTTGGAGTTCCTTGGGACTGAAGGGCTTGTTGATGTAGTCGTCGGCGCCGATGTCCAGGCCATTGAGCCTGTCAATCTCGTCTGCGCGTGCCGTGAGCATGAGGATGTAGGCGTCCGAGAATTCGCGAAGCCGGCGGCAGACTTCCATGCCGTCAATGTCCGGGAGATTCACATCGAGAGTCACAAGTTCCGCGTTGGTATTGCGGACAGCCTCGACGCCGGACAGGCCGTCAGGTGCTTCGGTCACCACAAAGTCGAGCTGCTCGAGGACCAGGACGAGGAGTCCGCGGATGTCGGCATCATCTTCGACGACTACAGCGTGGCGCACGGGTGGGGAAGAGACCATGGCTCCATTAACTAATGCTGCTGGGTATTTGTCACGTTTAGTCACGACACATGAAACGCCCGCTCACAAAAGTGGGCGGGCGTTACATCTTTTGTTCAGTTGTATGAGAGAGGATTCGGCTCAAGCACGCGGGATGTGAGAGAGGGTTTCTCTCAAGCACGCGGGATGTGAGAGAGGGTTAGACGCCCAGCTCTTCCTTGAGCGCCTGGACGTGGCCCTGGGCGCTGACCTGGTACTGGGTGAGCTTCACGGTGCCTTCGCCGTCGAGGACAACTGTGGAGCGGACCAGGCCTTCGACGATTTCGCCGTCAACCAGCTTCTCGCCCCAAGCGCCGTAAGCGAGGGCCACTTTGTGGTCTTCGTCGGAGAGCAGCGGGAAGGTCAGGGCGAATTCACCGGTGAACTTCGCGAGGTCCTCTGGGCCGTCCGGGGAGATCCCGATGACGTCGTAGCCCTTGCCCTGGAGGCTGGCGAGGTTGTCGCGGAAGTCGCAAGCCTCGGTGGTGCAGCCGGGGGTGGCTGCCTTCGGGTAGAAGTACACAATGACGTTGCGTCCGCGGTAGTCGGACAGCGAGACCTTGGTGCCGTCGGCGTCGAGAAGCGCGAAATCAGGTGCTTGCGTTCCGACGAGGAGTTTCTGGGTCATGGCGATCCTTTACGTTTCACCGGCAAACAGCCGGCCTTTGTTTCAAACAACAGCGGTCATGCACATTGCGGGGGCGTTGATCTTTTACAACAGCGAACCTAGATGCTGTATTCCGCAGGTCCGCGCACTGTGGCATAGGGCCCTGGCACGAACTGGTAGCCGCCACCACGGACGGTGGCGACGGTGTGTCGGGCGGAGCCTAGCTTCCGCCGCACCCTTCCAACATAAACGTCGATCGACCGAAATGCCGCGCCGGGGAGGTCAAATGACTCCAGGAAACGTTGCAATTCTTCACGACTGATGGCCCGTGAGCAGTTGACCACGAGGTAGCGCAGCAGCTTGTATTCCATGCCAGTAAAGGAAACCGGCTGGCCGTCCAGCAGCACTACTTCAGCGGCGAGGTCCACCGCAAGTTGGCTGCGGCGGCTGGCCAACGTTACGGGCTCGACGGCGGTGCTGTCGCCCGCTTCGGTGCGGTCGCCGCCGTCGGAAATGGCTTCCGCACGGGTTACCGCACGCGCCTCCGCGAGGGCATCGGCGAGTGACAGCGAACCATTGGTACCGGCGTCGGCGGCTTCCTGCGGAGTGCCGCCCCAGGAAGTGTCGCCGACGCCGGAGTGCTCTGCCCCGGTGGCGGGCCAGATGCGGACTTCCGCCTCCGGGGCAAGTTTCATGGCGCGGGCCAGCACAAGGCGTGCGGCCCGCTCCCAGACTGCAGGATCGATCTCGTCGCCCTCGGCCGGGTTGACCCAGAGCGCCATGCCGTGTGCGGTCATGCCGTTCCGGCGCGCGGAAGTTCCCCGCGACGGCGGCGGCCCGTAGGCATTGACTGCCATGGCGATTGACCTAAACGTTGCCGCGGCGGAGCAGCTTGCCGCCGGGGTTCTGGCCGTCGATCGGGGTGCCGCGCAGGTAGGTCTTGCGGACGACGCCGGCCAAGGGACGGCCGTCGTACGGCGTGATCGGGTTCTTGTGCTTGAGCTTGGTGACGTCCACAACGAAGGCTTCGTCCGGGGCGAAGATGGAGAAGTCGGCGTCGTAGCCCAGGGCGAGCTGGCCCTTGTTGTGCAGGCGGGCCAAGGCGGCGGGCTTCTCGGCCATCCACGAGACAACTTGCTCCAGCGGGATGCCGCGGTGGCGGGCTTCGGTCCAGATCAGGGACAGGCCCAGCTGCAGCGAGGACACGCCGCCCCATGCCACGGCGAAGTCGCCATTCTCCAGGTCCTTCAGGTCCAGTGTGGAGGGGGAGTGGTCCGAGACGATGCAGTCGATGGTGCCGTCCTGCAGGCCCTTCCAGAGGAGCTCGCGGTTGGAGGCCTCGCGGATGGGCGGGCAGCACTTGTAGGCTGTGGCGCCGTCAGGGATTTCTTCGGCCATGAGGGTGAGGTAGTGCGGGCAGGTCTCAACGGTGAGGTTGACGCCGTCGCGCTTTGCCGAAGCGATCATGGGAAGCGCGTCGGAGGAGGAGAGGTGCAGGATGTGGGCGCGGGCGCCGGTCCAGCGGGCGCGTTCGATGACCTCTGCGATTGCCTTGTTCTCGGCGCCGCGGGGGCGGGAAGCGAGGAAGGTTTCGTAGTGGTCGCCGCCCGGGTGCGGGGCGCGGTCGATCGCGTGGGAGTCCTCGGCGTGCACGATCATGAGGGAGTCGAAGGACTTGAGCTCAGCCATGTCCTCTTCCATCTCGTCCGCATCCAGGTGCGGGAACTCGTCCACGCCGGAGTGGAGGAGGAAGCACTTGAATCCGAAAACGCCTTCGTCGTGCAGCGGGCGGAGGTCGCTCTTGTTGCCCGGGATGGCACCGCCCCAGAATCCGACGTCCACGAACGCCTGGTCCTTGGCGACGACGCGCTTCTGCTCCAGGCCATCCACGCTGGTGGTGGGCGGGATGCTGTTTAGCGGCATGTCGATGATGGTGGTGACGCCACCGGCGGCTGCGGCGCGGGTGGCGGAGGCGAAGCCCTCCCACTCGGTGCGGCCGGGCTCGTTGACGTGGACGTGGGTGTCCACCAAGCCGGGGATGAGGGTTTCGTCGTCTGAGAGTTCGATGACCTCATTGCCCGTCAGGCCGTTGCCCAGGGGTTCGATGGCGACGATGATGCCGTCGCGGATGCCAACTTCGCGGGCTGCGAGGCCGGCGGTGGTCAGGATGCGCTGGCCCCGGATAACGAGGTCATAGGCGCCGATTGCTTCAGACATTGAGGTACTCCTTGTTTTCGGTCCGTTCCGCCAGGTACACGCCTATGTGCTTACCTAATTGTTCAAGCAACGGACCTGCTTCAGCGATACATTTTTGGACATCTTTTTCCAGATCGGTCAGTGCGTGGACCGTATGGAAGCCGGCATCCGTGAGTTGTTCCCGGCTCAGGGTACTCCGGCCGCAGACTGCGATCACGGGAACCCCGTTCCTTTGTGCCGCCCGCGAGACGCCCATGGGGGTCTTGCCGAGCAGGCTTTGCTCGTCCAGGCTGCCTTCTCCAGTGATCACCAGGTCGGCGCCTTTGAGCCTGCGCTCGAGTTCGGTGAATTCAAGCACGACGTCGATACCCGGCCGCCGCTCAGCCTTCAGTGCCGCGATGGCAATGTAGCCAACGCCGCCTGCTGCTCCAGCGCCTTCTGCCTTGGCCGCGAACTTGGCATGCTGCCCGGTGGTTGCCGCGAGGACGTTGACGAAGTGGCTTGCTGCGGCGTCCAGTTCGGTGACGTCGTCCGGCGTCGCGCCTTTCTGGGGACCGAAGATGGCTGGGGCTCCGCTGGACCCCAAAAGGGGATTGTCGACGTCGGACGCCAATACGAACTCCGTGGCCTCGATGCGGACATCGAAGTTGGAGAAGTCGATGCTGTTCAGCTGTGCCAAGGCGGCACCGCCGCCGGGGAGCTCGTTGCCGTTCTTGTCCAGGTAGACGGCGCCGAGGCCCTGCAGGACTCCCGCGCCGGCGTCGGTGTTGGCGCTGCCGCCCACACCCAGGATGATCTTGCGGCAGCCGAGGTCCAGCGCGGCGCGGATGAGTTCGCCCGTGCCGATGCTGGTTGCGGTTTTGGCCGTCTGGGACGTGGGGCCGTCCGGGAGGAGGGCGAGACCGGAAGCTGCCGCCATTTCGATGACAGCTTCCTGGTCCCGCACCGCGAAGTCGGCCTTCACCGGCTCGCCGAGCGGGCCGGTGACGGTGGTGGTCCGGCGGGTGAAGCCGGAGCCGATGGCGGCGTCGATGGTTCCTTCGCCGCCGTCGGCCACCGGAATGCGTGTTGCTTCAATGCCTTGGCCGAACCCCGCCTGCAGGCCTGTTGCCAGGTGCTTGGCGACGTCGGGCGCGGACAGCGAGCCCTTGAATTTGTCCGGGGCGATGACAACACGCATTCCGGTGCCTCCCTTCTTTGCTTACTTACGCTTTGGTCAGGATCGCGGTGGGTGCGTCCGCCGCGGACTCTGCCAGCTCTTCGAACTCGTTCACGCCGTTGATCTCAACGCCCATGGAGATGTTGGTGATCTTTTCCAGGATCACTTCAACAACCACAGGAACCTTGAACTCGCCCATCAGGGCCTTGGCCTTGTCGAAGGCGGCGGGCAGGTCGTTCGGGTCCTCAACGCGGATGGCCTTGACGCCCAAGCCCTCGGCAACCTTGATGTGGTCCACGCCGTAGCCGTTGGTCTCCGGGCTGTTGATGTTCTCAAAGGCCAGGGAAACGTTCTGTTCCATGTTGAAGCCGCGCTGGCTCTGACGGATCAGGCCCAGGTAGCTGTTGTTCACCACAACGTGGATGTACGGCAGGTTGAACTGTGCGCCTACGGCCAGTTCCTCGATCATGAACTGGAAGTCGTAGTCACCGGACAGGGCAACAACGGTGGCGTCCGGGGTTCCCCTCACAACGCCCAAGGCAGCGGGAGCGGTCCAACCCAGCGGGCCGGCCTGGCCTGCGTTGATCCACTTGCGGGCGCCGAACACGTGCAGCATCTGTGCGCCGGCGATCTGCGACAGGCCAATGGTGGACACGTAGGTGGTGTCGCGGCCGAAGGCCTTGTTCATCTCCTGGTATACGCGCTGCGGCTTGATCGGCACGTTGTCGAAGTTGGTCTTGCGGTGCAGGGAGCCCTTGCGCTCCTGGCACTCGGCAACCCAACCCGCGTAGTCCGGCAGGGTCTTGGCTGCCTGGCGTTCGCGAGCCAGCTCCAACAGACCGTCCAGCGCCGCACCGGCGTCGGACGCAATGCCCAAGTCCGGCGAGAAAACGCGACCGATCTGCGTCGGCTCGATGTCGATGTGCACGAACTTACGGCCGGCCGTGTAGGTGTCCAGACCGCCGGTGTGGCGGTTGGCCCAACGGTTGCCGATGCCGATCACGAAGTCGCTCTGCAGGAACGTCTCGTTGCCGTAGCGGTGCGAGGTCTGCAGGCCAACCATTCCGGCCATCAGCTGGTGGTCGTCCGGGATGGCGCCCCAGCCCATCAGGGTGGGGATGACCGGAACGTTCAGGATCTCGGCCAGCTCAACCAGCTGTGCGGACGCGCCGGCGTTGATGATGCCGCCACCGGCAACGATCAGAGGGTGCTTGGCTGCGGTCAGCAGGTCCAGTGCCTTTTCCAGCTGCTTGCGGGAAGCCTTGGGCTTCTCGATGGGCAGGGGCTCGTAGGCATCGATGTCGAACTCGATCTCGGCCATCTGAACGTCGATGGGCAGATCCAGCAGGACCGGGCCCGGACGACCCGAACGCATCAGCTGGAAGGCCTTCTGGAACGCGCCGGGAACCTGGCCCGGCTCCAGGATGGTCATGGCGAACTTGGTCAACGGCTTGGCGATGGACTCAATGTCCACGGCCTGGAAGTCTTCCTTGTGCAGCTTGGCAACGGGTGCCTGACCCGTGATGCAGAGCATGGGGATCGAATCAGCCTGGGCTGCGTACAGGCCGGTGATCATGTCCGTGCCAGCAGGGCCCGACGTGCCGATGCAGATGCCGATGTTGCCATCAGCTGCGCGGCTGTAGCCGTCGGCCATGTGGCTGGCGCCTTCTACGTGGCGGGCCAGCGTGTGGCGGATGCCGCCGTGGGCACGCATTGCTGAGTAGAAGGGATTGATCGCTGCGCCGGGCAGACCGAAAGCTTCGGTTGCGCCTTCCTTTTCCAGGATGGCTACGGCCGCATCAACGGTGCGCATCTTTGCCATGGTGTACTCCTTGTTTTTTGCCCTTTCGGGCGAAGTCTGTGGTGTTTTTGGGTGTGGTGAGGGAGCCGCCGTCGTTTACTTACGACGGCGGGTTCCCTGCTTGTGTTGCTTGGTGCCCTTGGGCCTCTGGTTAGTTGCGGCCGCTGAGCTGGAGGACCTGCTTGAAGAGGCCCGAGTGGTCGAGGCCGCCGTCGCCCTGGTTGACGGTTGCGGCGACGAGCTGGGCGACGACTGCGCCGAGCGGGACAGCGACGTTGGCTTCGCGGGCTGCGGAGGTGACGATGCCGAGGTCCTTGTGGTGGAGGGCCAGGCGGAAGCCGGGGTCGAAGTTGCGGTCGAGCATCTTCTGACCCTTCTGGTCGAGGACCTTGGAGCCGGCCAAGCCGCCGCCAAGGACCTTCAGTGCTGCGTCGGTGTCTACGCCGTACGCCTCGAGGAAGGCGATTGCCTCGCCGAGGACCTGTATGTTGACGGCCACGATCAGCTGGTTGGCTGCCTTGACGGTCTGGCCGGAGCCGGACGGGCCGACGTGGACGATGGTCTTGCCCACAGCGTTGAGGACATCCTGTGCTGCCTCGAAGTCTGCCGCTTCGCCGCCGACCATGATGGACAGGACGGCGTCGATGGCGCCCTGTTCACCACCGGATACGGGAGCGTCGAGCGGGCGGATGCCGGCTGCTACTGCATCTTCGGAGAGGCGCTTTGCGACGTCCGGGCGGATGCTGGAAGCGTCGATCCAGATGGTGCCCTTCTTCGCGTTGGCGAAGACGCCGTCCTTGCCGCTGACCACGCCCTCAACATCGGGGGAGTCCGGGACCATGGTGATGACGACGTCGGCGTCCTTGACTGCGTCCGCGATGCTGGTGGCACCCTGGCCGCCCTCGGAGACGAGCTTGTCGATCTTGTCCTGGCTGCGGTTGAAACCGGTGACCGTGTGGCCGGCCTTGACGAGGTTGATGGCCATGGGGAGGCCCATGATTCCGAGTCCGATGACTGCAACGTTGCTCATTGTGGTTCTCTTTCTGGGGAAGTCTTTGTGTGTTTTAACCCGGGTGTGCTTACCCAACTAGGTGACAGTAAGTGTCGTACTGAGTGCTCAATGGAGCGTTTGCTGTTACCTAGTTGGGTCTACGTGGCCTAGTTGGCGTTGGCGCGCTGGCGGATGGCCCAGCTGAAGGCCGATTCCTGCGGTTCCTTGTACTCGAGGCCGATGTAGCCGTCGTAGCCGAGTTCGCGGCTGCGGGCGATCCATTCGCCGAGGGGGAGCGTGCCGGTTCCGGGAGCGCCGCGGCCGGGGTTGTCGGCGATCTGGATGTGGCCGAAGTCCTTGGCGTGGTTCTCGATGACGGATTCGACGTCGTCGCCGTTGACTGCCAGGTGGTAGAAGTCGGCGAGGAGCTTGATGTTCTGTGCGCCGGATTCTGCCTTGACGCGGGCGATGACCTTGAGTGCGTCTTCGGCGGTGAGGAGCGGGTACTTGGGTGCGCCGCTGACCGGTTCGAGGAGGACGGTGCCGCCGATGCGCGCGACGCCTTCTGCTGCTGCGGCGAGGTTCTTTGCCGCGAGTTCGTCCTGCTCTTCAGGGGTGAACTCGTCCTGGCGGTTGCCGTAAAGGGCGTTGAAGGCCTTGCAGCCCAGGCGCTCACCGATGCCGGCTACGACGTCGATGTTGTCCTTGAACTCGGAGCAACGTCCCTTCCAGGAAACCAGGCCGCGGTCGCCGCCGGGCATGTTGCCGGCGTTGAAGTTCAGGCCCGTGAGCTGAACGCCGGCGTCCTTGATGGCGGTTTCAAACTCTGTTACTTGGGCGTCGGTGGGGACGGAGGTTTCGAAGGGCCACCAGAACTCGACGGCGTCAAAACCGGCTGCCTTCGCGGCGGCGGGGCGCTCGAGCAAGGGCAGCTCCGTCAGGAGGATGGAGCAGTTCACTGTGTACGTCATCGTAGGTCCTTCCGAGGAGGGGCTTGGATCTATCTTCGCTTGCTTGGCTGCTGCCTTAGTGTTTGGCTTCAGTTTCCGCTTTGTGGAATTTAGATTCTGCTTTATGAAAAGTTTAGGGAAGGTGGGGGTGGGAGTCAAGGGGGTGGGTGGGGAGGTGGGGGGTTTGGGATACCAGGAGTGGTGCACATGAGGTTTGTGCCGCATGGCGTGGCGGGGTCTTCGTTTCAGTCGTGCAAAGTACCTTCGCTGGATTTCGTCGAGCCGACGATCGGGAGGGAAAGCGCTGACTAGCCTTACTTCCTGTGTGCCTTGGTGGTGCGTAGATTGCCATCGTGCCAGATGCACCTGCAGCTCTCCTGCCGCGTCCACTCAGCGTCGGAGACGACGCACCTGACCAAGAAACTCCACCCGCAGCCCTGGTTAGAGCTGCGGCCTTTGTTCGTCTGATGAAGTACGCCGGGCCCTACACGACATATGCGTTGTCATCGGCGTGATTTCGGGTTGCGAGTTTCCAGCCGACTGCGCAGCTAAGCTGCAGGGCTGAAAGGCCGGTTTGCTGGGCCCTTCCAGGTAGACCCCCGGCCTGGACCTGAATTCCGGACGCCTGTATGAGGTCGGGAGTAGCGGCGGACAGGTGTTACAGGTTTGCGCACAAGTCGTGCAGCTACGGACCGTCCCTATATATTTAGGGGGACATGAGAACCGGAGAGTGCGAAGTGACCGTGTGGGCAAGACGGCGATGATGCCCACCTTGACGTTGGAACTGGCCACCTCCCCGTTGGGCGGTACAGCCCTTAGGTAATGGCAGAATGCGGGTGGTCTACATTGGGGAAGGTCACCGACCTTCCTTTGCTCAGAAGCGAATTTGGGCATTTCAAGGGCAATACGACAACCGATTGCGCGGCTGTCTGGCCAGCCGTGGGTTGACGTCACGTGTGCCAGCTGCGGTCAATCTGCCTGGCCCAGTGCGTGTGGCTGTCATCTTGCAGCAAATGCTTATTCCGGAGTTCTCCGGTGTCGCCTTTACGCGGGACCCGGTGACCGGTCGCCACACCGTTGTGATCGAGGCAGTGCACGGCCTAAGTGAATCACTTGTGTCGGTTAGGAAGGACCAGAACGGTGGCTGATCCGGCCCGAAGGCGGGCCGGACTGTTTGGTGCAGCGCCAGATCCTCAGCATCGAACAGGCGGAGGAAGTGGCGAGGGTTGCGCTACGCATCGAAGCGTTGCTTGGCGGTGGACAAGACATTGAGTGGGCCATAGCCAACGGGCAGGTCTGGGTGCTGCAGGCGCGGCCGATCACCGCTGTTCCCACGACCTGTACCACCGAGCGCAGAAGGTGAGGACACGAAAGGACCAAGCCCTCAGGCTGCTCTTTCCCACGACGTCTACGCAGCCGGAATCCCGTAAAAGGAACCGACCGCTTGGATCAATCCGTCTGCGGCAAGGTTTGAAGAAACACCCCCCGCCAAGGCGTAGGCGCCCTCCCGAATCCGGGAAATGAAGGCACTGGTCGCTTTGCCCGGCTTCGGCCCGTCAGACTCGACCGCAGCTTTCAGGTCGGCAACAGCGTCGCTCCGCAGTCCAAGCTCGACCGCGGCCCTGACCAGGGAATCAACATCACCCTTATTGACTACTGCTCTTTGCCGAATGTCGGAACCGGCGGCGATGTTGTTGCCATCTCCGTTTACCGTGAAGTTGAAATTGTTAGTCACAAGTCGCACCTCGGGGTCTGCTGTTGTTGGGCCATCCGGTTCTCCCGCCTTAGGAGAGACCCTCTCGAGTTCCAGTGCGAACTGCAAGGCAGTAGTCCGCACCGAATCGATGATGCCACGAATGGCGTTCTGAGGAATGGTTTGTTTGGCCGAAATGAGTTCCATCAGGTAGAACCCGGTTCCACCCTTTCTCTCTGAGACCAGCCTGCCGTACTCGTGAACGATGAAGGGGTCCCAACTCATGCTGGGACTGCTTTCGCTGCTGCCTAGGAGTTCAAGATCTGCAACAGGTTGACGGATTTCGGCTCGGAACCAGCCCTTGACGAAGTCTTCCGGGATTCCAACCTCGGAGACGGCATTGGTGATGTGACCGCTCGGCCCTAGCCACGTACCCGTGACCAGTGTCCTAAATGGACCCCTGTAGGCTGGCACGGTTTCATTGTTTTTATAACCAAATAGCTCCCTGCGCACCCAGCTCTCCAGATTATCCGCACGAAGTCTGTAGGCCACCGTTTGAACCTTCCTGAGTAGGTTCGGCGTCGTGAAGTTATCATCACTGGCAGCATCAATAATTTCAGAAAGCTTGGTCATGAACTCATTCCAAAATTGGAGGCAGGAATACTAGTTTGAGACATTTTGGCTAACATGTCGACGATGAAGATTAGGTTCTAGCTCAACAGTTCGGCAAGATCAATCTTCTTTCGCAGCTTTGCGATCGGTCCGCCCCAGATCTTGGTGCGGAAAGACCATTGACCAGCGACCAGACTGGGAGCGACGCCTAGTGTTTTGGCAAGCGAAACTATCCCCTTCTCTGTTGTGTTTCTAGTGAGTTGTGCCCTATAGTCTGCGGGTATTAGGTGGTCTTGCGCAAATGTATTCGCAGCCGTCTCTTGCGCATCGGCATCGTCGTCCGCTTTGAAACCCTCATCTATGAATGTGCTTCTCTTGGGGTGGAGAAGTACGTGTGCAATTTCATGCAAAATGGTGAACCACAAACTATCGAGAGCTTTATAGCGACTTGTTACGGCGATCATTGGCGTCCCATTAATCCAACGCGACACACCACTGATACGCGTGTTTGGGACTTCAGGCACAAAGACAAGCACAACACCTGCTGTAAGCAAAAGTTGTTGTGCCTGTATAAAGGCCTCGGCAACGTCTTCAGTTACGGTCAGCTTAGGAAGATGTTCTGCAGCAGCCTTGAGCTTTGCAGCATCATAGGCTGGTGCATTCGCCATTAGCCTCTCCGCATGCTGTTCGGACAAACGTAACCAGAGAGCAGTCAAATTTGGGTCAATAGAATGAACTTGACTTCTTTTATAGGATGCTTGCGGTTCGAGCCAGGTCTTTGTATATGCAGAAGGCGATGCTACTGAGAAGAAGTCTAGAAGCTTTGCAGCAAGCTCAGAGCCCACATCGGTCTTTTCAATAACTTTGCGATCAATCAATAATTGTCGAGGGAAGGAACTCGCCCAGTCGACAAATCCGGCAAGGGCCCTGCTTCTGTCCTTACGGGCCTGATGAATCTGGCGTTCAGCCTCCATATGCAGCCAGGCCTCGGCAGATGTCCCCAAAATTTGTTCGAGGGTAACGGCAACCTCAGGAGAAAGCGCTGCTGTCCCCTTGATCACGAGGTTGATGTGCTTGGTGCTTAGACCGGTACGAGCGGCGAGTTGTGCTTGGCTGATTGCTTGATGATCGAGTTCCCGTTGTAGCCAGCGTCCAGGCTGGGGGGCGAAGTCAAACTGCGGGTCTGTGGCGGTGTAGGTGGTCATCATTCTCGATTCAGATCGCTGGCGGGAGGATTGACCGGCCGCGAATATGGAAGTCCTGGACGAGTAACGCTTTGGAAGAAGCGTGATCGGACAATGAAGCCCGACTTAGCACATCCCGCGGAACACCGTCGGGACTGAGTGGTCGTACATGCATTTCAACCTCCTCGATCGAGAGCGCCAGCTTCCCCGCGTCGACGTCGATCTGAACACTTTGAAAGGTCATGAGGTCCCCCAGCCGGGGGCATACCTGACAAGGCTGAGGAGATCTTCGGCTGCGGATGCCTGACCATCGGCGACAGCACGTAGGCGCGCCCCCGTGACACACGAGAGTTCAAGCTGGGGGCTTATCCACGCAAACTGCAATCTTTACCTCTTTGGTAAACGGAACATGTGATAGAGTCGGATTTACCCGACAGGTATAGGTTACCTTCTTCCGGCCCGGAAGAGACGCAGGTTCAGAACAAAATAGAAAGGAGGGCCACCACATGGCCTCCCACACCAACACCTCCCTTCAGATCGTCATCGACGACAAGGCATTCCACACCCAAGACGGCGACCAGGAAGCCGCAGCACTGCTGCTCCTGGCCGGCCGTGATCCGAAGGTTTTCGACCTCTTCTTGCTCAAAAAGAACGGAGTGGAAGAGAAGATCCGCGATGGGCAGATCATCAACCTCAGGAATGGCGATCACTTCGTCTCTCGCCAGAAACTCCACTTCACCATCGACGGCGAACCGCAGAGCAGCTACGACGACGACCAATCAGCGGCTGCGCTCCTGCGCCTCGCGGGAGTGGACCCAGCCGGTTACGACCTCGCACGCATTCTTCCTGCCGGTGGCACGCAGACCTTCTCCGACGCGCAAATCGTGAAGATCCGTAACGGAGACGAGTTCGTAACCGCCAAGCATGTGGGTGGTGTAGCGTGAGTGAAGTCACAGTTCTGGCAGGACCGGCCCAACAGTTCATCAATGACATGACTGCAGTCGGTGCACCGGCCCGGGCAGACGGACTCCGTATCCTCTACGATGTCGTCGCCGTGGGCGGAGCCCTTAGCGGGCAGACGGTAACAACAGGCGTCAGCGTCTCCGAAGTGCAGAGCTGGCCTATGGTTCCGCCTCATTGGATCCACCTTCCAGAATCGATTGCATTTGCCGCGACGAACGTTGATGAGGTTGACTGCCCACCGGGATGGAAGAGGCACTCACGCGAATACACCAATACCGACATGTCGGTCCCACCGGCTCTATCGTGGCTCCGGCACGTGCGGGGTTTCATCTCTGTCGCAATTCCGCAGGCGGCCTGAAATGCGGTATTCGGTAGCGATGACCGGCGAAGTCGAAGCAGCCATGCGTGACCACCTCATTCGCGAGGATGGTCAGGAGGATGTGCTTGCCGCTACATACGTCCTATCCACCGGTATGGAGCGCACGACGGCGTTAATCAGGTCTGTCATCCTGCCCAACGAGGGCGACAGACACGTGCATGGGAACGCATCTTTTACCAGTGGATACGTACTCCGTGCCTCGAATGAGGCCCGGGCCGCTGGCCAGGGGCTTGTTCTCCTGCATTCCCATCCTGCTTCTCGGGGTTGGCAATTCCTCAGTGACATGGACTGGGATACGGAGTCTGAGTATGAGCGCGTCGCCCGTGCCATTACCAAGATGCCGCTGCTGGGAATGACTCTCGGTGGACGGGACACTTCCTGGTCTGCCAGGTTTTGGTTCGACCGTAAGGTGCCGACTTGGGCGGAGTCAGTTCGATCCGTGGCACCTAAGCTGAGGGTCACATGGAATGGCGAACTGCGGCGGATCCCTGCCAACACACGCTCGCAACAGCGGACGGTGTCCTCGTGGGGCGAGCGTTCTCAGGCATCCATTGCGCGGCTGCGTGTGCTGGTCGTCGGCGGCGGCAGCGTCGGCCTGGACATTGCACAGCGTCTGGCTGCAACCGGTCTCACTACGGTCGGCGTGATGGACTACGACGCCGTTGAGACGGCCAACCTGGACCGTATGATCGGGGCAACAAGGCTCGACGCCGCACTCGGACGTTCCAAGGTTGACGTAGCCGCACGGCTGATGAGGTCTTCCGCGACAGCGGAGTCGTTCGAGATCCATCGCCACGAGACAAGTATCACCGATCCCGTCGGCGTGAGTGCGGCGCTCGATTACGACGTCATTTTTTCCTGCGTGGACCGGCCATGGCCCAGGGCAGTGCTGAACGCGCTCGCTTACACGGACTTGATTCCGGTCATTGACGGCGGAATCGCTCTCGACACCTTCGCCGATGGTCGAATGCGCAATGGGATATGGCGGGCGCACACCCTCGTTCCTGGACGTCCGTGCATGGCCTGCATTGGTCAGCTGGTTGTCGGGGAGATTTCGCTCGACAAGCAGGGGCTTTTGGATGACCCTGTGTACATCGCAGGCACAGGCCGGGAACTTCCCTCCCGCCAAAACGTCGCCGCGCTCTCCGCCAGCGTTAGCGCCGCGCTTCTGGCGCAGTTCGTCAGTCTCACTGCACACCCGGGCGGGCGCGGCGTCCCCGCTCCGCTGCGTCATGTGCTGTCAACACAGACACTTGAACACTCTGCTGCAACCTCCGGACCATACTGCACTTTCGAGAACGCGACCGCTTTAGGTGATACCCGAATAGCGATTGCCGAGCACCGCGAGGACTGGCGGGCAGTTGTTCAAGCGCGAACATCCACGAAGCATCCGTTGCCGCTGCGCGCCCTCGCCATGGCAGAGAACATCCTGCAGCGGGCGATTCATCGGATCAAGTAGGAGGCATGATTGTGGGGCGGCCAGATGCGGTCGCGTCACAACTTCTTTCACAGGGCTACCAGCATGCCCGCGAGATGGCGTCGCCAACACCGTCCATAACATTTGCCGTTCACAACAGGAAAGGTTCCCCAGTGGCCGTCTTTTACTTCAATACCAAAGGTAACCCCATCGCTTTCCGTCGTAGCGAGAAGGATCGATACCTTTTTGACAAAAATGGAAACTGGATTGGTTGGTTCCCATGGGGCGATAACGATGCTGTCGACAAGGAAGGAAACTACCTTGGCACCGTCGTTGGGAACCGCCTTCTCAAGCGGGACTCCCAGCCTTACCGGGGGTATCCCGGCTACCCGGGATATCCCGGCTACGCGGGCTACCCCGGGTATCCGGGATACGCCGGATACGCCGGCTACAAATCAGGATTCTCCGACGTTCCGGAATCAAGTCTTAGGGGATGACGCCTGGGACAGTTCAACCTGGCTCGCAGTTCCCGAGCTGTCCCCCACTTCTTGGGTCGGTGGGACAGACATAAGCCAGTAACAACTGGGACATCATTGTGCCTAGAGATCGGCAACCGGATTAGTTCAGGACCGTCGTTGCGGACGTTGTTGTCTCGGTTGCTGACGACCCCACGTCGTGAGCGTGGGATCTGGCAGGGAATCAAGCAAATGCTGGTTGTCGTTCTCATCCGTGAAGTCAGGGGTGAGTTGGTTCGCACCGTATCGCGGCGCGGTGCGCCCTAGTGTTGGTGTCCCTGGCCGGCGGTTCATTCTTGGGATCCTGAGTGGCTGCGAGGGAGCTGCCGCCCGGTTCTGCATCCGGATCTCGCTGTGGCCGGAAACGGGGTTCGCAGATTCTAGTGTTCCGATCCTGCTGATGACCTCTTTGAGAGCTTATACCCCAAGCTACCAATATCAGTCAAACAATCATAAACGGCATTATGCGCTTACACTTGTTTGAACTGTTCGAACAAATGATGTAGGGATCATGACCGACGTTGAGAGTTCCTTATCGCTCGCGCTCCGTGTTCTGCGCCGTGCGGCTGTCCGGATTACTGGTGGCGATCTTCGGGCATTGTCCTTGTCTCTACCGGGCGGCACGGCTAAGACTGTTGCCCTCTTGGCCCCTGCCTTCAGCCCCACCCCTAGCAAAATCGAGGCCGACTTGGCCCGGCATCCGAAGACACCCATCATGTACGTAGTTAAATCGCCTGGCCATGCCGTGCTGGCATCGGCTGAAAGAGGAGAGGTGGACCTGGTCTCAATTGAACCTCCCGCAGTTCTCGTCGGCGGTAGATGGCTGCTTGATTTGAAGACCGAAGAGGGGGTTCCGGGCGCCCAGCATCGGAGAGGAAAGATGCCTTGGGGACAGTTAGCCGCAGAACGGGCATTGATTGTTAGCCCTGATCCAATGAAGCAGGCTGACATAGCCGACGCGGCCATGATTAGCCAGCAGGCTGTCTCCAACGCGTTGAAAACCCTGGATGATTTTGTGGTCAGAATGAGCCAGGGCTGGACGGACAAGGAAACCAGACGGCTCGTTGACCGATGGATGGAAACGTATCCCGGCCCTGGCGGGGCCTCAACGTTTTGGTACAGCCTCGACTCACCCGGTGAACAAGCGAAGGCTGCGGTCCAGTTGGCTCAGGACTTGGATTCCAGTCCGCTCGTTTCAGGTGATGCGGCCGCCGATCTCATCGCTCCTTGGCGCCTTCCCATTACGACGAGACTGTACGTCCGAGAGATGGTGGACTTCACAGAGGCCGGTTTCACGCCAGCGGAACCGCGTGACGCAACACTGATAGTCACCGTTCCCGATGATCCCACTTTGTGGAAGACAGCCGAGCTCGGTAAGCAGACTGATATCCCACTGGCGGACCCGCTCATCGTGTTGTGGGATGTACTGCGTAGCAGTGGACCTGACGCCGACGAGGCCGCTGCCCGGCTGAGGGAAGCTATTGAGGCCAAATCCGAGAGTAAAGGAAAGCACTAAAATTGCAACGCTCGATCACCGTGGACTCCGTTTCCCAAGCATCGGACCGGGGATACCAGGCTCTGGCGGACCTAGCGTCGGCAGCTGAAGGACTCGACTACAGGGTCGTCGGAGGTCATATGGTACAGCTGCTCATGTATGTGTATCCCTGTGAGTTGGCAGTCCGAAGGGGTACGTCCGACGCTGACGCAGGCATCGACGGAATGACTGCTGCTGGGCTCAAGCTTCATCACCAACTGTTGGCCCGAGACTATCGGGCGACCGCAGGATCCCATTACGTCAAAGGCGAGGACGGTGAGCTCGTCGAGGTGGATCTATTGGTACCCCGCACGCTCAATGCGCGGACGGAGGAACTGGGAGGAAGAACCTTCGACGCAATCCCTGGGCTTGGCCTGGCCCTTAGTCAGGAGCCGATTGACCTATCGGTAGTGGCCCGGCTCCTGGCAGGAGGCGAATTGAAGTTCTCCGTGCCCATTCCGGGAATCGAAGTCGCTTTGATTATGAAAGCCTTGGCTATGCAAACCCGATCAGCGCCAAAGGACCTGGCTGATCTCTGCTCCCTTTTGGAGATGGCGCATCTCCATAAGGCATCGCTTGACTGGAAGCTGGACAAGGAAGAAGCCGTGCTTAAGGGTCACCGCAGAGACGGTGCCAGAGCACTCCATCAGATCGTGGCCCAGGTCGAACTTGGGGCTGTTGCGCACGAACCACCCCGTACTCCGCCCCCACGAATGGCGGCTCTCATAAAAAGACACGTCGCCGTACCTCCCAAATAGCGGCCAGAACCCAGGGGGTCGGATGCCCGACCCCCACATACCAGCCTTACTGGCCGTGCTGTCAACCTGGCAATACGTCCTAGGGTGTGACGTTTCGTCGCGCGGCGCGACTTCGCTTTCCCCTTTGGCCGGCACCATATCGGTTTCTGCCGGGTGGTTTAGCGACCGTATCCGGAACCTTGTCGGCCCGCGCAAATCCGCGGATTCGCGGGCCATTCCAGCCGGGTCCATCCCAGCTTCTGGGCCCGCTGCGATGGACCCGCGACCGACCACTAATAGCCGCTTGATGCGCATTTCCCCAGTTCAGGGGCACATTGAAGCGTCCAGGGATGCGGATCCGGCGACCGACAAGGAGGAGAGGGGTGATCGTGCATCGGAGGCAATAATCACTGTTCAAATTGACATAACATCCGCTATCGGCGCGCTGAGCTGGTTCTTCGGTATGAGGCGATAGTTGCCGCCGTGCATGTCTCACTGCGGCAGTCATTGCTTGGTACTCGGGCGTCAAGGGCGTCGCGTAAAGAATCTATTTAATTCGACCCCTCTCGTAAAGGCTTCGGTCAATCCGTAAGGCTCTGTACCGGGGTCGCGATGTCCAAGCAGACCGTCTCATTTCGATTTTCTCAATGTTGATGAGTTCGCACCTTTAGCGAGATTGTGGGAGGTTTGTTCATTCTTGATGTCGCTGTTCTGACGGGGCGCGAACCCGTCAACGGGTCGGTTCACCTACGACCGCACGCACCGATCACGTCAGCGGTCGAATTGCGACTGATCGTCAGGCATGGCCGGTTTCCATACTCCGACTAAGCTGAGGAGCGCCGCTGGGCATGCCACGGCAATTGTGCAGAAGCCGCAGAATCGCTCGCGGAAGGACAATCGAATGAGTCGGCCGACAGTGCAGGATGTCGCGAAGACTGCGGGTGTTTCCGTAGGCACGGTTTCGCGTGTCTTGAACGGAAGCTCGGCTGTCAGTGATGCTGCCAAGGAGAAGGTCAACGCGGCAATCCGGGAGCTCAGCTACCGTCCGCTCGCCTCAGCGCGAGACCTAAGAAGAGACCGAACAATGCGGGTCCTCGCGCTCGCGAAGAACCTGGACTCGCTGGTCATCAGCGAAGTCTTCCGAGGTGTCGGCGACGCGGCGGCAGACTCGGGCTACGTCAGCCTTATCGCAGCGACTGACGGAGACCTCGACCGCGAACAGCAACTGGTGGACATGCTGCGGAACGGATCTGTGGATGGGCTAGTGCTGTTTTCCCCGACGATGCCGGACGACGACGTCAACACGGTCGCGGAGCAAATGAGCGTCGTTCAGGTCTGCGAAATCGTCGACGCGGAGGCGGCTTTCGGGGTGTCAATAGATGACCGCCAAGCTGCCTACGACATCACCAAGCACCTGATCGACACGGGCGCCAAGAAGCTGGCCATGCTCGCCCATAGGGGTGCCCGCTCCGGCCGGCTGCGCGAAGAAGGATTCCGTCAGGCACTCGCGGAAGCGGGTCTTGAACCAGACCAGATCCTGTTCGGCGAAGGCAACTTCGGCTTCCACGCCGGCCGCACGCTCGCCAAGAAGCTTCTCAAAGCAAAAGACCGCCCTGACGCCGTTTTCTGCGGGACCGATGTCGTCGCCGCCGGGTGCGTTCGGGAACTCACGGATGCCGGACTCCGAGTTCCACAAGACATCGCCGTGGCAGGTTTCGACGACTCGGCCCAAGCAGAGATGTGCGTCCCGGAGCTCACCACGGTCCGACAGCCGGCCTACGAAATGGGCCGAGTCGCGTTCGCTGAACTCCTGGAGCGGATGACCGTCGAGGGCTCACATCGCAAGGGGAGAACTTTCCTCCCGCACGAACTCGTCATCCGAGACTCCACCAAATAAAGAGGGTTGACAGCCCTCCGTGGTCCCTGTCACACTACTTTGGAATCGATTCCACGGCCGCGAGGCCGATTCTTTTGAACACATTTGGAATCGATTCCACGAATCAAATAAGAACACCGGCAAAGAAGCCACCCTCAGCACGCGGTACAGCCAAATCGCGCACTGAACGCCACTCACCCACAGCCACCAAAGGAGCCACTTGTGGACTTGAACCGACCTGCTCTACCGCTCCAGAACAAAGCCACAAACCGAAAAGCACTGGCGGCAACCGCAATCGCCGCAGCCCTCCTCCTCAGCGCCTGCGGCGGGGGAGCGGCACCCCAAGGTGCCGAGCAAGCGGCAGCTGCCGATCCGGCGTCGGGCGCTAATGCCAGCGGTGCCGTGAACATCTGCGGCGTCAAGGACGCGA
Organism: Arthrobacter sp. YN; assembly: GCF_002224285.1. GTDB lineage: Bacteria > Actinomycetota > Actinomycetes > Actinomycetales > Micrococcaceae > Arthrobacter. The sequence continues at coordinate 4,286,540 of NZ_CP022436.1, read as the reverse complement.
GCGGCATCTACAAGGGAACGGCGGAGGCGTTCACCCAGGCGAATGGCAAGGTCACGGCCAAGTACACCGAGATCGGCGCCACCACGGATGAGGCCCGCACGCAGATTGTGCAGCGGCTCGAGGGCAAGTCCACTGAGTGCGACCTCTTCGTCACGGACGTCATCTGGACCTCCGAGTTCGCCTCCCAGGGTTGGCTGCTGGACCAGACCAAACTGGTGGAGGCCAACAAGGACCGACTCATCCCCTCCACTGTGGAAACCACCAAGTACCAGGACAAGTACTGGGGCTCGCCGTTCTTCACCAACGCCGGGCTGATCTACTACCAGAAGGACAAGGTAGCCAAGCCCGAATCCTGGCAGCAGCTCTACGCAGAAGCCGCCAAAGCTCCCGGCAACGGCTACGTCTACCAGGGCAAGCAGTACGAGGGCCTCACGGTGAACTTCCTCGAAATGCTCTACAGCGCAGGCGGCGAAGTCCTCAACGACCAAGGCGACGTAAAAATCGACTCCAAGGAAACCCGCGACGTCCTGAACTTCATGAGCGACGGCCTCAAGAACGGCTCAGCCGATCGCGCCGTCCTCACCTACAACGAAGACCCGGCCCGCCTCGCCTACGAGTCCGGCGACTTTGGATACCAGCGCAACTGGCCGCACGTGTACCGGCTGCTCAACGCGACACCGCTGGCGTCCAGCTTCGCCGTCGCGCCGCTGCCCGCATGGGAAGGCGGCAAGGCCTCCGGCGTGCTCGGCGGCTGGAACCTCGCGATCTCGGCACACTCCACCAACCAGGCTGGGGCTGTCGCGTTCATCGACTTCGCCACCACCCCGGACTGGCAGAAGCACGTGGCCATGGACTACTCACAGGCACCCGTGAACGAAGCCGCCTACTCTGACCCCGCGGTACTGCAGAAGATGCCGTTCGCCACGGAACTCCTCGCTTCGGTGAAGGGTGCCAAGCCGCGCCCAATCTCCCCGGTCTACCCGCAGATCTCGCAGGCGATCTACAAGAACGTCTACGCCGTCCTCTCCGGCACCGCCTCCACCGAAGAAGCCGTGAAGAAGATGGCTGACGAAATCACCACCGCCAAGGCGAGCTTCTAGTCATGGCCCTCAAGACACTCCTGCCGGGCCGCAGCCCAAGCGGCGCGCCGGCCCGCCCTGTAAGCGGCCGCGACCGCGCCGAACGCAAGCTCGCGTTCCGCATGACCGCCCCGTCGCTGGTCATCATGGCGCTGGTGGCGGCGGTCCCCATCGGCTACGCGATCTGGCTCTCGCTGAACCAGTACAGCGTCCGCACGGCCGGCCTGTCCCGCTTTGTCGGCCTGGAAAACTACATCAACGCCCTCGCTAGCCAAGAGTGGTGGGCTGCGTTCGGCCAGACGTTCCTCTTCGCGGGCCTCTCTGTGAGCTTGGAACTCATTCTCGGCACGGCCATGGCGCTCCTGCTCAACCTCGCGTTCAAGGGCCGCGCCGTTCTGCGCACCGTGGTGCTGCTGCCGTACGCGATCATCACCGTGGTCAGCGCCATCACTTGGCAGACGATGTTCCAGCCCAACATGGGCCTGGTCACCAACGTCCTCTCCACGCTGGGACTGCCGGGCGGCGACGTCGTCTGGCTCGGCGAGCACGGCTACGCGATGGCCGTGATCGTCATGGCCGACGTCTGGAAGACCACGCCCTTCGCGGCGCTCATCATCCTGGCCGGCCTGCAGGTCATCTCCGCCGAAACGTACGAGGCCGCGGAACTCGATGGCGCCAGCAAATGGCAGACCTTCGTGAACATCACCCTGCCGCTCCTGCGTCCGGCGATCGTCCTCGCCGCGATCTTCCGCACCATGGATGCCCTCCGCGTCTTCGACCTGCCGTTCGTCCTCACCCGCGGCGCCAACGGCACCGAATCCATGTCCATGCTCGCCTACACGCAACTGCGCGAAAACCGGCTGGTGGGCGAAGGCTCGGCGCTGTCCATCCTGACCTTCCTCACCGTCATGGTGGTCTCGGTCATCTACGTCCGCTTCGCCGGCGGCAACATCCGCGACGTCGCGAAGGAGGAACAATGAGCACGCTGACTGCAGAACGCCCGACGGCGGAACTCGCCACGCGCGCCAAGGCGCCGAAACGTCGCCGCTTGCGTGGGGAAGCGAAACTGCACCCCATGGTGTGGGTGTTCGTCGTGGCGGTCATGGGCTTCTCGCTCATCCCGTTCTACTGGCTGGTCAACACCTCGCTCAAGAAGGGCGCGAGCCTGTCCCAAGGCGAGCTCTTCCCGAGCCAGCCGACACTCGAGAACTATCAGGTGGTCTTCCAGAACCCCGAGTTCCTCCTGGCCTTGCGCAACTCGGTGATTATCGCCGTCGTGACTACAACAGTGGCGCTGGTGTTCGCATCCTTCGCCGCGTACGCGCTGGCGCGATTGAAGATGCGCCGCAAGGCGATGATCCTGACGCTGATCCTCTCGGTCACCACGTTCCCGGCCATCGCCATCGCGGCCCCGATGTTCTCCATCTGGCGTGAGATCGGCTTGTACGACACATTGCTGGGCCTCATCATCCCGAAGCTGACGTTCGCGTTGCCGCTGGCGATCTACACGCTGACGTCCTTCTTCAAGGAGATTCCGCGTGAACTGGAGGAATCCGCGTACATGGATGGCGCCACACCGTTTGTCGCCTTCCGCAAGGTCATCCTTCCGCTGGCGGTCCCTGGTCTGGCGACGACGGCGATCCTGGTGTTCATCTCGGTCTGGAACGAATTCCTCCTGGCCGTCACCCTGACCACCTCGCCGGAAGCCCGTCCGGTCCCGGTCGCGATTGCGTTCTTCAGCGGCACCAGCGAGTTCGACCAACCCCTCGGCACCATCAGCGCAGCGTCGGTGATCATCACCATCCCGCTCGTGATCCTGGTGCTCGTGTGCCAGAAGCGCATCGTTTCCGGCATGACGGCCGGCGCGGTCAAGGGCTAGGCCCCGTCACGAAGTCCCCAAACCCCTCACAGACTCTAAGAAACCCCAGAAAGAACAGGAATAACGTGAGCATTCAGCAGCAGGCCCCGTCCGCAACCCTCAAGGTGGGAGTTGTGGGCATCGGTTGGGCCGGCCAGCAGCACCTCAAGGCGTACAGCAATATCGACGGCGTCGAAATAGTCGCCGTCGCGGGGATGGAAGCTGACCTTCTTGCCCAGCTGAAGGAGGAGTACAGCATTCCCCACGCGTTCGCCCGGTGGGAGGACCTGATCGAGCTCGAAGGCCTCGACGCCGTCAGCGTCGCCGTGCCGACGTTCCTGCACGCACCGATCGCCATTGCCTCGCTCGAGCGCGGACTGCATGTGCTGAGCGAAAAGCCGTTGGCGCGTAACGCCGTCGAGGGTCAACAGATGGTGGACGCCGCCCGTAAGGCCGGCCGCGTGCTGGACGTCGCGTTCAACCACCGCCGCCGCGGCGACATCCAGGCGCTCAAGGAAGTGATCGACGCCGGGACGCTGGGTCGCCCGTACTACGCCAAGGCGTCTTGGCTCCGCAGGCAGGGCATTCCGATGCTGGGCAGCTGGTTCACCAACCCGGAACTCGCCGGGGGTGGTCCGCTGGCTGACATCGGCGTGCACGTCCTGGACTACTCGCTGCACCTCCTCGGCGAGCCCAAGGTGCTGGCCGTCTCGGCGTCGACCCATTCCGAACTCGGCCCACGCGGCCTCGGAGGAAACGCCCGCTACACAGCTTCGAACTCGAGTCATAAGTTTGAAGTGGAAGACTTCGCTTCGGCGTTCATCCGGCTGGAAGGGGGCGGTACTTTGATCCTGGAAGCGGGCTGGGCCACCTACCGCGACGAGCGGGACCTGATGGACTTCACCGTTTACGGGACCGACGGCGGCGCGGACTTGCGCTCGGTCGGCGCCTCCGAGAACCCGGTGGCGGACGTTCATGTCTTCACCGAGAAGGACGGCGAAAACGCCGACTTCGAGGTGGTGGCCGAACCTGGACGGGCCCACCAGGCCGTCGTCGACGACTTCGTTGCCGCCGTGCGCGGCGGCGAGACTGTGTGGGGAAGCCATGACGGGTCCCTTGCCTTGAGCCGCGCCCTGGTGCTCGACGCTTGCTACAAATCCGCCCTCGAACAACGTGAAGTGGTGCTCTGAAATGTCTGATTCGAAATTGAAGATTGTCGTCTGGAACGAAGGCGTGCACGAGGCCCGCAACGAGCCCGCCACGATCGGCGAGATGTACCCCGAAGGGATCCACGGCGCCATTGCTGCCGGACTGCGCGGTTTCTTCCCGGACTCCGAAATCTCGACGGCGACACTCGCCGATCCCGAGCACGGACTCTCTGAAGAGGTGCTGGAGCAGACCGACGTGCTGCTGTGGTGGGGGCACATCGCGCATCAGGAAGTCAGTGACGAAGTGGTGGATCGCGTGCAGCGCCACGTGCTGGGTGGCATGGGCCTGGTGGTGCTTCACTCCGGGCACTTCGCCAAGATCTTCACTCGATTGTTGGGGACCACGTGCTCGCTGAAATGGCGCAACGAGGGCGAACGTGAGCTCGTATGGACGGTCAAGCCGTCTCACCCCATCGCGGCAGGTATCGAGAGCCCGATCGTGATTCCGCAGCAGGAAATGTACGGCGAACTGTTCGACATTCCCGAGCCCGATGACCTTATCTTCATCAGCTCGTTTACCGGGGGAGAGGTGTTCCGCTCCGGCGTGACGTTCTCGCGCGGCAAGGGCCGGATCTTCTACTTCAGCCCCGGCGACCAGGAATACCCGGTGTACCACCAGCCGCAGATCCAGAAGGTGATCGCGAACGGTGTCGGCTGGGTTGCCCAGCCTGGTGTCTTCCGTGAGGCGCCCGAGGTTTCCAATCCGGCGCGGGAGTGGTTCGAAGGGTCGTAGGCCGCGAGGGCTTCCATTCATCTCGCTGGCTGCCGTCGAAGAGCCAGCAAGGAACAGGAGCATGGTGACGGCGGTTCCGTCTTTTCGATGGACGTGCCCAGACCCCGGGGGATCGAGCGTCGGTATAACTATTCCGTCCCGGGGCCGGACGGTGTTTCTGGTAGTTGAGGGTCTTCCCGCTCTTGTATGCAGTTTGGGCGCCCTGAAACCCATAATCCGACATCAATCAGTGGACGTACAGGACTTTGCCCTGGCGGACCGGTCAGAACTTGATATCTGTAGGAATCCTTTGGAGCCAGGAGTGTTCCTAAGATCGAAATCGCTGGCCGCTTCCGTCGAGGAACGCCCTGCTCCACACTGGTTGTAACCGGCTCCTCTGGCAGCCGGAAATGCTTGGGGCGGGCCGAAACGAGGAAGCCTATGCGGAAAGCGCGTGTAGCGGCCGTGCTGACGTGGATTTACGCTGCAGCATTCGGGATCCCGGCTATTCCAGTCGGCATCTACCTCCTACAGAACGGGTACCTGCCGATGTTCATGGACCTGTTCCCGATGTACGCGGGTCCATGGGACGGCCTGCAAAGCTGGACCTTCGTGGCGCTGCTCATTGCGTTCCTTGGTGTAGTGCTGGTTGCGTCGTGGGCGGCTTGGCTGGCGTGGAGGGGGCGCAAGTCCGGGCTGGTTCTTGGGCTAGTCCTCCTGCCTGTGGAAGCAGTGTTCTGGATAGGCTTCGACCTGCCTTTCCCTTGGTTGTTCGGCGTGGCCCGCGGCCTGTTGTACGCGCTCGCATTGATGTCCTGGCGGCAGCATCAGGAGGGGCGGCTGGCGGGCGGCTAGTTGGATACCCACACCTGATCCCAATGGGCCTGCCTTGGGACCTTCGCCCTGACGAACCGGTTGGAGAAGGCGGGCAGCCTCAACCCTAAAGATTGGGGTCGGTGGCGCAGCGCCAACGACGTGGCGGCCGGTGGGGGACCACCTATCGGGCGTCAGTACTGGGCGGGCGCGGCGCTTCGGAAGTACCCGAATAGGGCGCTGATAGACTCCTGCAGTGCAAAAGCCATCACGGTCGACCAGAGAGCTCCGCGGTGCAGCAGGGTTGCTTATCGCACAGGGTGTCCTGATGGAGGGCTTGGTGTTCATCGGACTCTTAGTGCTCCTAGCCCTAGGGGTCACCCAGGATGTCATTACCCGGAACGCACATATATTCGCCCTGCCATACCTGCAGGACAACCTCTATCTCATGATGACGATGAGTGGAGTCTTCGCTGCTCTCCGGGTGACTGGGGGCATTGCCCTCTGGAGAGGCCGCCTTTGGGGCCTGGCACTGTCACTCGTCAACTGCGCAGTCACGCTCGTGCTCATGATTTTCCTCTTGCCCGCCGGAATCGCTGACGGGTTGCTGTCAGGCGCCGCGCTTGTGCTCATACTTCACGGATGGCTAGGAACTCGATCCGTTAGCGGGGCGAACTTGCCATCGGATTTCGAGTCCAGCGTGCGCTGAGGGATCGTCTAACGGACATGTTTTTTGCGCGGCCGGAAATCCATTACGCCGTTCAGGAACCGTGCCATTAGGGATCCCTTTCTCGGAAGTTCCAGAAGGGGGGCATACCATGTTTACCTACCCGGCACTGGGAGAGATTCGGATGACCTCAAACGACTTGGAGGGAGATTGCCGTGAATGCGAGCGACGATAATTTCCCACGCAGCAAGCGGACAACTGAGACGTACCTCAACGTCTTCAAGCCCCTGATCTGGAACGTTCCCCTTGTTATAGCCTTCGTCGTTTTCGCGCTGACAACGCGGCCTTCATTGAGCGACGCGGTTCCCGTGCTCATTTTGGCTGCCCTATTTGTTGCCATGTGCATCCCGGTGGCTATCGCAGCGTCCCGACTTCCCGCCCTAAAGCGTTCCGAACAACAGGACAAGGAAAACCTCAACCGAGGACTTCGGCCAGATGGCACCCCCCTTTCATAACCTGGGGGATTTTGGGAAGTAATCGCCGAGCAGAGGTGCCAGTACTCGTCTGTAGCAGAATGACTGTTGAGGGAAGAGGCCGGGCCCTCAAAGCGCCCTCGGCCGCTCGGCTCTCCACAAAGCGGATGGGTGCTTGGATGACGGACAGGCCACAGAAGCGCTGTCCACTCCGCGTCCCCGTGGGCCGATGGCCGCAAGGACTGCTTCGTCGGCTAGGACAGCGCCTTCCCCCCACAAGGGCAACGGCCTGTGCATACTCATCAAGCTCACCGGCAGGTGCTTCATCCATCCTGTAGACGCTTTGGCCGAGCCGGGTGAGAGCTCCCTCGCAGCGAGCTTTCGCAGCTCCACTGTTGGAACTCCCGCCACCTCTCCCGTGTCCCAAACGCACCATTATTGGTACGGAATTGTCATGGAAGTTCCCCGATGAACGCCTCGACCCGCGCGAACACTTCGGCTTGAACTTGTTGGGAGGCGCGCCAATCATTGGGAATCTGCAAGGAGTGATCGGCCCCCGGCACCTCAAAGAACGTGCCGGCAGTTTCCGACTTACGTCCTCCGTCCCAGAGCTTGTCCCTTGAACCTCCGATGAACAGGTCGTTCTTCGACGATGCACCGATGGTGCTTCTGACCCGCTCATCCGTGAGCAGAGGTGTCAGCCAGATCCCTGGGATGAGAGCTTCCTCGGCCCACGGGATACACAAAGTGCTAAAGGACTTGGCGACAATCAACCGTTGATCGGCGTCGGGTGCGGCAGCAAAAGCCTGCGTGGCAGCAGCGGCCGCAAAATCGTGTGGAGCAGTGCTGGGTGAATCGTCAGCAGTCCACCGGACGGCCTGAACATGCCAGCCCAGAGATCCCAGCATTTCGCCAGCCCAGAAGAGGACCGGGCCCTCCACTGGATATCCGGAACCGGGAAGCAGAACGGCGACCTTGGTTTTCTCGGGGTGATCAGAGGAGGCTTTTGCCCAGGTGAAAGATTCCATAAGGCATGCTACTGGGCGACTGGCGCGTGCTCGTGGCAGTCGCCAGGAAATTGATAGTCACGTGTCATTAACTGTCGGACTCGTCTTTTACACTGAGGAGAAATGCCCAGACGACGACGTTCTGAGGCTGGGCCCTGGGGAGGAAAAATGACAGAACTCGTGACATGGAAAGTAATGACCCCAGCCGAGGTCTGCGACCTTATGGACTTCTGGGCTGCCGCTGACTGGCCTCTGACAAAGGACGAGGTGCAGCGCCTCGCCGTCGAGCGTTTTGACTGGTCCATCGAGGTGGAAGACGGCACTCCCTATTTGATGAATCATGTTTCAGGATTCACCATTCCGGACGTCTCCACCATCGGGGCACGTAAGCATCTGCATTATCTTAGGCTGGACACCTCGGACGAGCTGAAGCAGGTCACGCCGGAGTTCACTGCATTCCTGGGCGACAACTTTACGCTCATGGTCCGCGAAGGTGAGGGTCGCTGGGGCAAACCGACCATGCGGAATTTCGAGGGAACGGACTCGGCGGAATGGGATCGTCCCTCCGGCGGGCGAATCGTTTTCAATCTCTCGTCGCACGTCCTCAGTGCGATGTTCCAAACTCCGCAAGGCGTCGAGCTCGACCGGAAGCTGGGGTACTGACGTGACCCGCGCCAAAAGGCTCCGACCTCGTTTCCTCAACCGTACGGCGTCGAACTTTCTAGTCGCAGCTACCTATGCCGTGTACGACGGCGTCGAGGTTCGGCTGTCTAGGAAGGGCCAGGGATGGGAGCTCTGGACGAAAGAGCGAATTGTGGGCTTCACCAGAGATGAGCATGGCCGGTATGTGCGGCGAATTGCCATAGGTGATCCGTTGGAGTTGGAGTGCTTCAGACTCAAATATCACGCCACCTACCGAGGCATCGCCTTTGAGGTCCAATCCCCGGAAGGGCCGGTCATGGCCTGGACGAGCGACTCGAGGTCATTGGCTGAGGGGTTCAAGCAGGTGGATCGTGGTGAGTACAGGAAGACCATCCCCTTGGACGACCCTGACCTCCATATCACCACCACTCGAACTCCCATCGCCGTGCCATGGGCGACGAAGCCGAGCAACGACGGGACGCCCAACTGGAACGACTTCCGGGACCGGCTCGTGGACACGTTCCGCAAGACCTCGGAACGGCTCATCCTGATCATCGCCTCAGACGTGGACCCAAAGAAGTATGTCCAATTCGCGAGGGAGGCCGACCGGCTGGACGCCGAGGCTCCCGCCGCGGATGTCGCCGCCGATGCGAAGGAGTCGGTACTGAGCCACGCCGGATGGACGAGGCCGGGCACTGCCCAGCCGAACTGGACTTCGTCGCTTGCCCTTCCAGCGCTGACCGCAGAATACAAAGCGTTCGCCGAACTATGCGTGGCCGCCCTGCGTGACTCGTACGGCGTGGCAAACCCCGAGGAGCTTCACTACAGGGCATGGCGTGAGGCCGAGCGGATGCCTGAAGGGGAAACGTGGTCCGCGGAGAGGGTGGAGCGAATGGACAGGGGCGCCCCGGTGGTGGAGTTGCCTGCTCTTGGACTCCGACGATGCGGACCCAAGTGAAAGGCGGATCCTCGCCATAGCGGGATAAATTTACCAAAATATACATTCGATGGATGAATTGACTGGTCCGAACCGTGGCAGTCCCGTAGGGTCCTTGAATGGGGAAAAAATTACGCAAAACACTGCTGTCTTGTTTGATCATGGCAGCCATCCTGGGGACCACCAGCTGTGCGATTCCGGGAGGGGTGAGCACGGCGCCGACTGATGCTCCGACACCAAGCATGCCCCCGCAAGTGTGTCGCTCTGTGGAGGGAATCCCGGTGGCGACGGAGGACTGTGTGGTGGTGGATCCTGAAGCGGCCATGGCGGCGAACGAGCTGTACCGCCAGCGAAGAGCCCTGACGCCGGACATGCGGGAACATCTCAATTCCTATCTTGAACCAGCTCGAAAGGCCCTTGAATCACTCAGCGAGCCCACCACCGCAACTGCCGTAGTGGAAGCGTTCGGCTCTGTTGGACTTACGGACGCGGTCCAGACGGATGACAACGGAAATGGTGTGCGTTTTGGGGCAGCGTCGCCGCAAGGCGGATGCCTCTTCGGATACGTGGCTTTCGACGGCAAGGTCGACATTTCTAACGGCGGCAGCATTATGGACGGCGGCTGCCTGGAGATGCCCGGGCACTGAGCCCCATCTCTTGGGATCCGACCCTGTTTCTTCCACCACCTAGGCCACCCCCAACCACCACCTAGACGCCCCCAAATAACCCCTAATTTCGGCCGATTCACCACCTAGTTTCCGCTTTCCGCCCTGTGGCCCTTCGGCCCGCCCATAGTGTCCTTCTCATAACGAGCACCCGGAAATGATGCCGGGACTGCTCCGGAGAAGAGTGCACAACTATTGGGGGTTGGGTCATTGAAGCTGAGTCAGCAACAGAGCATTGCCGCCGCTGTGGATCAGTGGATCACCGGCATTCCGGGGCGTATCCCGGGCCACGTCATTTTTGTCGAGAATCCTGACCACACCGGCTACGCGAAGACGCTGGCCGGCGAGGACTCCACCATCCTGGTCCTCAACGGGGACAACACGGACCCGGGCATCGTGGCCGTCACGGGATCCTTCGATGTCGCAGGGGAAGAACTCCTGGTGGACGGCACACTGAGCCTGGAAATCCAGGACTATGTGGCCATCCCGTTCGTGAACCTTGTAGGTGTGACGGTAGTCAGGATCACCACCAAAGAGGACTGGCAGGCCTTCTTCGACGACGCCGAGGAAGCCTGCCGTACGGGGCACTTCGTTCAGCAACTTACCGAGGTCAATGCGGTGCTGGCTGAGCGGGGACTGCTGAGCGGGGCGCCAAAGGACAACCTCCTGTTGGCCCGGCTCCACATCACGTGGGACGGATCCGTTCTCAGCGGACCTTACGGAACCAAGATTGGCACGGTTGGGGACGCTCTTGCTGACCTGCGGATCAGGGCCATTGCGCTCCGGCCCGAGTCCGCCGTTGCAGCGGCCTACTACCCCTGGGACATCTACGAGTCGCTGGCCGCCAAGCCGTGGATCGCCCGCTACCTGGCAGCCTTGGACGCCTGGAAATTTGTAGCCCGCGAGGACCGTCCCGGTACCAAGTTGGTGGGATTCGGAGCCAGCCTCTACGGCGCCGCGCTGCGCGATGGCCTGCCGTCGGCACATGCTCCCTTCATTCTGAAGCAGGGTAGTGACCATACCCTTCTGGACGCCAAGACCGGGCGTCTCTTCAAGATCGGTCCGGACGCCGCAGCCATTATCGAAGCCGTTTCCAACCTTCGCGACGTCAAGGTAGCTGCCATCGCAGCGGCGCCGGCCCTCAAAGTTTCAGCTGCGCTCGCCGAGGAAGCCGCCCATGCTGTCCTGGACCGGTTTGGGCAACTCGGTATCGACATTGTTGGTGCACGCTGATGACCGTTGTGCCGATCCTTCCCACTCCCAGGACCCAACTTCCACTCTGGGTGCCACTCGTCTCCCAGCATGACTTCGCTGGGGAAAGCCACACAGCGGTCAGCGCCAACGGAGTCCATGTCACCTTCGACGACGGACGGCAACGCCTCTGCGCCAAGAGCGGACTCTGGAACACCAACCTGGGCTACGGAAACGGGAACATCGCTGAGGCCGTAGCCAAGGAACTCCACAAGGCGTCCTACCTTCCGCTCTTTCGCACGGCTCACCGCGCGGCCATTGAAGCCTCCAAAGCCTTGGTGAACCTGCCATCCCACAGCTTCCACCGCGTCCTCTTCTCTACCTCCGGAGGCGCTGCCAACGATGCCGTGATGAAGCTGGCTCGTCAGTACTTCGTCCTGGACGGGCAGCCTGAACGGAAACTCGTCGTCGGCCTGAAGGGCAGCTATCACGGGCTGACGTACGGAAGCCAGGCGCTGAGCGGCGACGAACTGGGACAAACCATGTACGGAGTGGACCGGCGGAACATCCGGCACATCAGCTTTGACGACGACGGCGCGGAACTGGCGCAGCTCATGTCCAGGGAAGGCCACAGGATTGCGGCAGTCATCATGGAGCCCGTCCTTGGTTCAGGCGCGGAAGCGGTGCCGGACCCTTTCATCGAGGCGGTCATCAAGCATCGCGACCAGCACGGCTTCCTCGTGGTAGCCGACGAGGTTGCCACCGGCTTCGGCAGGGTGAATGGCTGGTTCGCCTCAGACGAATGGCCCCACCAACCGGACATCATTGTCACTTCCAAAGGCCTGACCAACGGCACCAGCGCCTGCGCCGCCCTCCTGATCGCCCAGCGCATTACGGAGACCTTCGACAAGAATGAGTCCGTCTTCGTTCACGGGGAAACACAGGCAGGCACGCCGGCAACGTGCGCGGCGATCCTCAGCACCATCGCCGAGATGAAAAGACTGGATCACGACACCCTGACCAAACAGGTGGCCTCTGGCCTCAGCAACCTCATTGAGGACCTACAAAACACGCGAGGCATAGGCAATTCCACGGGCCGCGGCTGCATGAGGGCCATCAAACTTCGGTCCCACAACGGAACGCCCCTCTCATCAAGCGGGGTCCTTGCCGTGGTCCGGAGCATCCACGACGCCGGGGCAATCGTGCAAGCAGGGCCGGGACGAATCCAACTCCTGCCCGCACTCATTTATACGGAGCAGAACTTCGAGGAATTGCGCCAGGCCATCCGCACCGGCCTGGCCGCCGCCGAAAAAGATGGGGTCTTCGCATGATTGCCGACCACATCTGGAGGACCCGCTGTGTCATCCTCGACGACGGCACGGCAGCCGAGTACATCGGCGGCCTGACCCGTGGACGGACGGGACTGGTGGTGGACAGCCACTTGGCAGGACACCGGGACAAGCTGTTGGCCGGCCACCTCAACGGTGCCCCGGTCCTGGAGCTGGACGCGACGCCGGTCACCGTGGAAACCGTCCGAGCGGTGGGCAGCTTCATCCGCGAAAACGGACTTCAGACCGTTGCCGGACTCGGCGGCGGCTCAGTTCTGGACGCGGTCAAGCTCGCCGCGCTGTTCACCGCGGATCCGGGCCTGGCCATCTTCGCTGAACGCCATGCCAAGCGCTCAGGCCTCCTGGTCCTTCCGCCGGTGACCAACCCCAAGGAGCGTCCCAAGACCATTCTGATGCCGTCCACCGTGGGGACCGGCGCGGAAGTCAGCGCAGTAGCGTGCCTGGACACCGCCGTCGGACGCCGTTTGATTGTCTCGCGGCACCTGACAGGTGACGCTGCATTGCTCGACGCCGGACACTTCGCCACCCTGCCCAAGCAGTTGGTTTACGAGGGGCTGCTTGAAGCGTTCCTGCGGGTGGCCGGGACCATGATTGGCAGCCATCACAGCATCTTCGACGACGACGGCCATGCGCTCATCCAGCGGATAGTGCGGCTGGGGCAGCAACTGTCCTGCAAGGATGCTCCGGAGCTGAGGCTGGCCGCCGCCCGCCTGAGCATGGAAACGCACACCGGCTGGGCACTGATGGGGCGCAACCCTTACGGCGCCAAGCACTGGTACGTGGCGAACGAGCTCTCCTACGTCACGGGCGCGCGGAAAATGACGGCGACGGCCTCGGTGATTGGCCCCATCTGGAGGGAAATCGGTGAGGGCGCCGCAGGGTGGGGCGATTCCACACGGCTCAAGCACCTCTGGAACATGGTGACGGCAACGGAACCTTCACTGGATCCCGATCCTGGGCGGGGCATTGACGAGTTGATGTGGCAGTGGGGCATCACGGGGCTCCCATCCATCACCGAGGAAATTCTGGTCCGCACCACGGACGCCTCCATCCGCAACTGGGGTGGCGGGCTTCCGATGCTTCGAGGCATCGACGCCGCACAGATCCAGCACGTCCTCAACGCTGCTGCGGGAGGACCCCACATCTTGCCAGGCCCCACGGGCAATCTACGAGAGGCAGGGGAGAGGGGGTGAACACATGAACAGCACCAACGCACTCAAGAGCCTGGACCTCCACATCCAGGAGCTGGAGCCCATGGACGTTCCGGATGACTGGGACGAACGCATCAAGGGCATTTCAGCTGGACTGGCACTGGTAGGCATCGCCGTCGCCATCACCTGATCTCCCGTCTGTCCGCCACCACAGCAGCAGCGAAGGGAGGTGAACACGCATGCAAAAACAGCTCAACATTTCCATCCAGGAGATCGAGTCGCTGGACACCCCTGACTTCCAGAACTGGTTCATCGGGGTCTCCCAGGGAGTCGCAATCGGCATCATCGCCGTCAGCATCACGTAGTGCCCGTCTGCAGCATCCATACAACAACAAGGAAGGAGGAACCAATGATCGCAAACTCGACGCTCCAGCTGTCCATCGAAGAGCTGGAGAACCTCGACACCCCGGACGATACACCGTGGTACATCCGGGTTGGTGACGTCATCATCATCGCCGGCATCGTCGTCGGAATCGCCGCCACATAGCCGGTGCACGCGGGTGGTGCCACGTTCCGTCCCACCCGCGTGCATCCCCGGACCACTCTCAACCTCCCGGAGAACACGAGCTGATGAACACCGCAAAAGATAAGACCGCCGACGCCGTTCTGCGGATCCTGGGCCATGTGGATCCGCCAGAGGATCTGTACAGCGTTTCAGGTTCCCGCCTCTATGACCTTGTCACCGCCAACGACCTGACGGAACTGCCCGAGATCCTCACCGCGGCGCGCAAAACTGCGGGGCCCATCCTTGAGTTGGCTGCCGGTTCCGGACGGATCACTCGTCCCCTCCTGACGCTGGGACGTCCGCTGACCGCCGTCGACTCTTCCCGGGAAATGCTGGCCCTGCTCAAGACCAAGGTGGAAACGCAGGCCTTCAACCCGCGCGGTGTCGTGGTGGGCATGGTGGAGGCTGACATGTCCAGCTTTGAGCTCGACGGCGGATTCGGTTGCGTGGTTCTCGGCGCCAGTTCCATCACCCTCCTTGACCCGGTGGGCAGGCGTGCGTTGTTCCGCAAGGTCCGCGGCTGCCTGGCGCCGGAGGGCCGTTTCCTTCTCACGGTCCTGAACGCGGACAGCCACCACGCGTCAGAAGACAACGACGGCGGCACAACAGTTTCGCCGTTGGGCAAGGACTCGTTCCTGATCACCACGGAAAGCCGCGACCCAGCCAACGGTGCCCGCCACGTCACCATGATCCACGTCAATTTCGGTGAAGGTGGCACGTACCGGTCTTCGGCGTACGCCAGCGACATCGCGTTCGTCAGCAACAGCCTCATCGAGGAAGAGATCACTGCTGAAGGCTTGACCATCCTGGAACGCAGGCCGGTCCGCATCGCCACACGGACGCCTGGCCTGGATGACATTGAGCTGTGGGTGTGCGGCGTATGAGCATCGATCCTGTACGGACTCTCGATCCGTCGCTGGGCCTGGTGTCCGAATCGGGGGTGTACGTTCCCAACGAGGTTGGGCTGTGGCGAACTGCCGGTGTGTTGGCACCTGGGCGGGCATCGCAAGCAGGGTTCGCTTCCGCCGTCGGGGCCTTTGACGTCAGGAAACGCGACTCCATCACCCGGGGTGCGGGAGAAGCTGTGGAACGGTTTGCGCTGGCACCCGCGCCGGCGGATTCCGAGCACCTTCTTGTCCAGACCGGGAGTGTGGACCTGCGGATCGACTTCATCACGGCGGGGCTTGGGCGACCATCAGCGCTCGCCTACGAATTTCCTTGGTACCGGGCCACCAACCTGCTCACCGGAAAGGCCTCGCATATTCCGGCGCCGGTAGTGGACTACTGCCCCGGACACATGGAGGCGAATCCGTGGGACCGCTTCTTCGATCCGTCTCCCAATGGTGCAGCATCGGGTCCATCGGAGGCCTTTGCGCAGATTGCGGGCATCGGGGAAGTGCTGGAACGGGACGCGTTTTTGGCCGCATGGCACCGGCGGACGCCCCTGCTCAGCTTCGATGTGGCGTCTCTGCCCGAGGCTGTGCGGTCCACCCAGGAGACCCGGAGCTTCCTCTTGCTTCTTGACGCGGCGAGGTCTGCCGGCGTCGAACCGTGGTTGGCGTTCATCCCGCAGCAGGGCAGTCCGCTGACGACGGCGGTGTGCGTGATTGCCGACGAGGCCCACTTTGGTGCGGTAGGGCTCAAAGCAGCCGCCCACCCTGTATCCGCGTTGCGCGGGGCACTTCAGGAAGGACTCCAAATCCGGGAGCTGTTCCAAACCCGTTCCCGTCCGCAGTCTCCCGCGGCGGTGACGGATGACGATTCCCGGGCCGACTTCTGGACGACGCCGGCCGCCATTGACGGGTTGCTCCGGTGGGTCCAGTCCTTCCAGCCAGCGGGTCTCCCCGACATCCAACCTTCGCCGGACGTTGAAACCTTGGTGCGATACCTCGCGGGAAGGGACATCCAAACGCACTGGGTAAGCCTCACCCACAGGCTGCCCGCAGCGATCCAGGACATGGGCTGGGTGGCCGGAAAAGCGATCTGCCCCGGCACCGTTCCCCTCACCATGGACGAAACCAAAGGACTGTTCCTGCCCGGCCATTTCTCCACCCCGCACCCGCTGATATGAGCAGGCTCAAAGTGCCCACTGACCGGGCGGTCGAGTGGCCAGTGCAGCTTTCTCCGGCGGGGTCCATCGATGCGCCGCTGGCGGCTGCCGGCCCCTGGATCGTGGCCGTCAACGGTGTGCCGAAAGCGCGCGTCTCCGCCGACGTCGCAAACGTTCTCAAAGCAGTGGACGGCAGGAAGGATGCGGCCCAAGTGGCACTCTTTCTCGGATCTCCGTGGACAGCCCAGGATGTCATGGGGATCGTGGGCCAGTTGGCGCACACAGGAATATTCGACGGCGGTGCGGCGCCCGTTGCGATGCGACGGGTCCAGTTCAGGCCGCCACTGACAGTGCAGTTCACCTTGTTCAATCCCGCGCCCTTGCTGGAGTTCTTCCGGCCGATGGTGGCGGCCATGGCGCGGCCCGGCATGGCTGTGGTGGCCCTGCTTCTTCTTCTCGGCGGATTGGTGGGCGCTTTCATTGCGGGGCCCAGCATGTGGCGGGTCCTGGCGACGCCCCTCCCAATGGAGGCGTACCTGTACGTAGTGGCCGCGATGTTTGTGTCCACGCTCCTGCACGAACTGGGCCACGGCATGGCACTTACGTACTTCGGCGGGACAGCGCGTCGCATCGGGATCATGCTGTTCTATCTCTCGCCTGCGTTCTTCTGCGATGTGACGGATGGGTGGCGGCTGAGCTCCAGGAAGCAACGGGTGCTGGTTGCCTTGGCGGGGCCCTTGGTCCACGTGGCTCTGGGCAGCATGGTTCTGGCCGGCCAAGCGCTGCTTCCTGAGTCATCGCTTAAGGATGCCGCTGTCCTTTATGGCGTCATTTGCTACGCCGTGGCCGTGCTCAACCTGTTCCCGTTCATCAAGCTGGACGGCTATGTGGCCCTGATGTCTGCCGTGGACATTCCACACCTCCGGAAAAAAGTCCTTGGATGCCTTGGCCCAAGTGGTCAGCGTCCGGGTCCTCGGATCCCGACGCGCACTGGGCCGCGGCGGCCTGCTTCCATGGTTTGGGCTCGCCAGCTTTGTTGCCGGAATAGCCTTCATGGTGATCGGTTACCAACGCCTGGTGCCGATCTTCCTCCAGCTGGGCTTTGTGGGCCACTTGGTGGTCCTCGCGGTCCTGTGCCTATTGCTCGTCATGGCACTCAGGGGAGCGATCCGGTTCTTTCGGGCAGCGGCAGCCAGCGGGAGCCCGCGCTGGCGTCGGATCTTGGTGGTGCTGCTGGGTCTGGTTGTCATCGGGGTGCTCCTGGCGATCGTTCCCGTCAGGGCGGTGACCGTTGCTGGGTACACCTACCACGGCGGCCAGCTGAAGATCGTGATGCCGGTCCAAGGTCCGTCCCAGGCGCTATCCCCCGGCGACACAGTCACGCTGCAATCGCAGGGAATGATCCTTCACGAAAACCTGGGACGGGCAACCATCGGTGACCAACCGCCGTCGAACTCCATGGCACCTCTGGACACGTTGGTCCCCGTAGCCCTCGCAGGCGACACCCTGCCGGTGATGGCCTTCTCCGGTCACCTGGAATCAGGAATGAACCTTTCGTCCTCCGGGCGGGCTGAAGTAGCCAGCCAACACGAGACGAGCTTGGGGGAGTGGCTCTGGGCGTCCATCACCAGCTCGCCTCTGTGGCCAGGGCAAGCAGGACCAACTGCAGAATCCACGAAAGGGCAGCCATGACAATTCACGCCAGTTTTGAGCAGTTCAGCAAGAAAAGGGGCGGACGTTTCGCAGTCGAGGGGCTGACGTTCGATGTTCCCGCAGGACGGGTGGTGGGACTGATCGGCCCCAACGGCGCTGGGAAAAGTACCGCGCTCGCCGGCCTCACAGGTTTGGTGGAGGCGACGTCCGGCCGCGCCACCGTGTTCGGTGTGGACTACCGATCCCTCCGCAGGCCCGCCGGCAGGGTGGGCGTGAACTTGGACGGGATGGACGTTGAGCCCGGGCTGACGGGGCGCAGGCACCTGCAGATCTGCCAGCTCGCCGCCGGAGTGGACAGCGACAACGTGGAGCGGGTCCTTGAACAGGTGGATCTGGCGGGGGAAGCCAACAAGAAGGTCCGGGACTACTCGCTGGGCATGAAGCAACGCCTGGGGATTGCATCCGCGTTGGTTGGTAATCCCCAGTTGCTTGTCCTCGACGAGCCCGCCAACGGACTGGACCCTGAGGGCATTCAATGGCTGCGACGTTTTTTGCGGGAGTTCGCCGCCGCCGGTGGAAGCGCGCTGGTTTCAAGCCACCAGCTGATGGAACTGGAGCAAGTGGCGGACCAGGTTGTCATCCTCAAGCAAAGGGTCCTGTTCCACGGAACCCTGGAGGAGGCCAAAGCACTTGGCGGCGGCAGCCTTGAGACCGCGTACTTCAAGATCCTGGCGGGTGCCCAATGAACGGTGGCGCACTGACCAGCGGTATCCGATCCGAGCTCCTCAGATACGTCAGCGGATACTCCATCCTGGGCATCGTGGCGTTCAGTGCGCTGGTGCCGTGGTTCGTGGCCAACTTCCTTGGCTGGCCGGACAGCTCGGGTGCTTTGTCGGTTTCGGACAACATCAGGATCTTCTGGTCACTGGCCGCGAGCATTGCGCCGGTAGCCACGTTCGCCGGAAGCTACCTGGTCACCCGCGAAGCCTATTACGGGACGCTCCGCCGCACCGTGGTGGCAGCCGGAATGACGAACGTGCTGGTGAGTAAATACGTTGCTGCGGTGGTGGTGGGGTTCGGCTCCGTCGTCACAGGAATCGTGGTGTGGGGCGGGACCATCGCCTTCTCATTGCCACCGGATGTTGCCTCTCAGCTCCTGGCCCCGGAGTCACTGGGACTGATGCCGGGGGTGCTGGTGGCCTCGGCTCTCGCTGCCGTGTGGGGTTGCTCCCTGGGGTGGATCTTTCAGCACTATTACGCGACGACGATCCTCACCTTGGTGATTCCACTCGCCGTCGAACTGCCGCTGCTCGCGAACGCTCCGGATATGGCCCGCTGGCTTCCGTCCGGCGCGTTGGCGGGAATCGCTTCCGTTCCCTTTGAGGGCCTGCTTGAACCCATCGCGGCGTTTTTCGTGTCCGTGGGATGGCTGCTGTTCGCAGGCTTTGGCGCAGTGTGGTCCCTTCGCCGGAAGGAGCTCTGACGTGGTGTCCGCATTCGCCTCGGAACTACGCCGTCCCTGGCTGTGGAAGGGCTCGGGTGTTGGCGCCGCGCTGGTGCTGGGCTTCATGGCCTTGGTGTTTGTTGCCGCATTGCTTGAATCCGGTCCGTACACCGAGGGCTTCGACGAGCCCTTGGTGGAAGCAGGCCTGACGCTCACACTGACTGTGGCCGCGGTGGTGGGCTCCTTCGCTTTCACCGCCGATTACCGCAATGGAAGCTTCAACCGCCGGGTCCTGCTGTTCCAGCGGAGCCCGGCGTTCCTGGGCAGGGCAGCCACTACATCACTGGCTGCCCTGTTCAGCGGCGCAGTAGTTGGCTTGGTGGTTGTCCTGTCCGGGAACCTGCTGGATGAAACGTGGCACGTGAGCTTGACCGCTGTCCCGGCCTTCGCAGGACTAGCCGCCATGGGATCAGTCTGGGGCTGCGCAGCGGGTTCCCTCATCCGCAACCACTTGGTGAGCCTGTTCGCCGTCCCCCTTTCACTGCTGCTCCCGGAGATGCTGATGGGACCGGATACCACTGTCTTCCCGGTCCTCGCCGCCGACTGGGCCAACCAATCAGCTGTCAACATACCGGCTTGGGGCTCTTTCATGGGAGCAGCGAGCTGGCTTTTAGTAGTCACAGCACTAGCCTTCGGCGTTTTCCTGAAGCGCGACCTCGCCTGACTGTTCACCCCCTTCTCTAAGGAATACAAGAATGAATCGCAAACCCTTGATATGGCTGCTGTTGGCCCTGGTGCTCGCTGCCTATGCTGTCTCGATCTTCGTCTCCAACCCGGGGCAATCGCCGTGGTCCATGATCACCGGAATCATCATGTCGGCCGCATCGGTGGTCATGGTGTGGAGATACAGCTGGGAGATCAGGAACAACCGCCCATCGTGACCGAGCCGGATGAAGCCCGCCTCGTCGGCGACCCAAGTGGGGCGTCTCGGAGGCGGGCTTGCAGGCGACGGTTGGAGGCCTTCCAACTGGCTCAGACGAAGGAGTTATCTGCCCGGTTTGACCGGTTTTACCACTAGCGCCGAACCACCACCGCGCCTGGTCGGCTCGGCAGCCGCGGTCATCTGTCCGTCCTTGCCAAATTCGATGGCCGTCGCTGCCCCGATCTCCGCCGCCGACGTAAAGGCATCACCCGCCGGAACCAGGTCATGGCCCAACGACTCCAGTGCAGGACCATAGGCGTCAATGAAGGCGGGCTCGGAACTGACAGTCGCTCCATTTCGAGGTGCAGCCCGTGGCGCAGCAAGGGCCTCGGAGACTGTCATCCCCAGGTCGACGCGGTTCAGGATGGTCTGCAGCACCGTGGTGATAATGGTCGATCCACCAGGGGAGCCCAGTGCCAGGAACGGCTTCTGGTCCTTCAGAATGATGGTGGGCGACATTGAGGAACGCGGCCTCTTGTTGGGTTCAATCCGGTTGGGATCCTTCGGATCGTAGACCGTGCTGAAGTCAGTCAGCTCATTGTTCAGGAGGAAACCCCGGCCCGGAACAACAATTCCCGAACCGCCGGTCTGCTCGATCGTCAGGGTGTACTCCACCACGTTGCCCCACTTGTCGGCGACCGTCAGGTTCGTCGT
Source organism: Arthrobacter sp. YN (assembly GCF_002224285.1). Taxonomy (GTDB): domain Bacteria; phylum Actinomycetota; class Actinomycetes; order Actinomycetales; family Micrococcaceae; genus Arthrobacter. The sequence continues at coordinate 4,265,440 of NZ_CP022436.1, read as the reverse complement.
GGAGATGTTCTCCGTATCCGTTTCATTGGCGAGGGGCGCCACGGCAGCCGGGCACGCGCCGTCGTACGTTTCTATATTGCCGGGGGCGACAGGCTTGGGAGCGGCCGCCGTCGGATCGATTTCGCAGGAGCGTTCCTTGGCGAACACATCGTTCAGCAAAGTACCGGTGGGGACATTCACGAAGGCCGGATCACCCACGTAGGCGCCGCGGTCCGCGAAGGCCAGGGAGCTGGCCTCGAAGTAGTGGTGCAGGGCATCGGCCGGTTTCATGCCCTTGAGGTCGTAGTTTTCCAGGATGTTCAGCGCCTCGCCCACGGTGGTACCGCCGCTGCTGGAGGGCGCCATGCCATAGACGTCATAGCCGCGGTACTCCACTTTGGTGGCGTCCTGGTCCAGTGCCTTGTAGTTGGCAAGATCCTGGGTGGTCATGAACCCCACCGGGACGGGAAGCTTGGTTTCCGCGGTCTTCGGCGGCGCCTGCACGGTCTTGGCGATCTCCTCTGCGAGCGGACCTCCGTAGAAGGCGTCGGTGCCCTCCTTGGCGAGCAGCCGGTAGGTCGCGGCGAGGTCGTGGTTCTGGAAGACACTTCCGACGGCGGGAGCGTCACCACCGGGAAGGAACAGGTCCCGGGTTGGCGTGAAGGCGTCAAATCGGACCTTGTTGTCCAGGGTCTGCTGGCGGAATGTCTCATCCACGACAAAACCGCGGTTGGCCACCTTGATGGCGGGCTGCAAGGCTTCACCCAAGTCCAGGGTTCCCCAGCGTTCCAGCGCGCGCTCCCAGGTGGCAGGAGTGCCGGGGACGCCGACGGAGACGCCGCTGGTGACCAGATCGGGCGTGAACTTGTAGGGCTGCTTGGTGGCAGGGTCAATGAAAGCGTCGTTGGGCATGCCGGCCGGAGCGGTTTCACGGCCGTCGATGGTGCCCACTTGTTTGGTCTTCGCATCGTAGAACACGAAGTAGCCGCCGCCGCCAATGCCGGCGCTGTAGGGCTCGGTAACGCCGAGGGTGGCTGCGGCTGCGACCGCGGCATCTGCTGCGTTGCCGCCCCTCTTCAGTACTTCAATGGCGGCCGCGGATGCCTCGGGATCCACGGTGCTCACGGCACCTCCGTAGCCGGTGGCCGTTGCGTTCTTGTCGGTTGAGCGCGGATCGGCGAAGGCGGGGCTGGCCATCGCCCCGCTCGTCGCCGTTAGGGCCAAGGCTGCCGTCACAGCAGCCAGTTGACGTCTCACATGTGTCATGGTTCCTCCCAGAGTTGTTCCAGACGGTGATGTGGGTGGACGGTCCGGTCACCCTACCCCGTGGCTCTGCAAGGGGACAACGGTTGTCATTCGGGTGGGTTTGGGGGTAAGGCGAGGCTCGAGGGAACCTATTCGTCGGCTCCCTTTACACGGAGATCACCGATGATGGCTGCGGGGGTTCGGAGAACGGGGCAGGCCCAAACGCCTTGGTCGCCCGCCAGTTGAGCGGCCAAGGGGTGATTGTTGGGATGCCAAGGACACTGGGGCCAATTGCTGTTGGTGGGGCCGTTTTCTTCGATAACCCATTCCTGGACCTGGTCCGCTAGTGATACCAACTGCTCGGCCCATGGTAGGTCGCGCCTGACCGACACACCTTGTCCCGATGCGTCGCGGACGCTGTAAATCATTGTCGAGAGTACCTGCGGGTCGTCGTCCCAATCGGTATCTTCGATGAGTGGTTCCTCAAGACCGCTGGACCTCACATCCCGCAGAACGTGCCTGATGATCTCTACCATCTTTGCTGTCATACAAGCCTCTCTGGCTGGAACCACTACGTCGACCTGGAACCACTAAGTCGACGCAACGGTACACCGGATATCAAGACCCAATCTCGCTGGACTTGTAGGCTCGGTATTCAGTCTGGGTTGTAAGTGTCCTGGAAACGTCATGAGGGAAGTAGGTTGATGGCCGCCGCCCTTGAATTCGTCAGATACCAGTCAACACAAGTGAATACGCACGGTATCCACGTCGGCATATTTGGCCTGGCTAACGGACTGGCGAAGGACGGAAAGCTAAGCGAAGAGGACCATCGTTGGTGGCAGACCGCGAATGCTTGGTACGACGCCGCCTACCCTGACCCGAATCTCATGGATCCCACAGTTTATGACCGCACCATCAATCTCCACGCCCAAGCGTGGTTCAAGACGAGTGCCGTGCATTTACTGGACAGGGTCCCCGGCTATCTGGCGTTGTTGGATCGCCACGGGGTGCAATGGGAAGAACTTCGTTCATCAACGCCAGGACGTGTCCTCTACGAAGACGACGTTCAGGTGGTGGTGGTACCGAATCGATGAGTAGGTACCGTAGAGCCATGGCAGAGAATTTTGAGGTGCGTCGTGCCGGGCCAGCGGATGCGCTTGGCATGGCAAAAGTGCATGTGGATACGTGGCGCGAAACCTACCGGGGCTTGATGAGCGACTCAGAGCTGGACGATCCGGGTCTCCTGGAGTGGCGGGAGAAATTCTGGACTGCAGCGCTAACTGACCCTCGCTATGAAAAGAACAATGTCGCCGTCGCCGTGCATGACAACAGGTTGATCGGCATTGCCATGTCAGGTCCCTCATCTGATCTTCCTGAGGAGCCGCAGGAGTTGTACGTCCTCTACGCCTATGCCTCGTCCCACGGCTCGGGCGTGGGAGCGGCGCTTCTCAACGCAGTGATCAGCCCTTCCGCACCTGCTGTGCTGTGGGTGGCCGACCCTAATCCGCGAGCCCACGCCTTCTACCGGAAGAACGGATTCATTGCCGACGGAGCGGTAAAGGTCGAAGACGGCGTAATGGACATCCGGATGGTCCGCACCTTCAACACGAACTAGCCCGCTGCCAGTGAGTTCCGACGAGCAATAACGAATCGGGCGCCAACACCCGTCAGGCCCATGACCAAGGCCAGCAGAATCGTGGGCAGCGCGGCTCCATCGGGACCGAGGGCACGCCCGAATACATCGCGTCCCATCGAGAGCATCGCCGGGATGTCTCCGGCCAGCACGCGAGTTCCAAGGACGGATTGGACGGCGGTGAAAAGCGCCGGGAGCAGCCACAGGAAGAGGATGTTGAGCACCCAGGCAACCGTTCGACGGGCGGGCCGGAGGCCGCACCACGCCAGCGCGCAACCCACCAGGACGGCAGGAACCCATCGGGCAACAGTAGGTACGGCGGTGGGAACGCTGAGGAAGCCCACCGTGCTCACCACCCACACCACGGCCCACGACGTGACCGGGATGGCCATAAGCCCGAATCCGATGGTGGCCTTTACGGTTGAAGACGAAGCGATCAGCAACAACGCGACCAGCGCTGCCAGTACGCAACCGATGACGCCGGCCAGAAGACCTCCGAAGTAGAGCCCGGGCAGGCTTCCGGGCAAGAGCCCTTCCCTGAGTACCACGAATGACTGGATGGTGGCGGCGACGTGAACCACGAGGACTCCGGATAGGGCGCACCACGTGACGAGTCGACGGCGGGCGGGTGACCAGATGCGAACTGTAAGCCCGGCAACAGCCCCACCAACCGTGAGGAGGGCCAGGATGGTGGTCGCCTCATATTGACTCAGAGGCAGCAGGGCCGTCGGCATCAGATCAGGCATCACCTGCGTAGCCCACAGGTTCTGAAGAGGCAGAGTAGCACCAGTAATCCACCACGGTGCGAGTCCAAGAACGCCAGCCAGGAGTCCGATCAACCACCCCCACAGCGCGTCCCGGGCGGCCGTGGTCGATGGCTTCCCGGACGGGACAGAGTGCTGTGCAGTTTGGTCGGAGTGGCTCACGAGGCTCCTCGTTTGAGTCTGACATGGAGTGCCCGAGCCTATAGGAGGAGGGCCAACCGCCAATACTACACCGAGTGGACTAATCCAAGGGTTCACACCACCAACCGCAGCGGCCTCTGCCCCAACTGCACCGTGATCTCCTGCCCCCAAGACGCCGTCAGCCGGTCATCTTCCATGCCGTCGCCGAACACCACCAGCTGATCGGATGCCACGGTAATCCGCAGCACCTCGCCGGCTTCGAGTACGCCCTCGGTCAGTGAGGCGCCCGTGACGGGGGAGGGCCATGCTTCGCGGACGAACCACGCGAGCCGCGGATCGGTTGGAGTCGGGAGTGTCCGCCCACCGCGTTCCAGTGCGATCGAGGCGCACCAGCCGGTGGCGCCGGTGCCCGTGGAAACGATAAGGCCCGACGACGATTGCCGCTCGGTTTGCCCGCCGGGCTGGGTGAAACTGGGCGCCGTCACGGTGTACTTTGCCGACTGATGCGAGGCGTGCCCGATGAAAACTTCGTTGAGCGCCGAAAGCTGCTGCCCGTCGTCGAGCGTTGCCGTCACGGTGGTGAGGTCCTGGCAGCGCAGCCGCCCAACGTCGCCAGTGGCCAGGAGTGCAGCGGCCGCGGCCGGTGTGTGGCGGACCAGGACTCCGGGGTTGGCGCCGGGCTCCGGGTCGATGCCGATGGCCGGCTGCCCGTTCAGGTACTTGGCGACGTTCGCCACCAGCCCGTCCTGCCCCACCACGGCGATGATGTCCTCCGCCGTGAGCAGGAAGCGGCTGAGGTCTGCGCGTTCCACTTCGGCCTGCCGCCAGTCGGTCGGCACTGCAGCGCGGACGGTGGCCAAGGCCGCGGTGAGGTGATCGTGCCTGTCCTGCACGTCCTGGATGCTGCGGCCGCGGGTGCTGAGGAAGAACTCGGCCTGTCCGCGGGTGGCGTGCCTGTCCAGGAGTTCCTGGAGTTCGGTCCGCCGGTGGACGATGACGATGCGCGGGGTGGCCATGATGGTCCTTACTTGGTGAGCTCAGTTGTGGCGGGTTCCTTGAACAGTCCGGCAAGTGCTCCGCTGAGCAGGTCCGGAGTGATGGTGAGGTTCCCGATGTTCGGCAGGCTGCCGGCCGCATCCTTCAGCGCCAGGGCCAGCAGCGTGGCCTGTTCCATATTGCGGTAGACCTCCATGGTGGCGGCCTCGCGGGCTGCAGCTGCTTCACCCACCAAGCGGATCTGGTTCGCCTCGGCTGCTGCACCAATGCCTTGCCGTTCAGCGGAACCCTGCGCCTCAATCAAGCCAGCGGCGGCTTTCTCTTCGGCGGCACGGCGGGCGTTTGCACCCTCTTGGGCCACCAGGTTCTCCCGCCGCACAGCGAGTTCGATCTGGCTGGCCATCTCGTTCTCGGAGATGGTGCGTTCACGTTCGACGGCGACTGCCCGCCTCTCGTACACAGCGCGGTCCGCTTCGGCCTGAAGTTGCTCGCGGACCGGAGTCTGCAGGGCGCGTTCGACGTCGGCCTCGGGCCGAACTGCCAGCACCTGGACGCCGAGGATTTCGATGCCCGTGGATTGCAGTCTGGCATCTGCCCGCAGGGCCTCAGTGAGGACCAAACGGAGTTGGCTGACTCCGCGTTCGAGCGCCTCGGCGAGGGTGGTGGTGGCGATCTGGTCGATCGCGTGGCTTTGGCACAGCTGGCCGATGATCGTCGAGACCTGCTCACGTCCGGTAGCCGGCGCCTTGCCCGCGGTTTGCAGTCCGAAGTCGAGTCGGGTGGAGACAGCCACAGGGTCGATGAAGCGGTAGGTCACGTTGGCCTGAACGCTGACGTCCTGGTGGTCGCGGGTGATGGCGTGGAAGAGGGTGGGTAGTTCCTGGTCGTCCACGGGAACCTCGCTCAACACAGAGTTTGCGGGGCGGAAGAAGAAGGCCTGGCCCACGCCTTGGTGTTTGACGGCGCCCTTTTGAAGGTGGACGACGTAGCCGGTGGGGCTGCCGAGGAAGTGGTTGAGCCAGGGGTAGCGCTTGATGGTGGCCATGATGTTCTCGCTTTCACTTATTGTCGTCAACTTGACGATAACTACACCTTAAGGCGCATTCACCTTTATTGTCAACATGACGATAACTTCCTATGCTTGATACATGCCTGCATCCCATTTCGCGCCCGAGCGCTTCCCGGTGACGGTCGACGTCGTCGCCCTTACTGTGCGCAACGGTGAGCTGAACGTCCTGCTCATTACCCGACTCATCGAGCCCTTCAGGGGAAAGCTGGCCCTCCCGGGTGGCTTCGTTCTGGCGGGCGAGGACCTGCTCGAAGCGGCGGGTCGGGAACTGGCGGAGGAGACCGGCGTCGAGCATCTTCCCGGGCACCTGGAGCAACTGGGCAGTTATGGCCCGAAGGGGCGCGACCCCCGCGGCGACGTCCTGACCGTCGCGCACCTGCTGCTCGCGCCCGACTTTCCTGTGCTGTCAGCGGGCAGCGACGCTGAGCAGGCTGCCTGGTATCCGGTACGGGAGGTCCTGGATGGGACGCTCGAGCTGGCCTTCGATCATGCGCACATCCTCGGCGACGCTCTGGAGCGGGCCAAGTCGAAGCTCGAGTACTCGCCGTTGGGCGCAATGTTCTGTGACGACGAATTCACTATCGCCCAGCTTCGCGCCGTCTACGAGGCAGTGTGGGGGACACGCTTGGACCCGCGGAACTTCCACCGAAAAGCGACCGGGACGCCCGGTTTCCTTGAGGACACCGGGCGAATGACAGCGGGCGACGCCGGACGGCCGGCTGCTCTCTTCAGGCTCGCCCCCGCTGCGCGTCCGACGGCGGGCCAACCCACCCGCGCGGTGCTGAACCCGCCGCTGATGCGGCCGAGGGAATAGAGCGGGTGACACTGAACTGGGGGGGCAGCCGCGGTAGCGGATTCGCCCAGAGTGCAGGATGTTGAAGAGCCAGAATGAACCTTCACGCACACTTCCACGGACAATCACATCGGCTCTGTGACGGACAGGGGTTTCTTGTGCCGATGAGGGGACGTGAGGTGGCAAGACGGAGTTAGGGACTGATGGCGTATTCCGTGAAGTGGCCACAGGGTTTAAACCCGAGACGGCGGTACACGGGTTCTCCGTCCTCGGAGGCCTGCAATACTGCGGTTTCGTATCCGGCTTCGCGCGCGGTGTCGAGTGCGGCCACGGTGATTGCGCCGCCGAAGCCCCGTCGGCGGTCGGAGGCAAGCGTGGCAATGTTGTAAATCCCGGCGACGCTCGAATGCAAGAACACTTCGGCCGAACAGACGGGGCGACCGTTTATGTATCCGACCAGGTAGCGAGCGGGGCAATCGGTGGCGAGGGCCGAGTCTGCGGCCTCGGCAAAGAATCGCTGGACCGTGGCTGCTGGCGGGCTCCAGTTTGCAGCGAGGATCGCGGCGTAATCGGCGAGCTGTTCCGGGGTGGTCACCTGACGGATTGTCAGGTCTTCTACCCGCGTCTCAGGGAGGTCGCCGTGCAGGTCCTTCCACATGCCTGTCTCTGTCTCTGACGCCTCGAGGCCGGCGTTCTCAAGGTATTCGGCAAGATTGCCAGGAGTCGAGGCTGGGCCTACCCACCAGGAGAACGGGCGGCCGGTGGATGCCAGGGTTCGGACCGTCTCCGCGGTGCGGGTTTGCGCTGTGTCCTGAGCGAACTGGGCTGCGGCGACGATGTTGAAGGTGTCGTCGGCCAGGCCGCTATCGGCGATCAGGAGATCGGCTGTTTTCGCAACGGAGGCACCGAGGCGGTTACAGTGCAAGTGACTGGCATGCTCAGCTAGATTCTGTTCCATCGCGTGCTGCAGATCGGATTCAGAGCCAAGCGGAAAATTCGCGGCTTCCATGATGATCCATTCAAACATGCTTCCTCAAGGGTGTCGGGCGCTGATCCCACTCAACGTCTCCGAAACCTGCTGGTGGGCCGGGCCCAAAGCCAGCGAAGTGTGACACGGTAGTCTGCCGATCAGACCCCCAGACGGCTCGTCGAACGTCCGCAAGCCGATCCCCTACGGGCGCTGCTGTGGCGTAGTAACCAAAAACGCCGCTACTAGCATTCGCCAACCACCACCCCTAGTGAAAGAGAACGTAGAAGACGATTGCCAGCGCCGGGAAGAGCGCCTGGCCGATGGCGCTGACCAGAAGGCGCTTCTCTGTGACCCACAGCCAGAAACCAAGGAAGACGTGGCACGAGCAGCAGAAGATAACTATGGCCGACCCGCTGGCGGGATTGCCTGAGAAGTTCACCAGCCACAGGCCCACTGCGATGCCCAAGCCGAAGGTGATGTTGTAGGCGCCAACATTCATCGCCCACATCCGCACTGCGCGCACGTCTTCCGGCCTAATCAGGAAGATCCGGTGGAACCGTTGATCGCCATGGAAGAAGATCTCCAGGATGCCAACGCTTATCAGCGCCAGGCTGGTGGATCCGGCGAGTATCTGGCTCAGCACATTCATGCCGCGCTCCTAGGCCAATCTTGCAATCTCCGCTTCTTGCGTGCAGGTTACGCTTCAGGCGCGAAGACCTTCAAGGGCTGGTTTGCAAACGCAGTCCACCACCCATGCCCGCCCGCCTCCAGCCCGGCCGCAACAGCCCGCCTTGAACGCAACCGTCTCCGCTGACCTACGGCTCCTCAACCACAGCGCCGACGTCCGCCAAGCCAAAGGATCGCTGACCAGCGGCCGCCACACGATCGGCTTACGGGCGCTCAATCGGCAGCCGAGAAATTTTCAATCCAAGAGCTGCGCGACAGGGATATCCAAAGTTGGCTGATGCCCCTCGCTCCGTTGCGCAATATGCAGGACTTGTCTCGATACTAGGCAGGTTCGGGCTGCGGCTCTGGGTAAACTCGCAGTCAACGGAAGGAGCCTCGCATGACAAAGCGGAAAATTCACGGCATCTGGGTGTTGTACCTCATGCCGATCTTCCTGCTCTTCGGCTTGGTCATGTGGCTAATGCAAGATGTCCTGAATTGGTTCTGAGCGTCCGATAGTGGATCGGGACCACAGCAGGTGCTGGCGCGCTTGGGAGTCTACGTGCAATGTCCGGTGGAGGATCCTTTTCCGGACATGGAAGCCGAAACTCGTTCCGGTTTACAGGGTGCCCTCGTTTAGTTCATAGTCGAGGCATGAGACCCGCTGGCATTCTTCCCGAGGACGCCTCCGACCCCCGTTCCGAATGGGTCGAGAACCTGAAACTCATGCCTATTCCGGTGCTGGGGCTCATGCCCCAACCGTCGCTGGAGGACACGGACTCCGTCGGTCTGAGCTACGGCTTGGATGATCGTGGATACAGCGAAATGACGGCGAGCATCACCTACACGCTCTGGCGAAACCCGGATGACCACTCAGACCGCATTAACCTAGCAGACCTCGACGAGAAGACACGCAGATCGATCGAGGAAGTTCCGCCATGGCCACGGCCCCCTTGGCTGATCGAGCAAGTGGAGCGAATGCGCTATCCGCAACTTTGGGAGGCAGTGCGAACCACCTGGCACCGTGAGCCGTCCGAGCGCTCTTCAGTTCAAGGCCTCCTGGCAGACCATGTCAACCACATCCTTATGAACCAGTACCGGCAGGAGCTCTGGCCGGGTAGCAAACCGTGGGACCAGCACACACCCGCAGTAACCGGCCGGATGGTCAACGGCCAAGCTAGGACCATAATCAACGGAATCGATGTGCCCGGCGCGGAGGTCGACACGGACCCGTTCGTCTACGGCATCGGAGCCCGACTGGCAGGCGGCGGCGTCGTCACCGCAGTGCTTCCACGCACTGAGCTCAAGCACATCGAAGTCCAATTCACGACCCGGAGCTAACGGTCACACGCCAGCGTCCGTAAGCCGATCCTCTACCGGACGGTGCTCCACCCGTAACGAATCTGGTTTTCGTTTTTTGCAGTCCCGCATTCCGCATTCCACACTGGTCGGATGCGCCCATCGTGGATCCGGATACTTTGGCTTGGACAACACTCATGGCTCGGTCTCGTTGGAGACGTCCTCTACTTAGGTGATGAGATGCGGCCTAAAAGGCAACTCGATCTAGAGAACCCGGTCGGACTACTTCCCTGTCTTGAACGTCCTTACGAAGAAGTCCGAGCAGAACTTGAAGCGCGCGAGAGTGAGCTGTCCATGGTGTCTGGGATACTGCTTTCAAAGGTTCCGCTGGCAAAGATTCCGACGACAGCGGTGGCGACTCAGATGGACTATTGGACTTCCCTTTCGGTGCTCTGGCTGGCTTCACTTCCCGCCAGCGACGTCGACGACAACGTCATCATTGCCATCGAAGAAGCACCTTGGGCCAGCCAGTCGAGCAGGCATGCCGCCCGTAGACTTCGACGGAGTAGGACTAGAACCTAGCCAAGGAAGCCTGCCGATCCTTCATAGCCCTGCTTACGAGCGATCGTGGATCCTTCACCGGACACCCATTCCGTCGGCTGCCTACCTCAACTGTTGTGTTCGGCCGGTCTCATAATGAAGGACGCCATCGCGTTCCAATGCGAACAATCTGTCGGCGACTTCCTGCGCCTGGGGCTCGCCGCAAGATATGGCGAAGAACCGCGGAGAGATGAAATCGAGGAGGCAACCTTGCTCGGCCAGTTCAGAGGCCAGGGGCTGCCAGGCGTTGGGGTCGTCCGATTTCAGCAGGACTCTGAATGTGAAGTTGAGAGAGTCGCGCTCCACTCCGGTGACAACGAGCGCATTCTCAGCTGATCGCATCACGTTAACCTGGTCGCCAAAGTTCACGTCATAAAGATACGCGGGGACGGCCAGGACAGTAGCTGTGCCATCCTTTTCCAAGCGACCCCGAAGACCCTCCCACATCTGCTCCGTGTCAGGTTCAGGGGCACCGCAAACCATATGGTCTCTTCCGCTTCCTGAGCTTCCGGAAGCGGCTGGAGTGAACCATCGCGCCAATGTGCCACGACGCTGGGATGTTGCCGGTAGTCAGTCACCAGCTGAGACTACCCAACGAACGCATCCATAAGAGCGTTTCGGCGGACATGCATGCCCTGTGTCCGATGAGGGATCCCTCACCGGACGCTTTGGTGCCCGTTCGGCCGCCGGCTTCAATCCCCGCAGACAGGTATGGTGCTCGCATGGCACAAATTATCGTTTACGGGCATCGAGGGACACTTGGCCCTCGGCGGGCGACGTTGAAGACCGCGATTCACGGTGCGGTCATGGCCGCTTTGGAGTATCCGGCAGACAAGTGCTTTCAGCGCTTTATCCTGCTGGACGATGAGGACTTCGTTCATCCTGAGGATCGCGGTGCCGACTACACAATTATTGAGATCTCCATGTTCGAGGGGCGCTCTGATGATGCCAAACGTGCGTTGATCGCAGAGCTTTTCCATCGGATCGAGGCGGAAGCCGGGATCGCGCCGCACAGTCTTGAGATCACGATTACCGAGACTCCCAAGGTGAACTGGGGCATCAGAGGATTGAACGCCGCTGACCTCGCTCTTGGCTACAAAGTAGAGGTCTGACCGGCAGCATCGTGAACGATAACGGATCCTTTACCGGGCGGGAGCGGTTGCGCAAACGACCTCGGACACTCCGAGCAGGCGACTTCAAAAAACGGGAACTGATCTTGTGGCTTGCTAGCCAGTTGGCTTTAGGAACGCGAGCCGTTGCTCCGGCTCCCACACATACGTGTCATCGCACACGTAACCCCTTAGCCAGGGCTGCCCGTCCAAGACACGGAGGTAGAAACCTTTGGGATCCTCCACATCGTTGCTCAGCGGCTCGGATGCGACGTGAATCGCCCCGGTCGGGGCGCGGCGTGCTGACAGGACGGAGTCCGGTGCGTTCGTTTGGTCCATCATCGCCAATCGAAGGTACGGTCCTGTCACCAAGGGGCAGAGTTCGAGGCCTTGGTTCCTCGCGTCCGCGAATATTCTGGGTTGTACCGCGCCGTGCTTGAAGCCGAGTTCGTCTACGGTTCGCTCGACGATTCGTAAGGTTTGACTCGTTGGGGCCTCGAATGCGGGGTGAGCGAGCAGTGTCTCGGCGTGGCTATTGAGCAAGACTCCGTTATTGCGAAGCAGGTGCACGACCTCGGCTCGGGACCGACCGCCCACACGAACCACGAATCCCTCATCCTTTGCTTTGCTGATCATGCACCGATTCTCCAGCACTGCGAGACGGACAACGACTCACCTTCAGTGATTCGGGACGTCCGTTCGAGGGTCGGCTAGCGGGACTCCGGATCGGAGCGAGCTGCAACTGTGACTTTCATCGATTCGTGGCGCCTATGTCCGGTGGGTGGTGCCCGATGCCGGGTTCCGGCCGTGACGGTCTCCTGCTGGATAATCAGGGCATGCTGATTCGAGAGTCCAAGGCCCAATTGGAGCAGATGCTTGCGGTGATAGGGGCCGAAGAACGCATCGGGGCTTGAAGTCCCGGTGCCGTAATGAACGACTTCGAGCGTTTCGCGGCTATGCCGACCAATGACTGCGCCCCTGCGGACGAAGATGGCGGTGGTGTTCTTGCCCAGTTCGGGACTTACGGGGTGCGGGGCATCCAGGAGTTCAACGTGGATCTCACACGTCAGTTCATTGAAGCCGGCGACGACGATGCTCCGACGTGGCAGCTGTCATGCACGTTCTACTGGGATACGACGCCTGAGACCGTTGCAATGGGCAGCGGCAGGCTGTGGTCCTTCGACTTTGCTCTCGAAGACTTCTTCAGGAACGCTGCCCTTCTACCCGGTTGGGAATGGGCGCTTGGCACAAACAAGCAGCCTAAGTCTCTGGAAATCACGCTGGACCAGGTCTGAGCGAGCCAAGGGCTCAATGCTGAACCCGAGAGTTGCACCGTGCTATCTAGCAACACGAGAGCCCTTCGAAGTGGCCGCCCGATAAGGGGCCGGCTTACGGGACGCCTCCTAGGACTCGCGGAAATTGGATCAGATGTGGTCAATAATTGACGCATGCGGACCATCAGCAGCGAGAGATTGATTATGCGCCCATGGGAGTCGAACGACGCAGATTTTCTATTTGACCTCGAGTCCCGGTGGGAGACAATTCGGTTCCTCGGACCCTATGCGAAGCCGATGACCGACCGCTCAGAAGCTCTTCAGTCCATCATTCGCCGTCGGGCCATTGACGACCCAATTCACGGGATCTGGATCATTACCGCTCGCGATTCTCACAAGTTGCTGGGCAATCTGCTCCTTAAGCCCATCCTGCTCTCGGCGGGGGTTAAAGGCGAATCTCCTGTGGAGATCGGTTGGCATCTGCACCCCGATGCCCAAGGTGCAGGCTATGCCACTGAGGCCGCAGGTGCTGTCATGGCTGATGCTGCGAGCAATGGACTTCGTTCTCTTGTCGCCGTAACTGATCCACTCAATGCGCCATCACTACGAGTGTGTGAGCGGCTGGGGATGCAGTCACGTGGCGTCACTGATTCTTACTACGACGAGCGCAACCTTTTGTTTGAGAAGGTACTTTCCCGGTAAGGGATCCCTTACAGGACGTAATGAAGAGTGCTGGTCAAAGGTTGAGCGCGGAAAGCACCCTCGCGCGAAGCAGTTGATACTCCCTGGCGTACGCTCGGGGACCTTCTGCCGGCCGGACGACGACGCGAGGTTCTCCGATGACGCGGTGATTCTTGAATTGTTCTCGCGTCAGGTCGATCTCGAGGCCCCCGGGGAATCGGTTCCAGTAGTGGACTTCGTCGTCCTCGTTGCCACCACTGACGTCTCCGATGAGCAAATCACCACCGAGTAGGTCCTGAACGACGAGAGCTGTGGGTCCGCACTGGCCATGCGCAGCATTGTCCGAGCGCCACTTCATGAGACTGTTGGCGTTGAGGCACGTCGTATCCTCGCTCCAGGACGAGCGGAATGCGCGTTCGAGCTCGAGCAACGTGTGGGCCATGGAGACAGCGTATCTAGGTCAGCCACTGAATACTAAAGGCTACCGCCGGATTGTACGCTGGGCATGGGGAGGCTCCGCTAAAGGCTACCGCCGGATTGTACGCTGGGCATGGGGAGGCTCCGCTAAAGCATCCCCTAACGGGCTCGTGTGCAGTGTCTGACTACCATTCACTATGGGCAGGAGAAACTTCCTCATTGAAGGAGGGTCCGGAACCGGGAAAACCTCTGTATGCGAGGAGTTGGCAAGGCGCGGTTACCACGTCGTTCACGGCGATCGCGAACTCGCGTACCAGGGTGATCCGGAGACCGGGGCACCGATAGAGGACGTCACTGGTCTTGCCGTTCACGATCACCACATTTGGCGGGTCGACAAAGTGAAGGCGCTCGTCGCAGATCAGCGCGAGGCGGTGACGTTCTTGTGTGGGGGATCGAGAAATTTCGCGAAGTTCATTGACCTGTTCAACGGCGTCTTCGTGCTCGAGATCGACACCGAAACCTTGACTCGCCGGCTCGACGACCGGCGGGACGACCAGTGGGGAGGAGAGGGTCGGCAAGCGGAACGGGACCTCATACGCCGGTTGCATCGCACGATGGCGGACATTCCGCGAGGTGGCATCGCCATCGACGCCACCGCTCCGCTCGCGCACGTTGTCGACGAGATCCTGACCTTGAGTGGAGCAGTAGGAGACTCCGCCCGTTAGCCGGTGGATCACCGGAAGCTCTGGTGCCCATTCAGGGATCCCCACCGGGCACTCTTGACAGCATGTCCACGATCGCATGAATCCTCTTCACAGGCGTGGGCAGTCGCGACCTTTGCGGTTCGGCGTTACACGTGCCGCTAGGCTGTACGGAATAGGACCACGTATCTGGTCAATCTTCAAACAACTGGGCATGGGGGCGGCAGTTGAATACGGAAACCATCGCGATCATTGTCTTGGTCGTCATTGTTGTGATGTTCGGAGTCGGGTCCTATGTCGTAAACGACATCCGACGTAAGAAGTGAATCGTGGGGAACTTTGACCGGAGGCGAACGTGATCAGGATTCTTGCGGGTAATGCAAGTACCGAAATCGTCAGGGGCGGCTGGGATGCAGACTACCAATGGATCGTCTTCGCGGTAGTAGGAGCAGTTTTCCTCGCCATCATAATCGCGGCCGTGCGCATCTACATCCGACGCAGAAGATAGCCCCAGATCATTGGGCAGACAAAAGTGAGCCCGTTAGCCGATCCCTAACCGGGCGCGTGGCGACTAATCAGAAAACTGCACATGGTTGGTGGTCCTGGCCTACGAGCGGCCCCGCGAACGGGCAGACTGCAGTCATGACAACTAATTACTTTCGGCGGCATTAGGCTGAGTCGTGCGGTGACGAGCATGCTTCCTGGGGGCCTGCTACTTATTACTTCGAGGTCGGCGATGACGGTCGGCCAGGTCGTCAGATCGAGATATATGAGGCTGGCCCGACCCTGCACTACGGACCTGGTCACGTGGAGGACGGGTATGGTCAACTCAGTCAGACACAAATTCGAGCCGAAGACTGGCAACCGTGGGCCATCACGGAGGCCGAATCTAACCAGGCTTGGCATGCATGCGGTTAGCGCCTCCGGTCCCCGACCATCCCCAATGGCTAAGTCCGTAAGCCGATCCCCATGCGGGCGCTTGGTCGTCTTGTATAGCGAAATAGGACGGACTGGAGACGGAAGGTGGGTGTCTATCGCAACGCCTGGACTAGCTCGATCCCTCAGGGGACAAGAACTCGAGCCGGTTGCCATTGTTGTCCCAAAGGTAGAAGCGCCTCATGCCTGGGAAGTTTTCGTCCCAATCCACAGTGAGACCGAAATTTTCAACTCGGCGGGCCAGCGCGTCAAGGTCGCCCACCAAAATTCCAGGATGAGCCTTTCGTTGGGGCCTGAAGTCCTCCTCAGCACCCAAATGGATTTCAAGATTGTCAGCGCGGACCCACAGTCCGCCACGCGCCGCCAGCACCGGTGGTTTCTGCACTTCCGTGAGGCCGAGAACGCCCACGTAGAAGTTCCTGCAGTCATCCTCGCCACCCTTGGGGATTGCCAACTGCACATGGTGAAGCCCCCAGCCAAAAGAGGTTCGCGTGGGACTGGATTCATAGGCAGCAACTTCTGACACAGAGACTCCTTCGACGTTTTGAACCCGAGTATGGCACCGATCAAACGTCTTTCCTTGTCAACTGAGTTGAATGAGGGGCGAGAGCTATGGCCAATTTGATGATTGCGCCCGATAAGGGATCCTTTAACGGGCGCTCAGCACGTTTCTCAGCCATGGGAGACTGTGATCGTGATTAGTACTCGACGCGGGATGATCGTCGCTGCCCTTAGATCATATGGAGAAGAGTCCGCCCCCGAATGGGCGGGAAATGCTCAGAAGGATGCGCTGCAAGCCACCTTGACCGTCGCGGAGTGGATCCTGCATTTCGGGCCCACCCAGCCCAGTGGTGCAAGCATGCTGATAGATAAAGCTATAGCGTTAGCTGGCGTGTACATGCACGAAGGGCATCCTAGGGATCTAACTAAGAAGCGACGGGATCTCAAAGTCTGGAAGCAGGCCGCGGCTGAGGACACCCCGGAAACTGACGAAAATCTGCTAGGTCTAAGTAGTTACGAAGTGGTCAGTGACGACGCGCGTAGCTTCTGGAGAAGGTCATCCGATTAGCCCATCAACTGCTCACCCTGCGATACGACGGTGTTCTTTACCGCAGGATGACTTGATCCAGCTGCTCTCTCCATTTGGCAACATAAGGGTCGACCCTGGCGACTGGTGACTTGAAAGGCACCGTCACCGCCTCCTCGAAGGACCGCCCGTTAGCCGGTCCTCCACCGGCCGCTCTTCACTCCTGAGAAGCTCCAAGCCGAATCCCCGTAACTCCCTGGCCACTCGGATTCCCCGCAAGACCCGCCCGCAAACTGCCCGGTGAAGGTGCCCTAACTGCTACACGTCCACTTTGAAAGCAGCGTTGCTCGTCGGGCTGGCTTTTTCCAGGTATGTTCAGAGCAAACCTGTTGCCACGATGGTGGTAAACCACCTGCCGTTATCTGTCCCTCAGTTTGCTAGCGTGGGCCAGTACGGATGCGGCTGTGGACTCGGGGTCCGGGGTGGAAATCAGCCACGTGCGGCTGGGGGTCTCCACGACGATGGCCGGTCCGCCGACCAGTAGCCCCCACGTTCGCTGGCCCAAGTACCGGACGCCGAAGCCTTCTGTCATGGAACTGGACGGCGCCGGGGAGGCGTCAACGATGTCCTCCAGCGGGATCGTCTTGGAGTAGAACGGCCGGCATCTGACCGTCAGGCTCTGCTTTGTGGCTTCAACGGTCACCCTGATGCGAAGTACTGAGACTGTCAGGAGGGCAATGACCGCCACCAGCCCTGCGCTGATCAGCAGTACACCGCTGGAAATGGAGGTCACAATGATGAAGACGCACAGCAGGCCCACCACACTTGCGATGACCTTCTGGGAGCCGCGACTGATCCGGGCCTCTGAAATCAGCGTTGATGACCCGCTCACAGCTCACGCACCAATGCCCGCGCGCGGGATAGAAAGTGCTCGCGCACTTCAGGATCCGGGGCAACGGAATCGAAGACTCCCGCGAGCATCACCGCAGCGTCAAGAGTGTAGATGGGCCAGGACGGGCTTCCGACGTCGATGCTCCCGCCACCTTTGGAGTAGCCGTTCAGGAAGGCCGTATAGTCGATGCCATTTTCCCTGATGACGGAGTACTCACTGATCCGTGCGATCTCCAGATCTGGAGGTGCTGCGAGGGCGTTGCTCCAGTCGAAGATCGCAAGCGGCTGACCGTTGTGGACCCTGACATTTTGGCGCCGAAGATCCATATGGGTGAGGCAAGGCTTGCTGGAGTTACGTTCGAGTGTTGCCTGCAGAGTTGCTGAGGGAGGCAGGCTTGGGAGCGAATGGCGGATCCGAAGACGCGTGTATCGTTCCTCCAGCCGGTCAACGAGCCGGGCATCCCAAGGCTTTCCTGCTTGGGCAACCAAAGGAAGGCCTGGAACTGGCAGACGGTGCATAGAGGCGATAACCGATCCAAGTGCCGTGCCATCCAGATCGGAACCGTCGTCGTCTACGACTTCCAGAATTAGTACGGGGAAGCCGTCCTGCATCACAAGATCAATGGCGGCGGCGCTGGGGATGCCGTTGTCCGAAGCCCAGCGGGCCAAGGCCATTTCCTGACGTTGTAGGGTCTCGGCCGAGACACCCTTGTTGTTCGCCGTGTTGAATTCACGCGAACGGGGAATCCGATAGCCCTCACGAACTAAGCCACCGGCGGCTTCATAAAAGAGGAACTCGGTCCCGGCTCCTCCCAACGACACCGAACCGGCACCCCGGCGGGCGGCGACCGCCAAGGCGATGTCCGTCGTCGTGCGTTCAGCGGACTGACTCAAGGGTGGCCCTGGCCAGCTTCGGAGGCGTTATCGGGTGATTGAGTCACAGGGGTTCCCCGCCGCGTCCGAATCCACCGGTCAAGAAAAACGGCGAGGGCGGCCACAACACCACCCAATGCCAAAGATGGGAGCGGACCCAACGTCGATAAAAGAACGGCGTAGGTCCCGAATCCGAACACGAAGATCAGCAGGCTACGTCTGGTTTTAACGCTCATGATTTCCCCCCAAGGAACGCCGTAGTTGGCATGGGGCGAGCCTACCCGTCGTGAGCCGGGGAGCAAGTCAAGCCGTGGCTTGGTGGGGTCGGGGGACCGCCGCTTCCCCGCCCGCGGCAACCACCCGGTTCAGCTGGGCAAACACCTGCTCCGGACTCCCTCCAGCATCCACCACCACAAAGTCGTCAAACTCGGGCAGCGAACGGTAGGCGGCGCGGAAAGCCTCAAGGTCAGCCAGTGTTTCGTTGTCAGTCCCGCGTGCCGTGACCCGTTGATGGGCGAGGCGGGGGTCGACGTCGAAATGGATTGAGAGGTCCGGCGCTGGGAGCTTTCCCAGCAGCCACGGAAGCAGCCGGCCGCAGCCTAAACCATTGGCCTGACGCAGTGCGAGCTGGCAGTGCAGGTGACGGTCCATCACCACCAGGCCGTCGAACTTGTGGGCGCGCGCATGGTTGAGAAGCACGTTGAACAACCTGACGCCGGTTTCAATGACGTCGGCTAGCCGCGGTGGCAATTTCCAGCCAAACCGCTCGGACACCAGCGACATACGGCGCCGGGCGGCGTGGTTGCTGAGCAGCAGCGCATTCCGCCCCTCGGCGCGGGCAGAATCGACCAAGGCGCGGGCCGCCGTCGTTTTTCCCGAACCGTCAATTCCAGTCAGAACAATGAGCATGAGGCCTCCCCTCGTCTCCTTACCAACGAAGGGAGGTGCCGTCTTGTGCCGTGATGCGGCGTGAGTCAGCCCACAGGCCGCCACGTGAACCGGGGCTGCTCGCGGTCCAGGAAGGCTTTGATGCCGATCTCCATGTCCGGACTGTCCGGCATCGCCGCCCACGCCTCCGCCCACTCCTGGTCAATGACCGCCAGGCCGGAACCGGCGTCAGTCAAGTCCATCAGCCGCTTCATCGAATGCATGGAGAACTGCGAACGGCTCCGGAGCGTGCTGACCAGCGCTTCGCACTGCTCCTCAAAGAACTCGGAAGGCACGACGTCGGCCACCAGGCCGAGCGCGCGGGCTTCAGTGGCGCTGAACGTCTGTCCGGTGAGGAGGATGTACTTGGCGTTGGCGTGACCCACCAAGCGGACAAGCCGTTCGATGCCCGGTCGCGGGTAGATGATACCGATCTTGGCCGGCGTCAGTCCGATGACTGCCCGTTCGTTGGCGATGATGAAGTCGCAGGCGGAGGCGATCTGCCAGCCGCCACCCATGCAGGCGCCATCGACCAGCGCCACCGTGGGCTTGGCGAGGGAAGCGATGGCAGAGTCTGCGGCGCTGAGGTGATCTACCGTGGAACCGTCCTCTTGCGGATCGATCAGGACGGAAGCGAGTTCGCTGATGGCGGCCCCGGCACAGAACGTGTTCCCGGCGCCGCGCAGCACCACCACGGCAACGTCAGGATCGGCGTCCAGCTGCGGCATCAGTTCCTGGATCTCCAAGCACATGGCCCGGGTCAGGGCGTTCCGCTGGGCAAGGTTGCAGATTTCCACCGTTGCCACGCCGTCGGAGATAGCCACGGCGATGCGGCCGGCACGGGAAACCTCACTACGGGCAGCGTTTGCCGGGGATACTACGGTCATCGCTGTGCTCCCATCGTTTCCGGAACCAAGGCGGAAGCCGGCACGCAGATGAGGCGACCCTCGCGCTCAAGCCGGGTGACGTCGTCGTGCGTCATTCCACGTTCCATGAGTATTTGGGCGGTGTGCTCGCCGAGCAGCGGCGGGGGAGCCAGGATTTCGCTGGCCTCGCCATCCAGGCTGAGCGGGCCGCGGAGCAGGGGGAGTGCGGACCCATCACGTCGCCTGCTGTGCTGGACGAGTCCCAGGGCGGCAACCTGGTCCGAGGCCAGTGCCTGGGTGTAGTTGTAGATGGGACCGCAAGGGATCCCGGCCTCGCTGATCAGGGCAACCCACTCGGCCGCGGGCTTCGCGGACAGGGCAGTTTCAATGAGCTCCGTCAGCTGATCCCTGCTGGCCGAGCGGTCCGCGCCGGTGATGAAACGGGGGTCCTCCACGGCGGTGGGCATCCCGAGCAGTCCACAGAACGCGCGCCATTGCTTGTCGCTGCCTACGGCGATATTGATGGATTCCGTTGCCGTGGCGAACATGCCGTAGGGGGCGATGACCGGGTGGTTGTTGCCCTGCGGCGTGGGTGCTTCACCGAGACTGAGCGCCTTCTGCCCTTGGAATGCGGACAGGTTCAAGGCCGTCTCCAGCAGGGAGGTGGACACGCGGCCGGGGCGCTCGCCGTTCCGGGATCCCAGGAGCGCTGACACAATTCCGAAGGCGCAGACCATCCCGGAGGTGATGTCCACGATCGGTATGCCGACCCGGTAGGCCTCGCCGGGGCCGGAACCTGGGCCAGGCCCCGTGACGGACATCAGGCCGGACATTCCCTGGATGACCTGGTCCAGTCCGGCGTCGTCCTTGAGCGGACCGGTGTTGCCGAAGCCGGTGACGGATCCCACCACGAGCCCCGGGTTCAGCTCTTCAAGCCGGGATGCTGTGAAGCCCATTTTTTCCAAAGTGCCGGGCTTGAAGTTTTCCACCAGGACATCCGCGTCGGCAATCAAACCGGAGAGGATTTCGCGTCCCTCAGCCGAATAGAAGTCCAGGCACACGGAGGCCTTGTTGCGGTTGACGGAGTCAAAATAGAGGCTGTGACCGTCTTGGAACGGCGGCCATTGGCGGGCTGTGTCGCCGCCATTGACGCTTTCGACTTTGATGATCCGGGCGCCCATGTCGGCAAGAAGGGCGGTGCAATAGGGCCCGGCGAGGGCCCGGCTGAGGTCGATCACGGTGATTCCGCGGAGTGGTTTGAGCATGATTGCTGTCCTAACTTTGAGACGGTTTTAGAGGCTGGATGGCAGCACCAGGGCGCCCACCAGCAAGAGCGGCCCGGCCACCACCATGGACAAGCCCCAACGGGTGAGGAACCTGGTGATGCGGGGGCGCTCATCGGCGTCGACGGTGGCCACGAATGTGGCGCCGACGGTGGAGAACGGCGAGACGTCAACAATCGACGAGCACACGCCCAAAGCGGCAATGACTGCCCATCCGGCGACGTCCCCGGAGGCCACCAGAGGGAGTGCCAGCGGAACCAATGCGGCGAGCATCCCGGTGGTGGAGGCGAAAGCGGAAATGAGGGCGCCGATAGCGCAGATCACCAGCGCGGCCAGCAATGGCGTCCCGACGGCGCCGGCTGCTTCGCCGAGCAACGCGACGGCTCCCATGGTCTGAAGCACTCCGACGAATGTGATGATCCCGCCTACCAGCAGGACTGTGGACCAGTCGATTTTGGCTACGGCCGATTTCCCGGATTGCGGGTCACAGAGTGTGAGGACCGAGGCGAACGCGAAGCACAGGACGCCGATGTCAGGGTTGGCGCCGAGGACGGACATGAGGATGACGGTGACAACCAGTCCGGCCATGCAGAGCACGGTGATGATCTGGTTGCGGTCCAGTCGCGAAGGCTGCGGCGTGGAGGCCGGTTCGTCCAGGACCTGGACGGCCTGTTCGGCGGCTTGCTTGCCCCGCGCAATGGTGCCTTCGCGCTCAAAAGGGTGCGACGGCGTCGGGCGGCTTGCGCTGAAGCGCGGCACGGTGGCGCCGAAATCGTCAGCCGTGCGGGTGTTGAGCAGTTTGAACCCGCCGAAGAGCGCATACGCGGCCCCCAGCAACAGGATGTTGGTGCCCAGGGCCACGCTGAAAAGGACCAGGGGATCCAGATCGATTCCCGCTGCCCTGGCAGTTCCGTAGGTGACGATGCCGAACAGGCTGGTGGGCGCGAACCCGCCCGCACTGAGGCCCGAGCCGATGGCCAACCCCATGAGCATGCGGTCGATGCCGTACCGCTTGGCCAGGGGCATTCCGATGGGTGCCATGACCAGTCCGGCCAAGGGTGAGCCCATGGCGGAGATGCCGATGGTGAGGGCAAAGAAGGCCAAGGGAAGGAAAAAGGCGCGGTCACCCACTTTGGCGATGGCCATTTCAATGATGCGGTCGATGGTCCCGTTGGCTTGCGCGATCGCAAAGAAGTAGGTCACGCCAACCAGCAGGACGAGGATTCCGATGGGGAAGCCTGCCACCACCTTCTCGATGGTCATCCCGGCCATCCACACGCCCACTCCGGCGGCCGCTGCGAACATGAGCACTCCAATGTGCACTTTGCGCAGGGTGGCCAGGACGAAGACGCCTACAAAGATGGCCAGGGCCAGTATCTGTAATTCCATAAGCCCGTTCTCCAATCAAACTACATCGGTTCACTGGATGAACCATCGGTTCATTTTGGGAAGTCGCCTGTAATGTAGGGCACTGGACTTAGTCGGTCAAGCGGGAGGGTTGCATGAGCACGCAAAGCGTCGTTACGGCCATCAGGGTGCTGGAAGCAGTCTCGGACAACCAGCCCGCAGGTTTGTCCGAGCTCAGCCGGGAGGTGGACGTGCCCAAGGCCACCGTGCTCCGCATGCTCAGGACGCTGGCCGAACTGGGCTGGGTGGCACAATCCGAAGTCCAGGCCAGTAAGTGGGTCTTGACCAACCACGCCTTCGCTGTGGCAAGCCGTGGCAGCAGCGGATCAGTGATCCGTGACGCCGCAATGGGCCCCTTGAACGCGCTGCAACTGGACACGACGGAAACGGTTCACTTGGCGGTCCCGGACCGCGGCTACATGCTCATCATCGAGCGGCTCGACACTCCGCACGTCCTGAGGGCTTTCCTGCCGCTGGGTTCGCGCCTGCCGATGCACGCCTCCTCCACGGGAATGGCTTACTTATCCGCTGCTGACGAGGCCTTCGTTGACGATTACCTGGCTGGCCCGCTGGAAGCGTTGACGCCGCAGACCGTGGTGGATCCCGCGCAGCTTCGCTCGATGATTGTGGACACACGTGCCCGCGGGTACTCCATCAACGAACAAGGCCTCAGTACGGGTATCACTTCTATCGGCGTGCCGCTGCTGGGGCCCGGCGGTGTGGCGGCCGGATCCATCTCCATCTCGGGGCCCTCAAGCAGGATTGTCCCGGCCAAATACCAGGAATATGGTGAGGCGGCCACCGGCACGGCCCGTGAGATCAGCAGGGCTCTGGGAGCGTTCTCCGCCAAGGGCTACTAAGTTTCCTGTCAAAATACTTCGCCGTAACTCAAAGCGCGCCTATCATGATGCTGTGGACGTGCTTCCTTGGAGTAATGGTTTCGTTTGAACCCGATTCCGGGGGTACTAAAGCGATATGGAGAATTATTTCTTCGATCGGTGCCCGTTGGCATGGGTGGCGCCCCTTAACGGGGTACCAGCGGACGCCTTCCTGAATAGACAAAATTTATTGAAGGGATGCGTAGCTCAATGAACACACTTTTAATAATCGCCGGCGTAATCGCGATCATCCTGCTCCTTGTGGGCGGATTCAACCAAGCCCTCAGCTTCCTGCTGTGGGTTGGAATCATCCTCTTGGTGCTGGCCCTTCTGGGCTGGGTTCTTGGCCGTGGCCGGTCGCGCGTATGACAACTGATCCAAGCGAAGTTGCCGGTTTTGCCCAGGTTCGCGATGGAACCACCACCCCCGGTCATCCCATTCCCAGGGATCCGGGGATGCCTGAATCCAGCGGGCAGGAACCTGTAGGTGACGCCTCGTCGGAAAGTCCGGACGACGCCGTCGACGCTGGCCCCAGCGAGTCAGCCAACCCGCCCGGGCCGGCAGAAGAAAAGGACGAAAGGACCGCGGACAACCGTGGTCTGACCACCGAAACCAATCCCACGGATTGATCGGATCAGAGCGGCCACGCGCTGGAAGTATCCAGCCCGTGGCCGCTTTCTTTTAGCGAACCTTCCTCTGTGGTTCGCCCGCTAATTCCCGAGAGTTTCACGGTTGGGGAGAAAATGCGTATCGGTTCAATCATCGGGCTGATCGTTGTAGTTTGGCTCGTCATCGGCGCAATTGCGGCCGGCCAGCGGGGTTATTTCAGCGCCCCGCCTGCGCAGTGCTCGCAGTTTGCAACCATAGCTCTGAATATCGTCGCCGGCCCCCTGAATTACACGGGCCTGGACCCTCAGGGCGGGTGTGAGGTTCCGCAGCCGTCCTGACATGACGCGAGGCCGCACCATACAACGTTTGTCAACAAATTGCTAAGATTGCTGACTATTTTGGTCTCGGCATGGACATGGCACTAAGTACCCTTATAGGTTCGAAGTGTTCCATCAACACGTTCCACCGCTCAGGGAAAGGACAGGTCACATGGACAAGCAGAATGCCACACCGGAAGAGGAAGTGGGAGGCTACGGCACTCCTACGGCAGAGCAGGAAGCCGGCGGAGGCCAGGCACAGCCCCGCGTGGAAGAGGACATCGAAGAGGCCGGCCTCGGAGAAGGTACCGGCGCGCCGAACCTCAGCCATCTGGATCCGGAGGATTCAGACAGCGCAGGCGAGCCTGGAGCCGGCCGCTTCGGAGGAACCGAAGAGCAGGCCCACGCCGAGCAGTCCACCGTGCCGGACGGCAACGATGACAGCTTGCCGGATGGCAGCGGCAACGACCTTCCCGAGGAAGAGTCGCCCAACGACGATGACGAAGAAAGTTTCGACGCCGGCTAAGAGCTTTGGCTGGCGCGCTTTAGACAGGCGCGCCACTGGTTAAGCAGCCAGCTGGCTGGCGCGCCACCAGCAGTACAGCGCGAGCACCCGAGACGCGATCGAAGGAGCAACCTTATGGCTACGGTCAACAAGTCAATCGATGTGGATGTCCCCGTATCTGTCGCCTACAACCAATGGACGCAGTTCGAGACCTTCCCCGAGTTCATGAACGGTGTGGAGTCGGTGCAACAGATCGATGACACAGCACTCCATTTCGCTACGAACGTGGGCGGCGTGAAACGCGAGTACAACGCCCAGATCATTGAGCAGATCCCGGACGCGCTTGTGAGTTGGGCAAGCGTCGATGGACCCCGCAATGCAGGCACGGTCAGCTTCGAACCACTCGCAGAGGCCCGCACCCGCGTGACCGTGGCGATCGATTGGGAGCCCGAAACCCTCGCCGAAAAGGCGGGATCGGCATTGCACGTCGATGAACTGCGCGTGGGTGCCGACTTGGACAAGTTCAAGAAGTTCATTGAGGCGCAGGGGCATGAATCCGGGGCCTGGCGAGGCACGGTATCCGGCGGCGATGTGGATGACACGGGGCAGACGTTCGGAGCCCGTCCCTAGCGCGATGCCCGGGACTGGCTCACACTGGATACAGCACCAATAGATAGCTCCAACGAGGGCCGGCCACCGTTACGGGCCGGCCCTTCGGCGTAAGCAAGATCAACGGCAGAGGGAGTCCTGACAGCCATGGCAACGTCCAGCACCGTGGAGGCCGAGCGGAAGTTCGATGCCGATGCGTCCACTCCGCTGCCCGAGCTGCACACCATCGATGGGGTGGGGGCAGTGGGTAAACCGGCAAATTACAGCCTGGAGGCCATCTACTTCGATACTCGCCACCTTGCCCTGGCTGCCCGCGGAATAACCTTGCGGCGCCGCACCGGTGGGCCCGACGCCGGCTGGCACCTCAAACTGCCCCTTAGTCCCGGGAAGCGGACGGAGATCCACGCGCCGCTAGGCACCGCAGAAACGGTTCCGGTGGAACTCATGGACCGCGTGCTCGCTTACACGCGAGGCCATGCAGTGGCCGCAGTGGCCACCCTCACCACAGAACGCACCAGCTACTCGCTGTACGGACATGGCGGCGAACGCTTGGCCGACTTCGTTGACGACTACGTGCGCGCCCAGGTATCCCTTGGCGAGCCCCGCGGGTCGGAGTGGCGGGAGTGGGAAGTCGAGTTGGCCGCGCAGGACGGCACGGACGATGCCCTCCTGGAAAGCCTCGTCGGACAACTCTCAGACGCAGGAGCGAAGCCCAGCGACCGAACCTCCAAGCTGGCTACTGCCGTAGGTGATTTATGGCCGGATCCCACAGGAAACGGCCGCAAGCAGTCCTACGACAAGGGCGCAGCAATTGCCCCGGTACTCACCTATCTCCAGGACCAAGGGGCCGATCTCCTGCTTCAGGACGCCCATGTGAGGTTGGGTCGGGATGACTCAGTCCACCAAATGCGGTCAGTGATCCGCCGTGTCCGATCGGTATTGCACTCATACCGCAAGCTTTTTGAGCCTGCCCCGGTGAAGGAACTTGAGCGCGAGCTGAAATCGTTGGCCAAGACCTTGGGCCGGTACCGTGACGCGGAAGTACTGCACGCACGCTTGAGGAAGCACCTTGATGAGCTGCCGTCCAACCTCGTCCTGGGCCCGCTGCAGGTTGAGCTGGACCAGCGCATGACTGTCAGGGCGGACACCGCCATGGGAGCCGTCAAGAACCGGCTGAACAGCCCCCGGTACTTCCGGCTGTTGGACGCACTTGAGGCCTTCGTCGACGCCCCACCGGTAACGCCGCAAGGGGAGGCGACGGCCCGGAACACCACGGCGAAGCTCGTCAACAAAGCAGCCAAACACCTCGGCAAACGCCATGACGCAGCGGTGGCTACCGCCGTCGGGCCCCAACGTGACACAGCGTTTCACGAAGTCCGGAAGGCCGCCAAGAAGCTGCGGTTTGCCGCCGCGGCCGTTGAGAGTGTCCACGGCAAGCGGGCCGTGAAGCTGGGGGATGCAGCCCACAAAATCCAATCGATACTCGGTGACCACCAGGACAGCGTGGTGGCCCGCGCGGAGCTGCTGAAGCTTGGCTCCGCGCCGGACGTGGGTAACGGTGGCTTCACGTATGGCGTGCTGCACGCCATGGAACGCAGTGCCGCCGACGCCACGGAAGAGGAATATCTGGGTCACAGCCAGAAGGCGCTGAAGCTCCGGCTCCAGAAGTAGGAGTTTGTGTACAGCTAACGCCCTTAAGAGTGCTCCTTTAGGTCATCTGCTGTACACAAACTCCCCAGGGTTACTTCTTGAGGAACGTCAGCAACGCGTCGTTGATTTCGGCGCCGTGCGTCCAGAGCAGGCCGTGCGGTGCGCCCTCGATTTCCAGGTAGTCAGCGCTGGGCAGCGCGTCCTTGAAACGCCGTCCGGTGACGTCGATGGGCAGGATGTTGTCAGCTGTGCCGTGGACGATCAAGGCCGGGACGTCGATCTTGGGGATGTCGGCCCGGAAATCCGTGAGCCATGTGGGCTGCGCGGCCACCGAGGCGAACGCACCCGCCTTGCTGGCCAGATTCCAGCTGGCGTCCACGGCTTCCTGGCTCAGGCGTTCCGTGCCCAGGAAGGTATCGCTGTTGTAGAAGTTCTTGAAGAAGTCGGTGAAGAACGCGTAGCGGTCTGCTGTGACGGCGGAGGCAAGGCCGTCGAACACGTCCTGCGGCACGCCGTCGGGGTTGTCATCGGTCTTCAAGAGGAAGGGTTCCAGCGAACCGAGGAAGACTGCCTTGGCAGTACGGGCCGAGCCATACGTACTGATGTAGCGCGCCACCTCGCCGGTGCCCATGGAGAAGCCCACCAGGACGGCGTCGTTCAGATCCAAGGTGTCCAGGACGGTCTTGAGGTCTGCGGCAAAGGTGTCGTAGTCATAGCCCTCAGTGGGCTGGCTGGATTTTCCGAAACCACGGCGATCGTACGTAATGACGCGATAACCGGCCTCGAGCAAGGCAGCGGTCTGCTTCTCCCAGGACGATCCATCCAACGGGTAGCCGTGGATCAGGACCACAGCCTGTCCAGTCCCATGGTCCTCGTAGTAAAGCTCAATCTCGGTGCTGTTTTCGTTTCCGACGGTGATGTAAGCCAAAACTCAAGTCCCTTCGATGCGGTTCAACACGAACGTTTCCAGCCTACTGTTCTGTTGGTGCGCCGGCACGGGCCCTGTCGTGGTGTTGACGCGCCGCCGCCACGGCGTCCATGTTGTCCTCCGCCCACTCCTTCATGTCGAAGATGATCGGGAGGAGCGACCGGCCGCGTGCAGTGAGCTCATAGTCCGTCCGGACCGGAACCGACGCGGTGACCTCCCGGTCAATCAGGCCGTCACGCTCCAGGGAACGGAGTGTGGACGTGAGCATTTTCTGGCTTGCGCCCGGAATCATTCGGCGCAGCTCACTGTGGCGCTGCGGCCCTTCTTCCAAGGCGAGCAAGACAAGTGTCACCCATTTGCTGCTGATCGCCTCAAGCAATTGGCGTGCCGGGCAGAGTTCCAAGGAAGCGTTGTAGTGGTGTTGCGCTTTCCGACGGTTCTGTTCAGCCGTGAGTGTCATGACCTCATCATTGCAGGAACGTGGAGGTGCCCTGGGCACAATAAAGTGCGTTCTTACGCTGCGTGAAGCGCCCGGGTGAGGATCGATGAGGGGCCAAAGGGTCCCCTGCCTGAAAGGAAAAGCATGCCCTCCATCCTCCACATCAACGCCTCACCCCGCTACGCCACCAGCGATTCGCTGCGGTTGGCCCGCCATTTCATTGACTCTGTTCAGGCTGCGGCTTCGGAGACGTTCGAGCTGGAAACCCTGAACCTGTTCGACGACGGCGCGTTGCCGGCTTTCGGACGGACAGCTGCGGCCGCAAAGATGGCTGTCTTCACCGGCCAGGACCAGACTCCGGATCAAATTGCGGCGTGGGAATCAGCCCGGGCCGTATTTGAGCAGTTCGCCTCGGCCGATGCGTACGTCTTCAATATTCCGTTGTGGAACTCCGGTGTGCCCTACGCCTTGAAGCAATGGATCGACATCGTCACCCAGCCCGGGTGGAGCTTCGGGTTCGACGCCGAAACGGGCTACACCGGCCTCATGGAGGGCAAGCACGCGCTGGCCATCCACACCAGCGGGGTCTATTCTCCCGGGGTTTCGCCGGCTTTCGGCTCCGATTTCGGCAGCACCTACTTTGCCGATTGGCTGAGCTTTGTGGGCATTGAGGATGCCACGCACGTTCGCTTCGCGCCCACCGTCCTCAATGCAGACGTAGAGGGCACGCGCCGTGTTGCCGAGAATGAACTCAGCGACGCCGCGCTCCTTTACGCGGGCAAGCTCGGTGCTGCGGCAAAGCTGCAGCTGGCGAACGACTAAGAAACGACGACGACCCCGTCAGGCAGGTTACTTCCCGGAGTTCGCTGCGGCTGAAGCGGCCGCAGCGGCAGCCGCTTCAGCCGCAGCGGCTGCTTCCGAGGCCGCAGTATTGGCGGAGTCCACGGCACCCTCAGCTGCAGCGATGGCGTCGTTCATGATCTGCTGATCCACTTCAGTCGTATCGACAACCATTTTGACCGTCTTGGCGTCCGTCTCGGAGCCTGCTGAAGGGTCCGTCGATACGGCTGCTACTTGCTGACCCGGCTCGAGCGTGGTCCAAGGAGTTCCATCAGGTCCCACGATCGAGATGGTCAGCCCAGCCGATGCCAAAGCAGCTTTGGCATCGGCGAATGGCTTCCCTGCGATGTCCGGAACGGTGGTGAGGTTCGTTGCAGGGCTGGAGGCCGCGGTTTCAGAGGGTTTGGCCTGCGTGGCTTCCGACGAACCGCCGGAGCATCCTGCCAGCGCTGCGCCGATCACCAATGCCAGCGCCAATGCTGCGGTCTTCTTCATATGCCATACCCCCAAAATAGTCCGCTGGCCGGCTCATGGTTTGCCAACCCCACGTGGTGCAATACCAGCGGTAACTTTAGCGCTATTTCTCTAGTTGCCCGCAGCAACCAGACGTAAACTGGCCTTCGGTTCACATCGCCTGGCTCGGAGATCCCATGCTGTGGAAGGTACTTGTTCGCTTCCTGCGGCCGCATCAGCGGTTGCTGATCGCCGTCGTCGTCTTCCAACTGGCCCAGTCCATCGCATCCCTGTACCTTCCGACGCTGAACGCAGACATCATCGATAACGGGGTCGCCACCGGGGATACCGACTACATCCTGCGCATGGGCGGGCTGATGCTGTTGATCACCCTCCTGCAGATCGCGTGTGCCGTGGTTGCGGTCTACTTCGGCGCGAAGGCTGCCATGGGGATGGGCCGTGACCTCCGCGACGCGGTTTTCAGCAGGGTGGGGGAGTTCTCCGAGCAGGAGGTCACCAGGTTCGGGGCGCCGTCGCTGATCACGCGGTCCACCAACGACGTCCAACAGGTGCAGCAACTGGTGCTCATGTCCTGCACGCTCATGGTCGCGGCTCCCATGTTGAGCATTGGCGGTGTGATCATGGCTGTGCGGCAGGACGCCCAGTTGTCGTGGCTGATCGCGGTGTGCGTTCCGGTGCTGCTGGTGGCTGTTGGGTTGATTGTGACCCGGATGGTGCCGTTGTTCCGCAAAATGCAGGTCCGGATCGACGCCGTGAACCGTGTCCTCCGCGAGCAGCTCACCGGCATTCGCGTGGTGCGGGCGTTCGTCCGCGAGGACCTGGAGGCCGCCAGATTCGCTAAAGCGAACGACGACGTCACTGACGTAGCGCTCCGGGCCGGACGTTTGATGGCACTCATGTTCCCTGTGGTCATGTTGGTCATGAATGTTTCGTCCGTGGCGGTGATCTGGTTCGGCTCGTTCCGGATCGAGGACGGGTCCATGCAGGTGGGCACCCTGATCGCGTTCCTGAGCTACCTGATGCAGATCCTCATGTCGGTCATGATGGCCACCTTCATGGCTGTGATGATCCCGCGTGCGTCCGTCTCCGCCGACCGGATCGGCGAGGTGCTGGAGACCGACTCAAGTGTCCAACCGCCGTCGAACCCTGTCACCGGCGGCATCCGCCGCGGCGAACTGGAAATGCGCGACGTCGGATTCGCCTACCCGGGGGCGGAGCAGCCGGTGCTGGGCGGGGTCACGTTCACAGCCTTGGCCGGCCAGACAACAGCGATCATCGGCAGCACGGGTGCTGGGAAAACCACGTTGGTGAACCTGATGCCACGTCTCTTCGACGCCACCAGCGGGTCCGTGCGCATGGACGGCGTGGACGTCCGCGAGCTGCACCCGGACCTGCTGTGGGGGCACATCGGCTTGGTACCGCAGAGGCCGTATCTGTTCTCCGGGACGGTCCGCAGCAACCTTCAGTACGGCAAGCCCGATGCCACAGAGGAAGAGCTGTGGCAAGCGCTCTCCGTTGCCCAGGCCCGGGACTTTGTGGAGGACATGGAAGGCGGCCTGGATGCTGCCATCTCGCAGGGCGGCACCAACGTCTCCGGCGGGCAGCGGCAGAGGCTCGCGATCGCCCGCGCCCTGGTAAAACAGCCGGAGCTCTACATCTTTGACGATTCCTTCTCCTCCCTGGACACCGCCACCGATGCCCGGCTCCGGCAGGCGCTCAAACGCCACACCAACGGGGCCACGCTGGTGATCGTCGCCCAGCGGGTCTCCAGCATCGCCGACGCGGACCAGATCCTGGTGCTCGACGACGGCAGGATCGTTGGGTGCGGAACGCACGAGGAACTGTTGGAGACGTCCGACACGTACAAGGAAATCGTGTCCTCCCAGCTCGCGGCGGAGGAGACGGCATGAGCGCTGTATCAGCCGGCCCTCGCGGTCCCCAGAGGCCAGCGATGGGTCCCGGCCGTGGCGGTCCGTTTGCCGGGATGAACATTCCAGCGGAGAAGGCGTCCAACTTCTCTGGCTCAGCCGGGCGTTTGCTGGGGACGCTGAGGCCGGAGCGGCTCTGGCTGATCCTGGTGCTGGTGTTTGCTGTGGTCAGCGTTGCGCTGTCTGTGATCGGGCCAAGGCTGCTGGGCGAAGGCACCAACCTCATCTTCGCCGGCGTCGTCTCCCAGCAGCTGCCCGCAGGCGTTTCCAAAGCCGATGTCATCGCAGGGTTGCGCGCCTCAGGTGATGACAGCAAGGCCGACATGCTGGGCGCCATGACCCTGACGCCCGGCGTCGGAATCGACTTTGGCGCCTTGGCCTCGGTGCTGCTGTGGGCGCTGGCGCTGTATGTCCTGGCCTCAGCGTTCGGGTGGATGCAGGCGTACGTGCTCAACGGCGTCGTCCAACGGACCGTGTACCGCCTCCGCGAGCGGATCGAAGCGAAAATCCACCGGCTGCCCTTGCGCTATTTCGACTCCATCCAGCGCGGCGAGCTGCTGAGCCGCGTGACCAACGACGTGGACAACATCTCGCAAAGCCTCCAGCAATCCATCAGCCAGGTGGTGTCCTCCCTGCTGACGGTGCTGGGTGTGTTGGTGATGATGTTCCTGCTCTCGCCGCTGCTGGCCTTGATTGCCTTGGTGACCATTCCGCTGACCCTCGGCACGACGCTGCTGATCGCCAAGCGGTCCCAAAAACTGTTCGTGGCGCAGTGGAAGAACACCGGCGAACTCAACGGCCAAATCGAGGAAAGCTACACGGGACATGCTCTGGTGAAAGTCTTCGGCCGGCAGAACGAGGTGCAGGAGAAGTTCCGCGCGAAGAACAGCGAGCTGTACCAGGCGAGCTTCGGGGCGCAGTTCGTGAGCGGGCTGATCATGCCGGCCATGACCTTCATCGGGAACCTGGTCTACGTGGGGATTGCCGTGGTGGGAGGACTGCAGGTGGCCTCCGGTTCCATGCAGTTGGGCGACGTCCAAGCCTTCATCCAGTACTCGCGGCAGTTCACCATGCCGTTGGCGCAGCTCGGATCCATGGCGAACATGTTGCAATCCGGTGTTGCCTCGGCTGAACGGGTGTTCGACTTGTTGGATGAGGAGGAAGAGTCAGCCGAACCTGATCCTGTTCAGCAGTCCGGTCCTGCGCGCGGGCGGTTGGTGTTCGAGAACGTATCCTTCCGCTACTCGCCCGACAAGCCGCTGATCACGGACCTCAGTTTGGTTGCTGAGCCTGGGCAGAGCATCGCGATTGTTGGACCTACGGGCGCGGGCAAAACCACCCTGGTGAACCTGATGATGCGGTTCTACGAGCTGGACTCAGGACGGATAACGCTCGACGGCGTGGATGTCGCCTCGATCCCGCGGCACGAGTTGCGCTCGCGGATGGGCATGGTCCTCCAGGATACGTGGCTTTTTGGCGGGACCATCCGCGACAACATTGCCTACGGACGGCCCTTGGCTTCGGAGTCCGAGATCATGGAGGCCGCGCAGGCCACCTACGTGGACCGCTTTGTGCGCTCCCTGCCCGATGGCTACGACACCTTGCTGGACGACGAAGGCGGCAACGTCTCGGCCGGTGAGAAGCAACTGCTGACCATCGCCCGGGCGTTCCTGTCCCAGCCGTCAGTATTGATTCTGGACGAGGCCACCAGCTCCGTGGATACCCGCACCGAGGTTCTGGTCCAGAAAGCCATGAATGCCCTGCGCTCGGACCGGACCAGCTTCGTGATCGCCCACCGGCTCTCCACCATCCGCGATGCCGACCTCATCCTGGTGATGGAAGCCGGGCAGATCGTGGAGCAGGGGACCCACTCGGAGCTGCTGGCTACGGGTGGGGCTTACTCCCGGCTGTACGAGGCGCAGTTCGCGGCTCCGGTGGCTTTTGAGCCCTAGGTGCGGCGGCTTGGTTGTTCGCCAACAGGGACATTGGAGGAAACAACGCTCCTACCCGCGCCGGCGGGCCACAGCGTAGGAAGGTTCGCGGAGCCGCCTCGTCCAGCCGTACGTTCCTGCTGTTGGAAGCGGATTGAGGACCGGATCAAATCGTTCAGCGGTATCTTCGCCCAAGCTGTCGGCAAGCGTGAGCGTCAATGTTCCGAACCTGGTCCACGGGCCTAGCGGGCTGGCGTGATGGAGTTCCAGCGTCCAGGGTCCGTCGCCAAGGAGTGAGCGGAAAGCACCAGGTTCCATGGGTAGCTTGGCGGGCCCATCGATGGTTCGTGCTGCTATGAGAACAGGGCCTGTCTCTGATTTGTAAGGCATCATGCTTGAGAAAACCGCAGCTGCGGCGTCCCGTCGAAGCCGGAGGATGAAACGGCCGATTCCTGTGGGTCCGGTGGTCGCGAGGAGCATGTCCGCCAGTGTGTCCTGCTCTGTGAAGCGCACTGCCAGCCCGATGATGTCAGGGAATCCGTCGGGTAGACCAATTGATCGCGAGAGTCGGGCCTCCACCTCGCTGGTCCCGGCGGTGTCCAACCATGGAATGCCGGAAGACTGACGCGCACCGGTGTCCCTTTCCAAGGTTCCGACCAAGCGGATGCCCTGTGGATGGATCGGCCGGTGTGGTCGCGCTACCTTGATTGCCCGGAACACCGAAGCAAACGCGAACCCTGCAATGGCTTGGACCTTGCTGCTCAATGTATCCACTTGATCACCCTATGCGGGTGCTTCGTCGAATGACAGGCTCCTGCCTTTCATGGGCACGCCAAGCTACGGCAGACGCGAGGGCCGCAGAGCCTTTGCCTCGCCTGCTTTGTTGGGGTCCAACAGCACCGGGCTGACCAAGACAGCCGGCCCTCGATGCAGCAAGCCGCCGGCAATCACCTGGCACCGGACGCCGCCGCGCCCCCGCATCGCTTTGTGGGCCCCTGGGGCGAGCATTTCGTCCATCCAAGCACACGGGTGGGCTGGGCGGCCAGCCTTCAATCGCACCACATCTCCACCGGACTCAACGGTGAACTCATGGCCAAGCAGTGGGGCCAGCTCGACTCCGCGCAGAACAACGTTTCGCCGGGTCAGCAGCGGATCGAAGGGCCCGGCCCCGAGTTCAGCGGCGATCGATTCGAGGGCTTCCACTGCGAACAGCGTCACCGCAGCGTCCATGTGCGCGGCCTTGCCAAAGAACCTGTCGCCAACAATGCCTTTGCCAGTCACCAGTTCCGCTTGGTCGGCGTCAATGGTGGGGACATCGGCGGCGCCCTCCCGGGCGCGGCCAAAGTAGGCGTGGGCCGGCGACACCAAAAGGTGCAGCAGCTCGACGTCGTACCTGTACTGGGTGGTCATCCCCCAACGCTAGTCCCCGGACGGAAGTATTGCCCCTAAAAGTAAAGGGTGCTTTACTTCCCTTATGAGTAAAGTTTCCTTTACATCGAGACGCGCGCCGGTCCATCATTACGTCCTTGCTGTCATCTTCGGCGCCATCCTGACCGTCCTGGTCGGACTGTTGGTGGGGGCATCAAACCCGGGCGAATTCTGGCCCGCGGCCGGGATCGGCGCCCTGTGCGCTGCCTACCCGGCGATGTCGCTCGGCGCCAGGGTCTTCGTTTCACGCCACACCGTCACCCGTGATCACCATGGGGAGCAGAGTGTGGAGCTCCAATGGATGCGCCAAGCCGGTGCCGGTGCGTTCCTCGACGTGCTGGTCGCCACCATCGTTGCAGCCGTGGTGCTGGCGGTTGGCCGGTTTCAGATCGAAGCACTCCCGGTCCTGCTCGGGCTTGTGGCGCTGAGCGCCTTGGATGCCGGCTTACGCTACCTGGCCATTCGGCACCGTGCGCTGAAGTGAAGAACAACATCGCCGAGCGCCGGGCCGGGCGACGATGGACACAGGCCGATCTCGCTGCTGCCCTGGGTGTGTCCAGGCAGACGGTCATTTCCATCGAGCGGGAAAAGTTTGACCCCTCGCTGCCCTTGGCCTTCCTCATTGCCAGGACCTTCGACTGCGCCATCGAGGACATCTTCACCGCCGACTAAAGCGCTGTGGCCCACGCCGCAGCGCTTTGGCCGCCTCCCGGATACTGTGGCACGGTGAACTTTGCTGAGGCTGCCGACGGCGCAGAACTCGCCTGGGCGTCGGAAGGCGAAGGCGAGCCAATGCTGCTGATCGCCGGACAGGCAACCTCCATGGATGGTTGGGGCCCGACGGCGGAGCTTCTGTCCCGCTCTTACCGCGTCATCCGCTTCGACCACCGGGGGATTGGGCGGAGTGGGAAGGGCGACGCTGAGCGGTACACCACGAGGCTGCTTGCCGAAGATGCTGCTGTGGTCCTCAAGGCCGCCAGCGCGGATTTAGCACATGTGTACGGCCACTCGATGGGTGGGCGTATTGGCCAATGGCTGGCCATTGATCATCCGCAAAAAGTCCGTACGCTGATCCTCGCAGCTACGAGTGGTGGCATTTGGCTGGATGCCAGTGCCCAGCCGGAAAAGGCTGTCCTGGAAGCCTTGGTCAGCGGGGACATGTCCCGACTGGAAGAGCTCTTCTTCGACGCTGAATGGGTCCGAGCACATCCCGAAGCGACCCACACATTCTTCAACTCCCGCGCGTCGGCGTGGGCTAAGGCCCGGCACTTCAGGGCCAGCCGCGAGCATGATGCCTGGAGCAATCTCAACGCCATCCAAGCCCCCACCCTGATCCTTCACGGCACCAAGGATGCGCTGACGCCCTTGCCCAATGCACTCCTCCTTCGCGAGCACATTCGCGGCTCGGTGCTGGTGCGTGTACCCGGAGCCGGCCATGGCCTTCATTTGGATCACCCGGAGACCGTTGACTGGATCCGGCAATTCATCGCCCGAAAGAGCAGCTAACGCGCAGGAACCCTCAATACCTCGAGCGCGGCCACCAGGTACGGGACTGGATCCGGGTCTGACCCGGCGGCCCACTGCATCCACGCCTCAAAGGTGGTGGCAAGGTACGCGGCGCTCAAGTACCGTGCTCGGCTATCAACCGGAGCCGTCCGCGCGTCACCGAGAGGTCCGGAATAACGGCGACTCCGGCAGCGGCTGCCTCACGCAACCCGGCCAGCACATCGCCGTCGGACTTTCCCTGCCTGTGGAACGAGCCGAAGGCGAGCGTTGATGCTTCGACCACGGGTTCGGTGCCACCCCAGACCAGGTCCGCCTTGCTGGCGAAGCTCTAGAGGGTTTTCCCGCCAAGGTGCCGGACCAGCGCGTCCACGATAGTCAGTTGCCCTTTGACGAGTTTGGTCCGGGCCTCGGATTCTTCGAACCAGCGGGCGTCGTCGATCTCCGGGAAATCCTTCATGACGCCCGAACCTTTGGGCCACTCCATGGGAAAGGTGTTGCTGATGATCTGCTCCGGCTGGAAGTCATTGGCTTCTGCCGTGAAAGCAGTGATGAGCTTTCCTGAGGGCTGCCGGAAAACTCCCAACAGCTCATAGGTGGCGGCCGGCGGGGGTGAGCCTATTTCCTCTGTGAATTCGCGTTTCGCAGCTGCCAAAGGATCTTCATCCTCAGGGAATTCGCCTTTGGGAATGGACCAGGCGTGGTGATCCTTTCGCGCCCAAAAAGGGCCGCCCATATGGGCGATCCACAGCTGCAATTCGCCGCTGCTCACGGTTCGGTGGAGAAGAATTCCGGCACTGCGGATGGGCATGTGTCTTCCTGAAGGACGTGCTGCGTAACGGGCTGTCTTATGAGGTACGGATCTGTCCAGAGTACTGCGGGGCTTTACCCCCGTTATCCAATTGATGTTGAAACAGTCATATTCAATGCCTAATTCGCTTCCGGCAGCGTCCCTGCTCATTGATAATCGAGGAGTTGCACGTTCCTCGGGGGTGGAACGTGACTGCGGCTTTCGGCAATTGCCGGAGGCGTTTCTGGGCGCATCAGCAGGAGGACACAGCTATGGCATCGTCAATGAGGCTCCTTCCTACCGGGGGAAGAAAAGTAATGGGTTTGGCCGTCGTCATGGCGGTAGGTTTATCACTGTTCACGGGTATCAGCCCCTCACACGCCGCGGACACCACGCCCATGGCTGAGGACCCTGGACCGGTGGGCAGCTTTGCTTGGAAAGGGTTCAACTGGCAGAAGCGTTTTTGGGGTGGGGCGCCCATGTACAACGCAAGCTGGGATGCCAACAACGTCAGCAATCCTGATGCTGACGGGTACGTGAAACTCTCCATCTCCAACCCCACCGGATCCGCTCCGAAGGGCGCGGAATTCCAGTCCACACGCGAAGGCTTCGGCTACGGCACGTACAGCACCACGGTGGAGAAGGACGTCAGCGCGCTGCAGAAGGAAGTGGTGTGGGGCTGCCTCTTCACCTACGATCCCGCAGCGGAACCGGGATACACGGAGATCGACCTCTGCGAGGCATCGGCCTGGGGTGGCGGGGCTGCCTACGGTGAAGACTGGCCTGTCACCCAAGGTCACGGGTACTGGTTCGATGCAACGAAGCCTCCAGGCCAGGGCAACAACACCGTCACCTTCGACGTCACGAATGCTCCTATCCTCACCCATCGAATGGTCTGGGAACCAGGCAAGCTGACCTTTGAGACCTTCGCTGGGGAAGGCTACAGCGGAACGCTGCTGAAAAAGACGATCCTGCAAGGATCCACGGTTCCGCTGCCGGCCAAAGAACAAATCCACTTCAACCTGTGGGTGACCGGGGGCGGAGGCGGCGATGCTGCCCAGGTCGGTCCTGAAACGGTCACTATCCGTGATTTCTCCTTCGTGCCGGGCATTCCGTTGACGGCTCCCACTCCAACGGTGAACGGCACAGTGGCTGTGGGGTCAACGCTGACAGCCAACCCCGGAACCTGGACCACTGGAACTGCCCTGACCTACCAGTGGTACAGGAACGGTGCGGCGATCTCCGGTGCCACCGCTGCCACAAGGACTCTGGCTGCAGCGGACCAGGGAACCACATTGACGGTAAGGGTGACGGGAACCAAAACCGGGCACGCGACCACCACCAAGGAATCAGCGCCCACAGCCACAGTGGTTGCGGGGACTCTGGTGGCACCCACACCAACCATCACCGGGACGCTGAGCGTGGGCTCCACACTGACAGCAAACCCAGGTACCTGGACGTCCGGAACCACGCTGACGTACCAGTGGTACCGCTCGGGTATTGCGAT
Organism: Arthrobacter sp. YN; assembly: GCF_002224285.1. Lineage (GTDB taxonomy): Bacteria > Actinomycetota > Actinomycetes > Actinomycetales > Micrococcaceae > Arthrobacter. The sequence goes on along the minus strand of NZ_CP022436.1, from coordinate 4,226,557 downwards.
CACCGGTGCCACCGCCAAGACCTACACCCTGGTAGGCGCTGACCAGGCTGACACGATGAGGGTCAGGGTCACCGGCACCAAAGCCGGCTACACAACGGTGGCCAAGTTCTCGGCGGTTTCGGCTCCGGTCACCTGATCTCCGGGCTACACAATCAGGGGCTATTTAAATGACAAACCCGCAGTTGTGTCGCGCTGGGGGGTAAGCGACACAACTGCGGGACTGCCAGGCCTGGTTAGTTCTTCTGCGCCCTGACGGGGACGATCCTCTTGACGGCGAGGCCGAGTGCCAGCATGGCGAAAGCAGCCAGTGCGAACCAGAAGAGATCGCCCGCTCCGGTCATTGCGAGTGCTCCTGAGCCCATTCCGGCTGCGGTGGCTCCTGCGAGGGGGCTGCTGGATTGTTGTACATGAGTCGATTACCAAACTTTCTTTCTGTTGAGTGCTGCATCCAGGTACGCCTTGGCGTGAACGGCCTGGAGGAACATATCTATGACGGTTTCGTACATGGTTGCGGCCAGCAACATGTACCTCCAGCCCCGGAAGCGCAGGGTTACGATGCGCTCCAGGACGAAGATTGCGGTAACTGCTATCCAGAAGGGGTGGAGGTTCAGGCCCGCTCCGGTGGTGAAAGCGAAGATGATGGAGCCGAAGTAGGCCAGTGTCACCATGACGCCGATCATGGACAGGAATTGGCGTCCCCAGTACGGCCTGGTGATTTTGGTCCACCCGTACTGCACGCAGTTCTCAACAGCGCCGCGCTTCCAGCGAAGCCGCTGTGCCCAAAGTTCACGCCAGGTGGGCATGACCTCGGTGACCAGGGTGCAGTTGGAAGGAGATGCGATGCGGTATCCGAGGGTCAGCAGGGCGAAGGAAAGTTCGTTGTCTTCGGTCAGGACCGAGGTGTCGTAGACGCCGCCCTTGCCGTTGCCCGGAGGAAGGGTGCCCTGCAGCCGGGCTGAAACCACGTCACGGAGTGTCTTGACCCGGAAAAGGGCTGCCGTTCCGGTGACCACCAGGCACTTGCCGTGGAGGCGCTTCACGTCGCGGGCATAGCGGGCGTACTCGTTGCGCTGCAGGTGTCCGACGAAACCGCCGCCGGGGCCGCCGCTGAACACTCCGCCCACTGCGCCGAGCAGTTCGTCGGCCAACAGGTTCTTGGTGGCGTTTTCGATGAAATCGAGGGCGAGCTGGGAGTCCGCATCCTGAACCAGGATCAAGTCCTCGGGGTCGGCATCCGGAAGCAGCTCGCTAAGGGCGAAGTTCAGGGCTCCGGCCTTCTTGTCCTTGTTGCCGACGGTGCGCAGGACCTCGACGCCCTGGGCAAGCGCGAGCGACTCGGTGTCGTCGGTGCAGTTGTCCGCCACCACAATGATGCGGTCCGGGCGGTGGGTCTGGTTGTTCAGCGAGGTAAGGGTCTCGGTGATGCCGGCGGATTCGTTGTGTGCCGGCACCAGGACGGTGACCACGCCACCGGCTGCACGGTGGGATCCGCGGGGTGAGGTGGCCGTGGCCAGTGAGCCTGTGTCGGCCGTGTATTCCGTGATTTCCGCGAGCATTATGATCCCTCCGTTCGTGCGTTGAAGCGTTGACTCACTTAGAGTTCCAACGCCAACGCAAGAAATGCGCAGGGAAATCGTCAAGGAAATATCAAGGTTTGCTCAGGACTTGAGGAATGCCGTCACGATGTGGATTCGAGGACCACTTGTACGTTTTGGACGCTTCGGGGACGAGTGTTAAACGCAAGAGGACGACGCCGGCAAGTACCGGCGTCGTCCTCTTGCGTTTGCTGTGAGCTGCTTAGCGGCTCAGGCTCACGGTGAAGGTTTTGGGTCCGCTCAGGGTGACTGCGATTCCGCAGTTTTCTGCAGCTGCCCGGTGTGAGAGGGACTGGACGGCGGCATCGATGGTGTGGTCGATGGCCGACTTGTCCCAGATTTTCAGCGTGATGGAGTCAGTATGTGTCGTCATTGTCAGTACTTTCACTCAGGCCGTTATCAGCCCCAAGCCTCTTCGCCCGGGGCCGCATCCTCGTCGGTGAGGATTGCTGATTCAGCTTGTATGGGAACGAATTCCCTCATTCATGGTTCATGTTGCCCACCATGGTTGACAAGCGAATCCGGCGAAGTGTGACCGATTACACTTTTTTGATTACCCTGTGTAACCGGTGCTGACAGTGAGCTCCCACCAGCGGTCCAACCCGGCAAGTCCAGCGGTCCAGCCCGGCAAGTCCAGCGTGTAAACCACCTTCGGCGTACCTTCCCCACCTACTTTGAAGGTCAGATCCCAGCAAGTAACCCAATGAGGTTGTTTGCACGTTCAGGCGACGCCAAAGCTAGTGGTGAAGAGACGGTTGTGGGTGACGCAGGTTTCCTACCTGCTCAAATATTTCGGACAACTTCGAACAAATAGCACCGAAGTCTCACAGTCATTTCCTGTCAAACCCTTGACCGGGGGGTTGAAGCGCTGGTAAACCTTGTTGGCGGAAAGCGTTTTCTCGCGGACTTCAACCTCTTGCTCACCAGGCGAGGTGGCACTGTCTCCTTGAGTGAAACGTTCCAACACTGGTGTGCAGACCCCCTGTCGCCCAGCATCAAAGGAGATGTTCTTTGAAATACCCCTCAAAGTGTTCCTACCGCTCCGCCCGTGGCCGTGCGTGGAAAGCAGTGCCCCTCGCCGCCTCCGCTTCCCTTGCAGCCGCCGCCATCGCGCTGACGGGTGTCCCGCTCGCGCAAGCAGTCCCGGCCCAGGTCCCGCAGGCAGCGCAAGCCAACCTTCCCGGCGTCGTGCCTGCCGCGAAGGACACAGCATCGCTGAAGCGCCAAGTGGAAAACCTGGACCGTGCACCGGTCGCCGTCCTGACCGACCAAGGCGTCACGGTGAGCTGGCGCATGTTGGGCCTGGACAAGGACAGCATCGGCTTCCAGGTCCTGCGCGACGGCGTCAACATCACCCCGGAGCCGCTGCGCAACGCCACCATGTTCGCGGACGCGGGCGGCACGGCGGAGTCGAGCTACGTCATCAAGACTGTTGGTAACGGACAGGGCCAGGACAAGCTGACTGAAGCCGTGAAGCCGCTGGCCCGGAACTACCTGGCTATCGCGCTGGACAAGCCTGCCGACGGTGTTACGCCGGACGGCAAGGCCTACACCTACTCCGCCAACGACGCCACCGTGGCGGACCTCGACGGCGACGGCAAGTACGAGGTCATCCAGACGTGGTCGCCGTCCAACGCCAAGGACAACTCCCAGTCCGGTTACACGGGCAACGTCTACGTGGACGCCTACAAGCTGGATGGCACCAAGCTGTGGCGGATTGACCTTGGCCGCAACATCAGGGCTGGCGCACACTATACGCAGGTCCTGGCCTACGACTTCGACGGCGACGGCAAGGCTGAGGTTTCCCTCAAGACAGCGGACGGCACCCGCGATGCGGCAGGGACAGTGATCGGGAACGCCGACGCCGAATTCCGCAACGCCGCTGGATATGTCCTGTCCGGTCAGGAATTCCTTACCGTCTTCAAGGGTGAGACCGGCACCATCCTGGACACGGTGACCTACGAGCCCGAGCGCGGTGCTGTGACCGGCTGGGGCGACAACTACGGCAACCGCGTGGATCGTTTCCTGGCAGGCGTGGCCTACCTTGATGGCGAGCACCCCTCCATGATGTTCAGCCGCGGCTACTACACCCGGACGGTCCTGGTCACCTACGACCTCGTCGACGGCAAGCTCGTGAAGCGCTGGACCTTTGATTCCAACCTGGCCGGCGATCAGTACAAGGGGCAGGGTAACCACAACCTGTCCGTCGCCGACGTCGATCAGGATGGCAAGGACGAGTTCATCTTCGGTTCCATGACCATTGATGACAACGGCCAGCCGCTCTACAACACCAAGCTCGGCCACGGCGATGCCATTCACACCAGTGACCTCGACCCGTCCAGGCCAGGGCTGGAAACGTTCGCCGTCCACGAAAGCATGAGCCAGAGCGGCAACCGCGGAGCAACCTTCCGTGATGCCGCCACCGGTGAGGTCCTGTGGAGCATCCCGGCCATCAAAGACACCGGACGTGGGGCGGCAGGCGACATCGATCCCCGCTATGCAGGCGCCGAAGGGTGGGCCATCGGCGGGTCTGCTGCCTGGGATTCACCCGTTGGCCAGCTAATGTCCGCCAAGGGTGAGTTGATTGCGGAAAAGATCCCGGCCGCCAACTTCCTGGCTTGGTGGGATGGTGACCTGCTCCGCGAAATCGTGGACCATGACTACGACGCCACAGTGTCCCGCGGCGTTCCCACGATCTCCAAGTGGAACTGGGAAACGGAAACCAGTGACCGGCTCCTGACCGCCGACGGTGCCCGCAGCAACAACACCACCAAGGGCAACCCGTCCATCCAGGCTGACATCCTTGGCGACTGGCGGGAAGAGATCGCGTGGCCGTCCACTGACAGTACCGAGCTGCGGATCTACACCACCACGGCTCCCACCGAGGTCCGGCTGCGGACCCTGATGCACGACACCGTGTATCGGACAGCAGTTGCCCGCGAAAACGTTGCCTACAACCAGCCGCCGCACCCGAGCTTCTTCATCGGTGAGGGCATGCAGGCTCCGGCGATTCCCGCCGTCGTCTACACCGGCACCAAGTAGCCGCACTGTCAACGAAAAGTGCCGCCCGGGTCGCGTCGACCCGGGCGACACTGATTCTTTTTGCTGTGTGGACACTACCGCTGTCCTGGCAAGCCGCCCATCGGCGGAATGAAGCCCGGTCCACGGTCCTCATCTTCCGTCCGTTCCGCGGCGCTGCGGGTGTCGCTCTCGGCGGTCTCGTCCGAGTCCCCATCAACGTCTGCGAGCCCATTGGTTTGGTCGAACGGGTGGGTGACAGGATCGATGATCGGCGTTGACTCGGTGGCGGCTGTTCCCGATACGGCAGTCGTGCCCGACCCGGCCGCGGGTGCCGCGGTGGTCCCGGCCGCCGTTCCCGACCCGGCCGCAGGTGCCGCGGTGGTCCCGGCAGTCGTTCCCGTCTCCGGGGTCTGCTTTTCGATGTACTCCTTGAACTTCTTCAAGTCTGACTCAGCCTGCCTTTCAACGATATGCAGCTTGTCCCCCAGGAATTCCAGGACGCCGTGCGGTTCGTATTCCAGGGACAGGTGCAGTGACGTCTGGCTGGGTCCAGCTTCTTTGAACTCAACCCAACCGGCGTTTTTGGCACCCTCCACGGCGGCCCAGGCCACGGCCCGGTTCTGGTCCTGTTGAACGATTTTGGCTTCCCAGCGCCGATGAACGCCGGCGATTTCGGCCACCCACTCCAGTCGGTCCTCACTGAGCCGCGTCACGCGTTCTACTCCGCCCATGAAATGCGGAAATTCCTCGAACTGTGTCCACTGCCAGTAAGCCGTACTGATCGGAACGTTGACCATGATTGTCTTGTTTACTTTCGTGGTCATGATGTACGCCTCCTCCTCGGGTCGATATTGATCAGCATGCTTACAGTATCGGGCCTTTTGGAGCGTTAATACAGACCTTGAAGGAGCGGAGTCAGTGGATGATCCGGCCATTCTGGACGAGGTACTCCAGGTGCTCGGAGATGTCGGCCAGCACAGCGATATCTGCCACAGGATCGGCGTCGAGCACCAACAGATCGGCGTCAGCGCCAGGCGCGATCACGCCGATTTCCCCTTCGCGCTCAAGCAGCTCTGCCGCCGTCGTGGTTGCCGAGCGGATGGCGTCAATCGCGGGCTGAACTTTGCCCAACAGCCTGAACTGTTCGTTCTGGTGGCGGTGCATGCCGCCCAAAAGGTCCGAGCCGAAGGCCATTTTTACGCCGGCCTCGTGAGCGCGGGCAATCGCCTCGAGCCCGCTGGTAAGCACAGAGTCCACTTTGCCCCACATTTCTTCGGTAAGTCCGAACTCCTTGCCTTCTTCCTTCAGCGCCCAGTACGTAACGAGTGTGGGGACCAAAAACGCGTCTTTCTCAAGGAAGAGCTTGAGGCTTTCGTCGTCCAGGAGGTTGCCGTGTTCAATCGAACGAACTCCGGCTTCCAATGCCCGGTTGATGGCTCGCGCCGTGTACGCGTGAGCGGCGACGTAGCGGTTGGCGGCTTGGGCTTCTTCTACCGCGGCACGCATTTCTTCCATGGAGTACTGCGTGGAGTCGATCCGATCGGTGGGGGAGGAAACTCCGCCGGATGCCATGATCTTGATGTGGTGGGCGCCCTTGCGGATCTCGTCGCGGGCGGCAGCGCGGACTGCGTCAACGCCGTCGGCCACGCGTCCGATGCCGCAGCATCCGCGGCTATTGGGATCGTGGTCTTCGCCCGGCAACCGCATGTCTCCGTGGCCGCCGGTCTGGCTGAGGGCATGGCCGCAGAAGTGGATCCTGGGCCCCTCCAGCAGCCCTTCTTCCTGGGCCATGGCCAACCCGAAGTCGGCACCGGACAGGTCGCGGACGGTGGTGAAGCCGCGGCGCAGCATGGCGCCCATGATGCGTGCGGTCTGCGCATAGACATACGACGGCGGCGTAAACGTCAGTGAACGGAAGTCCGCACTGGAGGCGACCACGTGGACGTGGGCATCGATCAGGCCGGGGATCACGAACTTGCCGGTGCCATCGATGACACGCGCACCGGACGGTACCTGGGCGTTCGGTTCAACGCTGCTGAACTTCCCGTCAACGCTGACGACGTCGGCAGTTGAGTAGGTGCCGGCCGCAACGTCCAGGACGTTGGCGTTGCGGATGACCAGGGGAGTGCTTTCTGGGGTGGTGCTCATTTAAACGGTGTCCTTCGCAGGGGCTTCGGGGACTTGGGTGGGGTGGGCTTCAAAGGCCTGGACGAGGTGGGCGCGGTTGGAGTTGACCACGTCGACGGCGATTTCCACACTCTGCTGCGTGTACTTGCCTTCGGCGTCCAGGAGCGCAAGGACGCCTACCACGTTGTTCTGCTGGTCGAGGACCGGCACGTTGATCACGGCGCCGCAGCCGAGTTGCTGAATGAGCCCGGAATCGGTGAAGACGCTGCGGAGTGCGGCCAGGTCTGCGGCCAGGAACGGCTTCCTTTCCTCGATGACCGTCCCCAGCCAGCCGGGGGAGATCTGCACTGTCTTCTCGCCGCCCACCGGGTACTCGGCCGGGTGGCTGGTGTAGAGCCGCCTGAGGCTGGAGCGTTGCGGAATCCACTGCAGTGCAGTGAACAGGATGACTCCCGGTTCCTGCTGCAATGCTTCAAGCGTCTGCTTGAAAACTCCGTCAGTGTTCAGAGGGTTCACAGTGTTCACTTGCTTCCTGCCGCGGCCGGGTCATGTTCAGCGCGGGCATTGATGTCTTCCAGGGACTTGCCTGCGGTGGAGGCGCCGAAGATCACCACGCCCAGGACGCCTATGGTCAGCACCACGGTAGTCATGGTGAACACGCCACCGAAGCCGAGGGAAGCGGCGAAGATGCCGATGATGGACGGTGCCAGGATGCTGCCGATGCGACCCACTGCGCTGGCCAGGCCAACACCCGTGGCACGCATCCATGTGGGGAAGAGTTCCGGAGTGTAGGCGTAGACGCCGGCGTAGGTGCCGTTGAGGAAGAAGGACAACGTTGCGGCGGCCAGCAGGATCATGCCGGAATCGTTGGACTGGCTCAGCCAGAAAGCACTGATGGCCGATCCCGCCAAGTAAAGGGCGATGGTGTTCTTGCGGTCAATCCGGTCACACAACCAGGCGGCGGAGAAGTAGCCGGGGATCTGTGCCAGATAGATGAGGATGGAGAACTCGAAGCTCTTGGTAATGGTGATTCCGCGTCCAACCAGCAGGGTGGGAATCCAGGAGAAGAAGCCGTAGTAGGAGAACGTAATCACGAACCAGATCAGCCAGATCACGGCAGTCCGGCGACGCATGGCCTTGGACCACATGAACTTCAGGGCGTTCCAGATGCTGATTTTTTGTTCGTGCTTGGTGATCTCTTCCTCTGCGGGTGGCAGGGCCGGGAGTGGTTTGCCCGTGGCTTTCATTACACTCTGCTCAAATCGGTCCACCACTTCAGTCGCCTCTGCGATGCGGCCTTGGCTGATCAGGAAGCGCGGCGATTCCGGAAGGCTGCGACGCCACCAAAGCAGGAGCAGGATGGGAACAGCGGTGATGACCTGCGCCCACCGCCAGCCGTCCTCGCCCAGCGGAACAACGAAGCGGCCGATCAGTGCTGCAGCCACGAAGCCAAAGGAGAAGAAGCCAGCCAGGGTTCCAATGAACCAGCCGCGGCGCTTCGGAGGGATGAACTCGGACAGGAACGGCGCGATGATCACGCTTTCAGCGCCGGCGCCCAATCCTGCAAAGATCCGTGCAATCAGGAAGATTTCGAAGTTGGGGGCCATGGCTGCAACCACTGACATGACGCAGTAGAAGGCCAGCGCCCAGAGCATGACCTTCTTGCGGCCGAAGCGATCGCCCATCCAGCCGGCCAGGATCGCGCCGAAGAAGAAGCCGAACGGGGCCGCCGAGCCCACCAGTCCGAGGCTGGCGGTGCTGAGGCCCCATAGTTCCTGGATGCGTGGGAGGAGGAAGGCCACCACGGCACCGTCCATGCCGTCGAAGGAATAGCCGAGGCCTCCGATGAGGAGAAGCTTGTAGTGTGGTCGACTGAGAGCCAGACGATCCAGGCGTGCTGTGAGTGACATGGTGATTCCTGCCAAAGTGGGCCAAGTTGTACATTTTTAGGAATATGCACAAGTCTGTGCAGAAGCGATGTATCGAAGTTACGGCCAAAGTGTGAGGTAGGTCAATAGGTGGAAGAAGATTTCGACTCGTCAACGTTGACCGAGTGGCTGGATAGTCGTGTCCAGGGGCGGAAGCTCGCGGCACGCCAAATGCAGGTCATCGGCATCCTCCGGTCCCAGCCCCGGCTCGCGTCCTACGGCTCCGTCAGCGACATCGCCGCGGTAGCCGCCTCCAATGCCTCCACCGTGACCAGAACCGCGCAAACACTGGGATTCAAGGGGTGGGCGGACTTCCAATTTGAGCTGCGTTCACGGTTTCTTGCCTCCCTGAGCGCAGTGGAGGTTGCGGCCGAACACAACGGCCACATCAGTAGTCCTGCACAGGCTGCGGTCTCCACGGATCGTGCCAATCTGGCCCATTTTGAGCGCACCCTTGACGCCGACACCATTCATGAAATCGCCAAGGCCATTGCCGGTGCACGGCAGACTTTCATCGTCGCCGCGGGCAGTTACGCCATCCCCGGCAAGGCACTGGAGCACAATGCCATCATCGCCGGCTATAACGTCCGGCTCCTCGATGCCGACGTCGCAGCCCTCACCAACGCCATTGCACGGCTTGGTGCAGAGGACCTGGTCATCGCCATCAGTCTGTGGCGGGTCTACGACAGCACCATGCGGGCGGTGGACATCGCGCACAATCTGGGCGCGCCCATTGTTTCCATCACCGACAGCGCGGGTTCGCCTGTAGCGGTGCATGCCGATCACCGGATTGTGGTGCCCACTGAAGGTGCAGGCTTCTTCCCGTCCCTGACAGGTGCCGTGGCTGCTGTCCAGGCGATCGCCGTCGAGCTTGCCTCCCTGGACCGCGAGCGTTCCAACCAAAACATCGCCGCCTCGGAGCGGACCTGGGACCAGATGCGGATCATGCATCCGCGCACCAGTTCCTGATGGCTGTGGCTTCCTGACCTTCTTCGGGCCGAGTCGAGTGCGGAATCAAACCTCTGGGGTTGCTGGCCACCCATATCAGCGGCAAAGAAGGTCAGGAAGCAGCAGGAATTACGACGCCGGGACCTCCTGCGGTGCATCGGCCGCCGCCGGGAGGCGGTGACCGATAAGGGCCAGGTTTTGGATGACGGCCAAGCCGAACTGCGCGGTGTCGTTGGTGGAAACGGTTGGAGCTTCGTCCACCGGCTGAAGCACGAACGGGGGCAGGATCTTCTTCAACGTGAAGGCCTCGGCGTGGTTGAGGTTCTCCCCGCCCTCGGCAAAGCTCTCCCAGGCCAACTCCGCGAGTTCCGGGGACCCCAGCCGGTCCGCGGCATAGGCCGTCAGCCGGCTGTGTGCCTGGGTGAGGTAGATGCCGGCCAGGGGTTGCCCTACCTCCGCGACCTGCTCCTCCGGGGTGGCCAGGAAGAGCCGGCAATACTGCATCCAGGCTTCCTCGAAGTCCTTGTCCGGCACCAAGCTGATCAGTTCGCTGCAGATTTCCACCAAACCGAACACGGCACTCAGGTGCGAGACGCTGATGACTTCCCTGCCGGTGTCGAACCTCCCGGCATCCAGGTCGTACAGCGCTTCGCCTGTGAGGAATCCGTACTTCAGGGCGCCGATGTCTGCCATGGTTCCGAGGAGTCGATCCCGTGAGCGCGGGTTGCCGGTACGCTCCCAATCGGTCAGCCAGGTGGCGGCGAGGGAGCCCCAGTCCGTACCCAGCCCGACGCCCAAGGCGCCGCGGTCCGGACGGTACGTATCGGCGTCGGGCCTGACTTTGCGGACGGGGTCCAAGCCGAGGAAGTTCTGGTCGCTGTCCACCAGTTCGGTGAGGAGATCGCCGGTGCGTTCGTCGGCGGTCAGGTAGTAGTAGAAGCGCCGGTAGGCCGGCGTGCTGATGCGCAGCTGCTTGGCGCTGCAACCCCAGTGCTGGACATTGTGCCGCGAACCCAATCCGCGCCACGGACCGAGGTGGTAGACATCCACCTCACCAGTGTGGCGGGTCATGGCCTCGGCGTAGCGGAAGACGTCCGCGCGACCCGTCCGGAGGTACATGTACCAAAGCCAGAGGTCGGGCGACAGTTCGGAGTTGTCCCAGGCGTAGCCGCCCACGTCGTAGCGCCACACGTGCCGATCAGTGTCGTAGGTGTGCATGACGTCGCCGTAGTTCCAGAATCCGTACCAGCGGCGCTGTTCGGTCTGGCCCTGGTAGAAATCGAACAGGAAGTCCAGCTTGTCTTCCAGTTCAGCCCGGGCCGGGGTGCTGCGATCCACCGGAGCCCAGTCACCAAAGACAACTGCGGTGTGCAGGTACTCGGGCGAGGGCTGCAGCATTGGCGGAGTGGACGCCGCCTGGGCGTCTGCGGCGAGACTCTCCGTACTGGGGGTCGAGTCGTAGGCGAACAGCGTCAGCTCGTGCGTGCGGGCAATACCCGTGGGATTGCCGAAGCCCGGCTCGTAGTCCTCATAGGTGATTTCGAGGCCCTCAAGCTGGTCCTCGAACGTGTCCTGGCCCAGGCCGTCGTGGTAGAAACGGAGGTCCATCGGCTGGGCTTCGGGGGAGTAGAGCCAGGCGGTGACCTTCGCTTCCTCGGTGGCTGCCCCGCGGATGTCCAGCTGCCCCGGGTGCGACTGCCAGAAGTCCCGGATGCCAACACCAAAGCCGCCACGGACGTCGCTCAGCGAGCAGAACCCGGCCGCCCTGGTGCCACCCGAAATTCCCACCCAGCCGTGGCCGGGAGCAGTCCGTTTGCGCAGGTCAAAGCCGTCGGCTGTCAGTTGCGTGAGCGTGTAATCGTTCCAGCTCGGGATGAGATGGAGCCGTTCGGAAACCAGCGGGTTCCACTCATTCAGAGGGGGCGTCGGTCGGCCGGCGATCTGCGCGGCGCGTACTTCCTCGCCCGGATCCCGCCGCAGTCCAGTCAACCCGCGCACGGCCTCCACCAGGAATCCGCTGTCGGCCCCGGCGATCCGGACATGGCGATCATGCAGTTCGTTGTCCAGCGGCACGGTGAACTCGACGCCCAGGCCGGCGAGGAAATCCTGCTCAGCATCGCCGTCCCAGATGAACGAGTGCATCATTCTTACGCTGCGTGCGCCCGCGTAGAAGTAGAAGCGGACAGTGAACGGGAGCCATGCCTTGGTGCCTTCTTCCGCGCGGTGCGAGCCCTCGACCTTGACCACCGCGCGGACAGGACCGGCCTGCTCCACGGTGACGCTGGTGGTGTGGCCGGTGAAGCCCGTGCGGGTGGTGGTGCCCGTTCCCTCGGGCAGCCCTGACTGCAGCAGGCTCACCAGGCGGCCGTCCTTGGCCACCACCGCATCGTTGCGGCGGAGCTCGCTGAACAGGGTGTCGCCACTCCTGTGCAGGACCATGTCCAGTGTGCCCGTGGATACGGTGATGGTCCTTTCTTCTTCGGTGACCGTCACCTCTGTTGAGCGTTCGACGGCGGCTGCCGCGCCGCCGTCGTTCGCTTCAGTCGAGTGGGTGACGAAGTAGGTGTCAGCGGGATGATCCGTTGCGCCAAGGGCAACGCCGCCCCACTTCAGCGAGCCATCGGGCCAGGTGGCCAGGGGCCAGGTTTGGGCGTTGACGGTGCTGCCGCTGGAGTCGAGAACCCCCAGGACGGCTGCGTCCTGCACGGTGCCGCGTTGGAACGGCATTCCCCACGTCGTGCCGCCGCTGAGTCCGGCGGGCGGTTCGCCATCGATCCACGTGATCGGGGCGTGCTGAGTCATGGTCAATTCCACCTAAGTGTTCGGGAAAACGCTTTCTTTGAGACGTTTCAACAACTTACCCGGGCGATGCGTAGGGCCGCAAGGGGTGGCCATGTTTTGGCCATCACATCCGTTGACATCGGGCCCTTCCGGGCGTATCGTACAACCAAATGGTTGTAGATCAGCTCAGCAAAAAACCCTCCGGCGACGTAGAACTCGACCGCCTGTTCCAGGCCCTCGCCGACGCAACCCGCCGGGACATCGTGGCCCGGGTGACGGCGGGGGAGTACTCGGTTTCCGGATTGGCTGCGCTGTACACCATGAGTTTCGCGGCCGTGCAAAAGCATGTTGCGGTCTTGGAACGCGCCTCCCTGGTGACCAAGGAGAAACGTGGGAGGGAGCAGATTGTGCGGGGAAACCACGAGGGACTGCAAAAAGCCCGGCACCTGTTGGACCACTTCGAAATGATCTGGCGGCAACGGGCCAGCCGGATCGCGGACATACTCGCAGAAGATGACGAAAGGGAACTGCCATGACTGTTGTCAGCGTAAACAAGGATGTTGAGGCCCTGAGCTTCACCATCGTGGCCGAGTTCGATGCCGACGTGAAGCGCGTGTGGAGGATCTGGGAAGACCCACGGCAGCTCGAACGCTGGTGGGGCCCGCCCACCTGGCCGGCCACTTTTGAGACCCACGAGTTCACCGCCGGGGGCAAGGCCGCCTATTACATGACCGGCCCGGACGGCACCAAAGCCCGCGGTTGGTGGAAGTTCACCGCCATCAACGCCCCGGACCATCTGGAGTTCGACGACGGTTTCGCCGACGAGCACGGTGAGCCCGTAGATGACTTGGGCATCACCCACGCCACAGTGAAGCTTGAACCCGTGGACAACCGCACCCGAATGACCATCACCTCCAGCTTCGAATCCGAAGAGCAGATGCAGAAGATGGCCGAGATGGGCATGGAAGATGGGATGCGGGAGGCGATCGAACAGGTCGATGCCGTGCTTGCCACCGCCTGAGAACTGAACCGGACGCTAAAAGAAGCCGACGACGACGGGCGCCTCCCGCCGTCGTCGGCGTATTGTTTAAGTCCCGCCCGCCTTTCGAAACGGACCAGTGACATGGCGCGATTGATCATCATGGGCCCTCCCGGTTCCGGCAAAGGCACGCAGGCGGAGCACCTTGCGCGGCATTTCGGGATTCCCGCCATTTCCACGGGTGATCTTTTCCGCGCCCATGTCCGGGACAAAACGGACCTCGGTCTTGAAGCAGGCGAGTTCATGGACCGGGGTGAGTTTGTGCCGGACCACGTCACCACGGACATGCTCAAGCAGCGCATGGAAGAATCCGATGCTGCCGAGGGGTTTATGTTGGACGGCTACCCGCGAACGGTGATCCAGATCGGAGCTTTGGATGAGATGCTCGCGGTTCGGGGACAGCCCTTGGAAGCTGTCCTGGCGCTCACGGCCTCGGACAGCGAGTTGCTGGCCCGGATGCTCCGCCGTGCTCAAGAGCAAGGTCGCAGCGATGACACCGAAGCCGTGATCCAGCGTCGGCTGGAGCTGTACCGGGACGAGACCCAGCCGGTTCTGACGGCTTACTCGAAGCGCGGGATTCTGTTGTCCGTGGACGGATCCGGCGATCGGGAAGCGATCACAGCATCTGCCATAGCTGCGGTGGAGGGCGCTCTGGCGGGTTAGCCGCTGGCGGGGGCCGGAAGCTCGGCGCCGAGAGCCCGGAGGTAGGAACCGAATCCTTCGGGGGCGCGGGCGTGTGTCCTGCCCGAGGTGACCACACGGATGGTGTCCGTAGATGTCACCGTGAAACCTTGCCGACGAAGCCGCTCCACCAAACCCCGGTCCTCGTGGGAACGAAGCAAGGGAAAACCGCCCGCGGTGAGGTAGGCCGAGGCCCTGATGCCCAAATTGGCTCCGTAGATATGCGAGTGGTCCTCGCGGAAGGGGTGCAACTCCAGCCAGCGCCCCAGTAATACCGGATCCACATCGGTGGGGTCCGGCTCCACCGAGCCGAGGACGGCATCGGCCCCGGCGTTGGCCAGATCGACCTGCCGCACCAACCAGTGCCCGGGGACGGTGGAATCGGCGTCGGTGTTGGCGAGCCATACGGTTGCCTCCGACTGTTCAGCCTGCTGGAGTTGCAGGCGGTTCAGGGCTTCCCTGACGCCATGATCGCGGCTGGCACCTGTGCTGCGGAGCTTCACGGTGACATTGTGAAAGCGGGGATCTTTGGCTCCAAACGCAGCGGAGATCGCCGCCGAACCGTCCGTGCAGTTATCCAGGACCACGGTGACCGAGGCGTCCACCCCGGGGTGTTTGCGTCCAAGGGTATCCAGTGCGGCGCGCAGCCCGGTCAGCGCCCGGCCAAGGCGCTGTTCCTCGTTGTGGGCAGGTATTACTACCGCCACGTTTCTGATGCTTGGCTGCTGTGGGTGGGTCATGGCGAACTATCCGGTGCCACCAGGACTTCCAGCATGAAGTCCTTCTCCTGGTAGAGCCCGTGCGCGGGCCAGCCGAGGTGGGTGCGTGCCATGGAGTGAACTGATTCCGCGTCCAGTTTCCAGCCCGAGATCGGGTGCCGCCAGTGGCACAGAAGCAATGTTCCGCCCGGCGTAGTTGAGGCTTGGATTCTTGTCAGCAGTTGGGTGAGCTCTTCCGGCGACAGGTAGTAACCCGTCTCGGACAGCACCACCAGGTCGAACGTGCCGTCAGGCCATTCATGCGGCATGGTGAGGTGCTTGATCTCCGCTGACGGGTAGTTCGCCAGGCGCTCCGCTGCCTGGGCCAAGGCCGCGCTGCTGGCGTCCACTCCCAGGAATGTCCGGCAACGCTGGGCCAGCTCCTCGCTGAGCGTGCCGATGGAGCAGCCCAGTTCCAACCCGGACTCGTAGCTTTCCTCGGGCAAGGCCGCCAGGGTCAGCGCCCTCTTACGGCGTTCGTACCAGCTGGTGGTGTAGCTCCACGGATCCTCTTCCCTTGAATGGACTTCGTCGAAGATGCGTTCCGCATCTGCTGCGCTGTTGCTCCCAGCTGTGGAGGGATGCCAGGCGAACGTTTCCCACGGCCGCTCGAAGTGCTCCAGAAACGTCCCGGAAAGCAAAGTCTCGTCGCCCGGTTGTCCGGACAGCGGCTCTGTTTGCGAGACGTGGGCGTGCATTGCTTTGGCCTTGGTCTGTTGTTCTTCTTGGCTCAGGGGCACGCGGACCCAACCATTCCAGGTGGTGTCCTCAGTTCCTGCCCACAACCAGTACCAAATGGGGTATTCCAGGAGCCCGTAGGCGTTTTGTGTGGCAAGGTCCGCGGCGACCGTGCCAAGGGTGTCGTGGTCCGTATGGCCGTCGGCACGGTAGGGAGCCACGATCACTACTTCCTCCGCCGCTCGCCCCGCGATGCTCTCGCGAATTGCCGCACCAATACGGTCAGCGTTGGCAGCCAACTGTCCGTCGGGGAGTTCCAGAAACCGCCACGTCGCGCTGGGCGCCAGCCCTGACAACGCAGTGTCGAACTCCGTGAGCCTGACAGCGGCAAGCTGTTCCGGCGTCGTGGTTGGCGAGTCTGGATGCGATGCCTCGCCTGCGGTGCACAGGATCATGTCGACTGCTGCGCCGGCTGCGTGCAGTCTGGCCAGGAAGCCGCCGGCCCGAGTGATTCGTCGTCCGGGTGCGCGGCCAGGACAACGAACTTCCTGGCCGCAAGTTCTGCTGTATCCAGCGGCAGTTCGGGGAGGGCGGCCACTCCCGACGCTGCCCATTCCTGCTCCGACGTTCCGGTGTCAGTGTGGGAAAAGGTCACCACTGGCGTTCTCCCTTCAGCGTCAGCGCGCCAAGCTGGGCGTCGTCCCGCATGGCGTGGTGCTGCCGGATGTACAGCGAGAGATCGGCCATGCGCTTTCCATACCCTTCATTGAACGCCAGCGGCGCGGGACCGAGGTTCTGCGTCACCACTGTTTGGACGCGCTCGACGGCGGCTGCAACCGTTCCGCGAATGCGCAGGGCTTCGCTCCACGCGCTGGGGCTGCTTGGATCTGTGGGGTCTTCGTCGCGGTCGTCCAGCCCACCGGCGTCGATTTGCTCTGCCGCTTGGGCCAGGTACCCGGTGACGGACGTGATGATCCTGTCCACCTCACCCAAGGAGGCGAGGGCGATCTGGTCCGGTTCCCTGCCGCTGTCCGCGCCCTTGGCCAGTGCGCTCCTGAAATCCCTGGCCACGGCAACTGCTCCGCCGAGCCAGCACGCGGCAACGCCCATGCCGCCCCAGGCGAAACCGGCACGTGAGAAGTACCAGCCTTCGCCGCCGACCGGGGTTGCAGGGACTTGGTCGAAGTGGACGGTGCCGCTCGGGATTTCCTGGAGCCCACGGCTGGTCCATTGGGGTGTTTCGCAGGTAACCCCGGGATGCTTCAGGTTCACGGCAAATGCGGCCCGGCTGTTGTCCTCGGTGTGGGCCGTGATCACTGCGCCATCCAGTTGGGCCGCGAGCGAGCACCAGGGTTTGGACCCGTTGAGGACGTAGTTGCCGGCGTCGTCGCGCTTGGCCTCCAGCTTCAGGCCGGGGCCCTCCGCGGCGAAGACTCCCCAAGCACCCTCCGGCGTGGTGGGGTCGGCGGCTTGGGCGAGGATGGCCACGGCATCCAGGTGTGGTTCGAGCGCCCGTCCGGCGGCCACGTCCACGGCTGTGACGGATGCCAGCAGTTCCCAGAGCTTGGCGGTATTTCCTTCGCCGGGCTTGGGGGCCGTCATCCCGATCTCCGTAGCGATGGCAAGCAGAGCAGGGACATCGCCCACAGCTTCCCGCACCTTTTCCAGCATGGGCTCGAGGGCTTGGAGCTGGACAGGTTCGGAACTGATGCGTACTGGCTGGGCTTCGGAGTCGCTCATAATCCCAAGCCTATTCTAAGGAGCCTTAGGTTATGCGTGTGGAGGGCAAGAGAACGACGGCGGGTGGTTGCCGCCGTCGTTCTTGGTGATTTGCGTGTTGTGGTTCTGGACTCTAGATGATGGTGTTCATGACGTTCCAACCGGAGCCGACCTGGACCCGGGGGAGCCAGCGCTGCTTGCCGTTACCGGGGTAGAGCCAGAGTGCGCCGGCGGAGTCGCGGGCCAGGAGATCCACGTTGCCGTCGCCGTTGAAGTCGCCTGGAGTGGCTATGGCAGTCATGGCATTCCAGCCCCAGCCAACTTGGATGCCCCAGCCAAAGGATGATTGCGCATAGCCATTGAAACTCCAGAGCGTTCCGTTGGTGTCACGGGTCACCAAATCCTGGGTACCGTCCTTCGTGATGTCTCCGGGGCCGGAGATAAAGTTCATGCCATTGAGGTCTCTGCCAGCCATCTCCTGGGTTAGCCAGCCGCCCCGGCCGTTGCCGCGATACTGCCACAACTGTCCGGAACTGTCGCGGGCAGCGACGTCGGCATTCCCATCCAGGTCAAGATCACCAATTCCCGTGATGGCGGTCATGGCGTTCCAGCCTTGGCCTACTTGCAGCCTGGCTTGCCAGCCTCCTTGGCCGTTACCTGGATATAGCCACAAGACTCCGTTGCTGTCACGGGCCAGTACATCGGCTTTGCCGTCACCCGTGAAATCCCCGGGAGAGACGAGAGCTGTCATGACGTTCCAACCTTGGCCGACCTTGGATGGCGACTGCCAGCCGCCGCTGCCGTTGCCGGGATAGAGCCACAAGTCTCCGCTGTTGGTCCGGGCCAGGACGTCCGGCTTTTTGTCGCCGGTAAAGTCGTGCCTGATATCAGCCGGTTTGATGGTGATCGTGATGGTTGGGGTCAGTGCATCCGGGCCGTAACCGTTGCTCGCAGATATGCGGAAATTGTAGGTCCCTGGAGTGGTGGGCACGCCATGCAGAAGTGCGCCAGGACTCCGTGACTCCAGCGTCAGGCCTGGCGGAAGTACGCCGCTGGCAACTTTGAACTGAGGTACCAAGGAGCCGCTTGCCGTCATCTCATGGTGGTATCGAGCCCCCACAGAGCCGGTTTTCGGGGGAGGACCGACGTGAATGCGGGGGCGACGTTTCTTCCATCGATGGTCCGGATCTGACTTGCACCGCGATCGGCAACGTAGATCGTGTTGGTGTTTTGATTAATCGCCAGAGTCTCGGGGTTATTAAAACCCTGTACGTGCCCGAGGACCGTTGCCTTAGTGTCGAAGACGGTCACCCGGTACTGGTAATAGTCAGAGGCATAAACCTTATTGGTGACCTCATTGACGGCAATGCTGAGGTAATGGGTGCGCTCAGTCGGCGTATTGACGACAGTCCTGGCTGTCGCATCGAGTGCTGTCAGATATTGGTTGTCTTCGTCCGCTGCATAAACCATGTTGGTTTGGCGGTTGATAGCCATGACGCCCGGGCGGGCGTTCGACCCGGTGGGAATCATGGATATTTGGTTAGTCTGCCCGTTGAGGACGGCAAATGCCTTGGCTTCCGGACAGCTGAAGTAGACCATTTTCGTAGCGGGGTTCAGGACCACTGACTGTGCCGGCGTACCCAGGTCAATCTGGGTGACTGTTTTACTGATCCCATCCAGGATGGCCACTTTGCTGCTGTCCCAGGCGGTGGCATAGAGCTTGTTGCTTGACTCATTAATTACGAGATTTCTGATATCCCCATAAATTGGAATCTGGGTGACGGCCATGCTGGCTCCGTTGATGATATAGACGCCGCCTGTTGATTCTTCATTGGCGACATACACCTCATTGGTGGTCTGATTTATAACCATTTTGCCCGGTTGGCCAACTGTGGAAATTCTTTTCGTTGCTTCCGTTGCCCCGTCAATCACGGTAATTGTATAGCTGGCGGAATGAGAGACGTATATTTTGTTGGTCTTCTCATTGATGGCTATGCTCTCGGGGTAGTCTGCCACCACGATCGACCTCGTCGCCGAAGTGGCGCCGTCGATGACAGCAACGGATTTCCCATACCGGTTCGCGACGTACGTCCTGTTGGTCGTGGCATTGACTGCAACGTCACTGGGGTTGCTGGCTTTGACGATGTGATCCGTGAGGGTATCGGCTTTAGCCTGTTGGACCCCCGGTGCCATCAGGACCGTCACCGCAGTGATCACTGCCAGAAATGCGGCAGTCAGGTACCGACCGACGCCGCTGCTGAAAGACAAAGACCTACCCAGAGCAGCCAATGGCCCAACCCCCAAAATCCAATGCGCGACTATCGCTTCACCCAGCGAATCCTACAGTCCGCACGGGTCGGCTTGTGATCTGCGCCGCATTGTTGCGCAGGCGGGGCTCACGATCCGGAACGCCCCAACGCACTCCACCCCCGCGAAAGTTCCCATGGGTCCCAACATGAAGCGCATCTTCACAGCTTTTGTCACGCTTGTCACATCTTGTTGTCATTAACGGTGACAGGTTCCGTAGCTTGGAAGGGTCAGCATTCCCAAGCTCAAGGAACCCCATGCCGCAGCCCAACGATTCCGCTACCGTGCCCGCCGACTCACACAGTCCGCCGGGCAAAGGTGCAGCCAAGCCAAGTTTCCTCAGCAACCTCGGCGCCGACCTTCCCGCGTCCCTCGTAGTCTTCCTCGTGGCACTCCCACTGTCGCTGGGTATTGCCGCCGCCTCCGGAGCCCCCGTCATGGCCGGCCTCATCGCCGCAGCTGTCGGCGGAATCGTTGCCGGCAGCCTGGGCGGGTCCCCACTGCAGGTGAGCGGCCCCGCTGCCGGCCTGACCGTCGTCGTCGCCGGTCTTGTGGACGAATTCGGCTGGGCGGTGACGTGTGCCATTACAGTCGGTGCCGGCGTCGTGCAGTTACTCATGGGTGTCAGCCGCATTGGCCGGGCCGCGCTGGCAGTGTCGCCCGTGGTGGTCAAGGCGATGCTCGCGGGCATTGGCATCACCATCATCCTGCAGCAACTCCACGTGCTGCTCGGCGGCCAAGCTGCTGGGTCCGCCGTCGAAAACCTGACCGCACTGCCGGCGGCCATTACCAACGTGGAGCTGCACTCGGCGTTGCTGGGGCTTGCCGTTGTCGCGATCCTGATTGCCTGGAAGTACTTGCCGGCAGCCGTGCGAAAAGTGCCGGGTCCGCTTGCCGCCGTCGTCGCCGTCACCGCCCTGTCCGCTGCAGTGGCTCCAAACGTTGAGCGCATCAGTTTCAGCGGATCCATTTTCGACGCCATCGCCCTCCCAAGCCTGCCCGACGGCAACTGGCGCGCAGCGGGCATGGCCGTCATTACGGTGGCCCTGATCGCGAGCATCGAATCGCTCCTGTCAGCCGTGGCCGTCGACAAAATGCACGGCGGTTCCCGCACCAATCTCAACCGTGAACTGGTGGGCCAAGGCTCCGCGAACGTCGTCTCCGGCATGCTCGGCGGACTCCCGGTGACCGGCGTGATTGTCCGCAGCGCCACCAACGTTGAAGCGGGCGCCGCGAGCCGCACCTCCGCCATCCTGCACGGCGTCTGGGTCCTCGTCTTCTCCGCACTGTTCGCCGGGCTCATCCAACTCATTCCGCTGTCCGTGCTGGCCGGCCTCCTGCTGGTCATCGGCGCGAAGCTCATCAAGGTTGCCGACATCCGGACCAGCCTCCGCACCGGCGAGCTCCTGGTGTACAGCGTCACCCTGGTGTGCGTCGTGGTCCTCAACTTGCTCGAAGGCGTCATGATCGGTCTGGCCCTCGCCGCCCTCTGCGTGCTGTGGAGGGTTCTCCGGGCGCAGATCAACGCCCATGCGCCCGCCGGCCCGGACCTGCCGTGGCGCGTTGTCATCGCCGGATCGTGCAGCTTCTTCGCGCTGCCCCGGCTCAACCGCGTCCTCCACTCAGTGCCCGAAGGCCAGGACGCCGTGGTGGAACTCAACGCCGATTACCTGGACCACGCCTTCCGCGAAGCGTTGGTGGCCTGGCAGAAGCAGCACCGCAACACCGGCGCCTCCGTGGTGCTAGAGGAACACGGAACCACCGCCTTCACCGACGCCGAGGACAACACTCCCCAGCGGCAGGACCCGCGTGAATTCCCGCTTCCGCCGCGCACGTCCTGGCTGCCGCCCGGTGACGGTCCAACAGCGGACGACGACGGCGGGCAGCCGCCGCTGCTGCGGTCCATCCTCCTGGGCATCGACAAGTACCATCGCCGGCACGCAGACAAGGTCCGGCCCCTGGTTCAGGAGCTCACCGAAAGCCAGAACCCGGACACCCTCTTCGTGGCGTGCGTCGATTCCCGCGTCAACCCGAACCTGATTACCAGCAGCGGACCGGGTGACCTCCTCACGCTCCGCAACATTGGCAACGTGGTGTGCAGCGATGGCAGGGACGCCTCCATCGACTCCACCCTGTCCTTCGCGGTCAAGGCGCTGTCCGTGGACTCAATCGTCATCTGCGGCCACTCCAACTGTGGTGCCATGAAGGCCGTCATTGCTGATGCCGAGGGTTCTGCACCTGCCTTGGGTGCCGGCTTCGATGCCTGGCTGGAGCACGCGCGTCCCAGCTACTCGGCGTTGCTCGCCGGCCATCCTGTTGCCCGCGCGGCCGAGGCCGAGGGCTACAGCAGGCTGGACCAGCTGAGCATGGTGAACATTGCCCTGCAGCTCCGGAAGCTGGAGGACCACCCCGTCACAGGGCCAGCCCTTGCTTCGGGAAGCGTGCAGGCCACGGGGTTGTTCTACGACATCTGCACCGCCCGGGTGGTGCTGGTGACGCCTGAGGGTATTGAACAGTTGGATCCGAGCATGACTGTCCGCTCCTAGTTCCAGCCGGACCGCTACCACCCACTTTGGGCTCCGGACGGCCCCCGACACGCCCTGTTGGCGGTGTGTCGGGGGTCGTCGCGGTTTCAAAGTTGGTGGTGGGGGTGCCTCCATTAACCAAGCCGACGTGCGGAATACTGGAAGCACGATGTCCGGCAGGCGAGGGCTGCCGTGCGAGGAGGTGGCAGGACGTGAACGCCGAGAATAACGTCTTCAGGCGCAGGCTTGAGCGAGGAGCCGAACTGCGGGCCGTCCGGTCATGGGGCGGCAACGCAGAGGAAGATGCAGAGCTCGAGGCCGCCGACGCCGAGGAACGGGAGAAACGCCGCAAGGTGGATGACGCCGCCCGGGTTGAGTACCTCATCCGGGAAGCCATGAACCAGGGCAAGTTCGACAACCTCAAGTACGCCGGCAAACCAATCCCCGGGCTGGGAGAGCACTATGATCCCGACTGGTGGGTTAAAGGCCTCATCCAACGCGAACGCCTCAGCGGGATCGGTCCGCCGGCCATTCTGCTCCGGATCGAGGACTCCGAGCTCGACGCCAAGCTGGACCAGCAGTACACGGACAAACAAGTGCGGGACATCCTTGAGGACTTCAACAAACGCGTGATCGAAGCCCGCCGGCAACTTCAGGGCGGCCCGCCGGTGATCACCAAGCTCCGCGACGTGAACACTGAACTGGAAAAGTGGCGGGAACGCAGGGCTGCCGCAGCTTCGCCGGAGCCGGAGGCCGAACCGCCGGGCAAGCGGACGTGGTGGCAGCGGATCTGGAACGGCTCCGGCTAGCCCAACTAGGTAACAGCAAACGTCCCAATCAGCCCTCAGTGGTGCGTTTGCTGTCACTTACTTGGGTGGGCGGGCGCTGTTTGGTGAGGGTGCCGTTAGGCGAAGCTGTCTTCCTTGGCCTCTTCGGGCTTCCGCCTGATCAAAGAAGACAGGTGCGCCTGCTGCTGACGGAAGTGGCCGTGGGCGGTGAGGCCGAACTCGTAGGCGGACTCGGCGTGCTGCGTGAGGTCAACACCCGTGATTTCGTGCTCGTGGGCAACGCGGAAGCCGATGGTCTTGTGGATGGCCCGGCCAATGATGAGCGTGCCCAGGCCCGAGAGCGCCATGGTGACCAAGACGGCCACGGTCTGCGCGATCAACTGCTGGGGGCCGCCGCCGTAGAGGAGGCCGCCGGCCGTCCCCTCGGTGGGGAAGGCGATGAAGCCGAGGGAGATCGTGCCGATGACGCCGGCCCCGAAGTGCACGCCCACAACATCGAGGGAGTCGTCGAAGCCAAACTTGTACTTCAGGTCAACGAACACTGCGCAGGCAGCGCCGGCCACCAAACCCAGGCCGAGAGCTGCGAGCGGGGTGATGTTGGCGCAGGACGGGGTGATGGCTACAAGGCCGGCCACCACGCCGGACGCTGCGCCCAAGGAAGTGGGGTGACCGTGACGGACCTTCTCCACCACCAGCCAGCTCAGCATGGCCGCGGCCGGGGTGACCAGGGTGTTGACCCAGATGAGGCCTGCCTGCTCCACCGTGGCGGCTGCGCCGCCGTTGAATCCGAACCAGCCGAACCAGAGGATGGCTGCGCCGATCATGATGAACGGCACGTTATGTGGGCGGTGGTTGGGGTCTTTGGCGAATCCGTGACGCTTTCCCACGATCAAGGCGAGGACGAAAGCGGCGGTTCCGGAGCTGACCTCAACCACTGCGCCACCAGCGAAGTCGATGACCTGGCCGAAGATCTGGGTGAGGGCGCCCCCTGCACTCATGAGGCCACCGCCCCAGATCATGTAAGCAAGCGGGCAGTAAACCACCGTC
Source organism: Arthrobacter sp. YN (assembly GCF_002224285.1). GTDB lineage: Bacteria > Actinomycetota > Actinomycetes > Actinomycetales > Micrococcaceae > Arthrobacter. The sequence continues at coordinate 4,202,615 of NZ_CP022436.1, read as the reverse complement.
ACCCAGATCGGTACGAACAAAGCCCAGGCGCCGAATTTGGCACGGTCGGCGATGGCACCGCTGATGAGGGCCACGGTGATGATGGCGAACGTCGCAGCGAAGCCTGCCTTGATGAGGTCCGGTGACCCCATGAGGTCCTGCAGGCCGAAGTGTGCGAACGGGTTGCCGAACAGGCCGAGGAAGCCGTCGCCGGTGGTCATCGAGTAGCCCCACAGGACCCAGACAACACCAACGATGCCCGCCGAGATGAAGCTCATCATGATCATGTTCAGAGCTGCCTTGGCGCGGGTCATGCCGCCGTAGAACAGGCCGAGGCCCGGGGTCATGAAAAGCACCATTGCCGATGACAACATCAGCCAGACGTGTTGCGCAGAGATCTCCACCTGCGTTCCCTTCAAGCTTGTCCGAAACGGGGCCGTGGTTGCACGGCCCACACCAACCCCCGATCAATGTTCGGTGAGCTATGTTTCCGACTCAGAAGAGCTAAGTTGCAGGTAAGTTACAGAAATCCACCGCTCGTGAAGATCACGTCACTGGCGTGTTTCGGGAATGTTAACGGCGGTTCTCGCGCCCCCCGGCAGGGTAACCGCCGCGACGGCTGGCAACGATGATCACCAGCGCAATCGCCGTGGGAACCGCGGCCGCCAACGGCACCAGTTGCGCGCCCACGGTGGTGAGGGCAAACGCCCCATACACGGCACCGACGGCGATGCCCAGTTGGATGGTCACAACGGTCAGGCCGTTGGCAGCATCCTTGTGCTCACCGCCTGCACGGAGAATCGCCGCCTGGTTGTAGATGCCCACCGCGCCGAACGCGATGCCCCAGAGCGTCATCAGCCCAAACGCGCCCACCCAGGTGCCGCCCAGCGCGGGCAGCAGGGCGAATGCAAGGGTCAAGAGTCCGACGGCGGCAATCACCGAGGTGCGCGGGCGGGAGTCCGCGGTCATGCCGGCAATCCAGATACCCACCAGGCTGGCGATGCCCACCACGGAGAGGGACAGGCTCGTAGCGGATTCCGGCAGTCCGGAGGCGAGGAGGAAGGGGGCAACGTAGGTGAAAAGTGTGAAGTGGGCCAGCAGCAGGAGCGGCCATGCGATGGCGATGGCGATGACGCCGGGCAGTTTCATGGCTGCCCGGAGGGATGGGGTCTTCTGGCTGGCTTGGTCATGGGCGCCGGGGAGCAGCCAGAAAGCCAACACTGCCAGCAGGACGCCAACCCCGGCCAGGACCAGGAACGAGGCCCGCCAGGTCATGAGCGAACCCATCAACGTCCCGATCGGAGCGCCGACGGCCAACGCGATGCTGTTGCCGCTGAAGACCACAGCCATGGCTTTGCCCACGGAATGTGCGGGGACGATGCGGGCCACATACGGTGCCATGCTGGACCACAGCATGCCGTGGGCGATGCCGCCAAGGAGCCTCGCCCCGATCGCCCAACCCAAGGAGGGACTGAAAGCGAGGAGCACGTTGCTGAGGGCAAAGGCCAGCACAGTGGCAATGAGCAGGGTCTTCCGCGGAAGCCTCCCGGCCAGGAACCGGGACAACGGGAGGGCCGTGAATACGATGATGGCAGCGTAGACCGCGGTCAGTGAACCCACCGCCGACTCGTCCACTCCGAGGTCGCGGCTGATTTGGGGGAGCAGACCGGAGGGCAGGAGTTCTGTGGTCACAGCCGTGAACCCTGCCGCCGCCAGAACCAGAAGGCCACCCCACGGGATCTTCTTGGGGAGCTGCGGTGCAGCAATTGACGCCCTGGGCGATTGCGTGCCGACGACCAAAGGGTCCTGCTTCAAAGATTGCTCCTCAGAAATGAGTCAGTGTTGTTTCATGGGGGTCCCTACCAACGGTATGCAGCCACGGCGATGCAAGGGAGTCTCTGTCAGAAACCCCCTCCGGGCCAACACACTTTGTTCGTCAGGCATTCCTCGCGCAGACTGGGCCTGTGAAGCCCTTCCTTTTGCTGGCCACCCGTGCCGAAGACGCAGCAGCCGATGACGAATACCAGGCCTACCTTCGCTACTGCGGCCTGAAACCGGAAGAATTGGTCCGTATCCGGCTGGAATCCGGGCCTTTGCCGGCACTTGATCTGTCGGACTATTCCGGGGTGATTGTTGGCGGCAGCCCATATACGTCCAGCGATCCTGTGGAGGAGAAGAGCTCGGACCAGATCCGGGTTGAGACGGAACTCTCATCACTTCTGGACCGGATAGTGGCCGAGGACTTCCCGTTCCTGGGCGCCTGCTACGGCGTCGGGACCCTGGGTGTTCACCAGGGGGCCACGATTGACCGTCGCTTCGGCGAGCCTGTGGGGCACACGGAGATCACGCTCACCGCCAACGGGGAACGTGACCCCATGCTTCGGGGTGTCCCGCACACCTTCGACGCTTTTGTGGGTCACAAGGAAGCGTGCAGCGAGCTTCCCGAACACGCCGTGTTGTTAGCCAGTTCAGCGGCCTGCCCGGTGCACATGTTCCGGATCAAGAACAACCTCTACGCCACGCAATTCCACCCGGAACTGGATGCCGATGGCCTGATCACGCGCATCAACATCTACAAGAACGCAGGCTATTTCCCGCCCCACGAGGCCGACGAACTCATCGCCGCCGCCCTTGAATCATCCGTGACGGAGCCCATGCGGGTGCTCAGGAACTTCACGGAACTCTACGCCCGCTAGCCCATCCGTTGTGGGGCCCGCCCTGCAGGGTTTGGCGTGGGTATTGGGTGTAGAGCGGGCCTCGCAACGTGCAGGTTAGCTGATCGCCGTCACGGCGTTCCATCCCGATCCCAGGTGTACTCGGGGAAGCCAACCACCTTTTCCGTTGCCGGGGTAGAGCCACAGGGTTCCACCGCCATCGACAGCGTGGACGTCGGCTGTTCCGTCGCCGTTGAAGTCGCCGGCCCCCAGGATGGACGTCATTCCGTTCCATCCTGATCCGATCAGCACGCGGGCATGCCATCCCACGAACCCATTGCCCGGGTACAGCCACAGATTGCCGGCAGAGTCCCGGCCCAGTAGATCCGAATTGGCGTCTCCGTTGAAGTCCCCCGGTGCCACGATTGCTGTCATGCTGTTCCATCCCGAACCGATTTGTACAGGGGTCAACCACGAATCGGGGGAGAAGCGGGAATAGATCCACAGATTTCCCCCACCATCCTTAGCGAGGATGTCCTCACCGTGTTGTCGGTCAAAGTCGCCCGGAGCGAGGATGGTGGTCATGCCATTCCACCCGGGACCGATCTGTACTCTTGTGGCCCAGCCACCCTTTCCATCACCGGGATAAATCCACAAGGTTCCGGACGAGTCGCGCGCCAGAATGTCGGCATTCCCATCCGCAGTGAAGTCGCCGCTGTTGATTGCCGACATGGCGTTCCAGCCGTAGCCAACCGTCCGGAAATCCCACGACCAGCCCCCAGAGCCATTTCCGCTGTAGAGGGACAGGTCGCCGCTACTCTGGCGGACAAGGACATCAGCCTTCCGGTCGCTGTTGAAATCGTTCTTGGCTCGTCCGGTGGTGAGCGTGATGCTCTTTGTGGTGGCTGCGGGATCGACACCGTTGGACGCCGAAATCTGGAAGGAGTAAGTTCCCGGCAGGTCCGGCGTCCCGCTCAGCTCGCCTGTCTCGTCGTTGAGTTTCAGCCCTGAGGGCAGTGATCCGCCGGCGACGGTGTACTGGGGAGCCGGGGATCCACTGGCTTTAAACGTGAAGGAAAATGGCACTCCCACGGTTCCACCGCTTGGAGGTGCCGCTGACGTGAACTTTGGTGCGGCGTCATTGCCGTCAATTACAGTGACCGTGTCGCTGGTGCTGTTCGCAACATAGACGCGCCCGGTGGTCTCGTTAACGGCAATCTGCTTGGGGGAATACCCGGTTCTTACCCGACTTATGTTCCCTGACTCACCGTCCAGTACAGTCAGGCCCGCGGAACTTTCGGCTCCGTAGACCTTGTTTCGTTTTTCATCTACAGCAAGTGCATACGTTGCAGTCGGAAGCTTCACGTAAGACTTTTGGTCCGTAGCACCGTCGATCACCATAAGGCTGTCAATATGCGCGGTAGAGGCGTATGCCTTGCCGGTAGTCTCATTGACCGCCAGGCCGAAGCCGATGCGGTAGAGCTCCATGTTCGTAGGAACGTTCGTCACACCATCTACCACGGCGACTGGACCCGCGGCGCTCGCAATGTAAATCTTGTTGGCGCGTTCGTTGACGGCGATGAGTTCCGGGGCATGGCTCCCGGGCAGCGGAATGTTGGAAGCTGTGTTGGTGGCTCCATCAATGACAGTGGCGGACTTGCCGTCAGCTACGCCAAAGTTTGCAACATAGATCTTGTTGGTTGTCTCATTGACGGCGATATTTGCGGGTCCCAGTGCCGTCGGAATGACTGTGGTGGCTCCTGTAGCGCCGTCGATGACCGTGACATTCGGCTTCTGGTAGTTGGCCACGTAGACCTTGTTGGTCTTCTCATTAACGGCCAGTCGGTACGGAGAATCCACGCTGATGGTTGAAATGGCGCCTGTGGCGACGTCCGCTATGGAAACTGTGTCGTCGCCAAAGTTCGCCGCATAGACCTTGTTGGTCAATTGGTTGACTGCCACGTCGTATGGCGCAGCACCCACCTTCATCGTGCTGGTCTGGTTGGTGGATCCGTCGATAACAGTGAGCGTGTCACTGTTGCGGTTGGCCACGTAAATCTTGTTCGTCGCCTCGTTAATAGCGAGACGTTCCGGGCCATCCCCTGTAGCAACATCCATGATGGGGACGGCTGCAGTTGCTGGTGCAGCAAGTCCTAGAGTTGCTGCACTTACAACGACCGCCATGGCCAGACCGGCGCGTGCCGAAGTCCCAAACAGATGCATCCGTATACCCCCATGGAGAATGTGGCCACCGTGGCCCCCGCGAATTCTATCGGAGTCGTTTGGCATAGTTGGCCGCACCGGACCAACGCAAACGCCCGACGGCGATCGTCGCCGTCGAGCGTTTCCGTCCCCCCAATGGTCGGCTACTTCAGCCGGGCCGCGAGATCTTCCCCAACAGCGAAGGCACGGGTGATCGCGGAACCAAGGGTGGCACCGCCACCGGGGTAGTTGTTGCGGAAGACCCCGGCCGAGACGTTGCCCGCCGCATAAAGTCCCGGAATGGCCTGCTGCCGATGGTCCAAGACGCGACCACTGAAGTCCGTAGCCAACCCGCCCGACGTGCCGAGTACGCCTGCCCGGATGGGAACCGCGTAAAACGGTGGAACCAGCAAGGGCGCCAGACAAGGATTGGGGGTGTTCCCGGCATCGCCCAGGAATCGGTCCTGGGCAGTGGCGCCCCGGCCGAATTCCGTGTCCACGCCGAGAAGCGCGTCGGCGTTGAACCGGGACACCGTGGCATCGAGACCGGCTGGATTGATGCCCACCTCCTTGGCCAGGAGTTCCAGGCTGGGCGCGGACACCATCCACTCTGCAGGTTCGCCCGGTGAGGAGCCCGCTACCGGGTATTTGGCCACATAGGCGGAATCAAAAACCAACCACGCCGGGTTGTTCTGTTGCCTGCCCGTATGCGGGTTGATCGAGGCGAAGACCCTGCTGGCGTCGTGATAGTTGAGCGCCTCGTTGACGAAACGCTTGCCGTCGCTGTTCACGGTGATGGATCCCGGCAACGTCATCTCCACGTTTCCCATACGCCCCGACTGCTGACCGTCGTACTGATGGGCCGCCGTCGAAATCACCGGAACGCCCCACACTGCCGTCATGTCCTCAACAGCCGCGCCGGCCTTGAGCCCGAGTTCCAAGCCGTCGCCCTCGTTGGACGGGGCGCTGATGGGCGTCACCTGATACGGCAAGAACGCGCTGCGAAGCCGCGGATTCCATTCGAAACCACCAGAGGCAAGCACGACGGCGGTCGCGGCCACGGTCGCGTCGGCAGAAACGCCACCGAGACGCACCATCCACCCGGCACCTGACGGTGACAAGTCCTCCACCGGACTGGACACCACAAGGTGCACGCCGCGGTCCACAGCGCTCGCGATCAGGCTCCCGACCAAGGCGCCGCCCATGGTCCGGATCCCGGTGGACGCCCGGCGTTCCAGCAGCAACGGATCAGCGGCGCGGCCGTTGAGTTCATCGCGTTCGGTCATGGTGAGCAGCGGGAAGTACGACGACGGCCGGATCAGTCCCGAAAGGCCGGGGTAGTCCTGGGGATCGAAGGCGTTGTTGTCCAGGCCGCGGCCGCCGTCCGCGGATCCTTTCCATTCCATGTGGTAATCCGGGCGGGCAATGGGAACCATGGACACTTTGGTGTTCCGGTTCAGGAAGTCCACAGCCCGCGGCGCAGTGGCGACGTACCACTCGATTTCCTGGGCCGTCATCACGTGGCCGGCTGCCTCCGTGAGGTAAGCGACGCCGTCGGCATGGCTGTCCTGGTACCCGGCAGCCTTGGCGAGGTGGTTGTTCGGTGCCCACATCACGCCGCCACCGGCAGCCGTGGTGCCGCCCAGCAGCGGCGCCTTCTCCACCACCAGGACGCTCAGTCCGGCATCGGCAGCACGGACGGCGGCCACCAGTCCGGCGGCGCCACTGCCCATGATCACGACGTCGTAGCTTGCCTTGAGTTGTTCGGGCGCGGTGACGATTGAGGTGCTCATGCGACGCTTCCCGCAGGCATCTCGATGACGATTTTGCCGATCTTCCCGGTTCGTCCCTGCATCAATCGGTACGCCTTCTGCACCTCCGCAAATGCGAAGCGGTGGGTCATGAGGGCACGTGCCTGTTCGGGGTGACGGGACAGCAGGGCGAGCCCGTCAGGGATGAGGTTGAGGCTCATCCGGCTGCCCATGAGATCCAGTTCCTTGTAGGGGATGTCCTTCATGGAGACGCTGGCTTGCCGCGGAGAGATGCCCACCTGGACAATCCTGCCGGCGCTGGCAACCAGCCTGATGGCATTCTCCAAGGAGGAAGGAACCCCGGTGGCTTCGATGACCAGTTGCGGGCCGTACCCGTCGGTCATGGAGTGAAGGCGCTGTGCTTGGTGTTCATCCGGGAAGTCGCTTCCCGGCCTTACCAGCAAGGTGTCCGCGGCACCGAACCCGACCGCAAGATCCAGCCGGTGCTGCTCGGTATCGGCGCAGATCACCGTGACTCCAAGCTCCGTCAAGAACAGCGTGGCCAGCAATCCGATGGGGCCGCTTCCCAACACCAGCGCGGTGTCGCCGGGCTCGGGTCGGCCGCGGTTGACGGCCTGCATGGCGATGGATGCGGGTTCGGCCATGGCGGCGATGTCCAGCGGGAGATCGTCGGGAACGGGGCACAGCTTCTCCACCGGGACGCTGATCAGTTCTGTCAGTGCCCCATCCGAGTAGCAGCCCAGGCAGCCCACGTTCTGGCAGACGTTGTACCGGCTGGTGAGGCACGGGCGGCACTCGCCGCAGTAGATGATGGGGTTGACGGCAACGCGGTCGCCGATGCTGATGTCCTGGACTACGTCCTTCCCGGAGCCTCCGGGGCTGGTATCGCCAGGCGCGAGGGCCTCCACGATGCCGGAGAACTCATGGCCTTGGACCAGGGGGAGCTCTGTGGGGTAGTCGTCCTCCCAGATATGAAGGTCGGTGCCGCAGAGCGTGACGTTGTGGACCCGGACCAGGGCGTGGCCCGGTTCAAGGACAGGCTCAGGAGAATCCAGAAAAGCAATGGTCTCCTTGGAGACGGTGATCGCGGACAGCACTGGTTGACCTCAGTTCTGCGCGGCGGGCGTGGCTGCCGGCTGCGCAGCCTCAGCGCCGAAGAAGATGTTCCACTGCCGCACGGTCCGTTCCTCAATGAGCCCTGCCTGGTGGAACGGGTCCTGGTCCATGAGGGCTTCGACGTCGGTTTTGCTGTCACCGGCGATGATCAGCAGAGCGCCTGGTGATTCCTCCGGACCGAAAGGGCCGCTCCTGAGGAGGCGACCGCCGTCGAACTGGGCTTTGAGGAACTCCACGTGAGCGGGCCGGACTGTATCCCGGCCGGCGGACGTCGAGTCGGAGTAGGCGTATGTAACGGCAAACGTGGCCATGAGGTTGTCCTCTTCATTGAGTGGGTGGGGCTTTCCTCAATGCTGGGCAACGCATTAGGCCTTGTCCAATACTTAGTTGATCTCTCACCATGTGCAGAAACTACATAGTCGGCTAGTCTGCGGGGGTTGGCAGCACTTCCTCGGCCACCTGTAGTGCTGCCCGGACGGCCGGCGACATGGCGCCCGGGTTCCAGGCGAGTCCGGAAAATAGGAGGACGTCGTCGCCTTGAAGCGGCAGGAAGACGATGCCCGCCGGCATGATCCCCTCAATGGACTCAGGCATCAGGCTGATGCCCACGCCACCGGCCACCAAGGACAGCGCCGTGTAGGGGTCGGAGACCTCCTGGCTGATCCTGGGGCGGAACCCGGCGGCAGCACACGCCGCGAAGGTGACCTCACGCAGCGTGGACCCTTGGGCGGCTGGCATGGTGATGAACGGATCACCGGCCAGCTCGGCCACTTCGACGGAGGCCTGTCCGGCCAGGGGGTGGTCTGCCGGCAGGGTGACCCCCAGCCGCTCAGTGGCAATACGCCGGGTGGCCAGCGACGGAGCGTCGATGGGAAGGCCGATGAAGGCCAGATCCAGTGCACCGTTGCCCAGCTGGTGAAGTGCTTCCTGGGTCAGCAAGCCTCCATGAAGTGTGACGTCGAGTTGCGGGTAGTGCTGGCGCAGGGCCCGCGTCAGCGGAGGGAGCGTGGCGTGGTTCAAGGCACCGGAGAAGCCGATGGCGAGCTTGCCATAGATGGTCCCCGATCCGGCGCTGACAGCCCTTCGTGCCAGGTCCACTTCGTCCAGGATCCTACGGGCGTGCGGCAACAGGGAATGCCCGGCCGGGGTCAGTGTGACGGACCGGGTGTTGCGTTCAAAGAGCGGTGCGCCCAAGCTCTTTTCGAGCTTTTTGATGGTTTGGCTCAACGGCGACTGGGCCATGCGAAGCCGCTCAGCCGCCCTGCCGAAGTGCAATTCCTCGGCTACTGCCAGGAAGGCCTCAATTTGCCGCAGTTCCACGTTGCCTCCCGGATTCTCGCGCTTCAGTGCAAGGCTATATTGGGTTTGAGGTCCGCGATGCAGCCGACCGGAAAAGCACTACGGAGGCATCATGGCCAACTCGGCGTCGGGGGAGTCCGTGATCGAACGCGTCGTGAAGATCATGGATGCGTTTTCCAAAGGCCAGCCGTGGCTTCCCTTGAAGGACATGGTCCGGCTCACCGGAATGTCCCGCAGCACGGTGCATCGCCTGGCTATGGATTTGGCGGCCAACGGACTCCTGGAGCGTAACGCGGCCGGCGAGTTCAGTGTCGGAATGAAGATGTGGGAACTGGCCTCCCGCAGTAATCCCTTGGAGGAATTCCGGCGTCGCGGCTTGCCGTTCCTGGAAGGTGTCCACGCGGCCGTGCGGGAACACGTGGCCCTGTCCATTCCGGACGTGGAAACCAACAGTGTTCTTTACCTCGAACGCCTGGACCGGCATGGAACGGTCATGAACCTGGCGGAGGTTGCCGGCCGTCTGGACATCCACACCACGTCGTCGGGAATGGCCATGATGGCGCACATGCCGGGCTGGGTTCAGGACCGTTTCCTGGCAGGAAAGCTGGAGAAGACCACGCAGGCAACGGAGGTGGACCCTGCGAGGATCAGGAGCCACCTCGCCCAGATCCGCGAGCGTGGCTATGCCCGTTTGGTGGGTGTTCTGGTGGAGGAGAACACGGCCTATTCCGTGCCGGTGTTTGGCCAGGGCCAAGCCGTCATAGGTGCCATTTCCGTCGTCGTCCCTTCCGTGGACGAAGACGCCGGGCTGATACTCCCGGTCCTGGTGGCCGCAGGCCGCGGCTTGTCCCGGACCATGGGCGCTGAACGCCGGCCTTATGGCTCCCGTCCGTGGTTGTCCCACCCGGAGCCCTGACGAGTCAGAAAAGAGACCTGTCCCGTTCAACGGGAAGTTGCGCCGCTGCGTGTGACCTGGGTCCTACAGTCGATTCCAGAGGAACAATCGCCTGTGATCTGGAGCACAGCTACGGGAGTCGTTATCAACGGCCACCGGGCGGGCTGCACAACAAAGCAGCAGCCGGCGGTTTGTGCCTCGTCCAATTCTTTGCCGGGCAAGGCACCATGGCGGTGCCACTTCCCGCGGCACTCAATGAGGAGACAGTATGGGACACGTGCAGCAGCACTCGCCCTCGGACGCCAACAATGCGGCCTCGCCGCTTGGAACAGAACCGGTTGGAACAGAGCCGGTTGAACACGTCAAAATGCCCAAGAAGGCGGCACTCGCCTCCTTCCTTGGATCCACCCTGGAGTACTACGACTTCTTCATCTACGGCACTGCCGCCGCCCTGATCTTCCCCAAGATCTTCTTCCCCGGCGGCGACCCCGTAGTGGCATTGCTCGGAGCCATGGCGACGTTCGGCGTGGGCTACCTTGCCCGGCCACTCGGTGGCTTGGTGATGAGCCACTACGGTGACAAGATCGGCCGGAAGCAGGCGCTGATGGTCACGCTGGTGATCATGGGCGTCGCCTCCATCGGCATCGGATTCCTGCCCACGTATGGACAGATCGGCTACTGGGCAACGGCGTTGTTGCTGGTGGGCCGGCTGGCCCAGGGCTTCTCTGCCGGTGCTGAAGCCGCAGGTGCCTCGACCCTCACCATGGAGCACTCACCCGAAGGCCGCCGCGCGTTCTTCACCAGCTTCGTGATGACCGGATACGCCTCTGGAATGGTGCTGTCCACGGTCGTTTTCATCCCGTTGGCCGCCCTGCCCGAAGAGCATCTGCTCAGCTGGGGCTGGCGCGTGCCGTTCTGGCTTTCGGTAGTAGTCCTTGCGGTGGCGTACTGGATCCGGACCCGTTTGGATGAGCCCCCGGTGTTCGAGGAAATCGTGGAGCATGACAAGCCCAAGGCGATTCCCGCCGTCGCGGTCATGAAAACCCAGTGGCGCGACGTCCTGCGCGTTGGTGTGGTGATGCTGTTCTCCGTCATGCAGACCACCTTCACCGTCTATGCATTGGCCTACGCCACCGGCCCCGCCGTGGGGATCGACCGCACCCTCATGCTCACCGTGAACGCCGTGACCATCGGCCTGTCCATGGTGACCATCCCCATCTCGGCCATGATCTCGGACCGCATTGGCCGCAAGAAGGTCCTCCTGGTGGGTGCGGTTGGCTGCGCGCTGACCACCATCGGCTATTTCTGGGCCATCAGCGAGCAGAACATAGCTCTGATTTTCCTGTTCGGTTTCCTGAACATGACGGTCTTCTACTCCTGCTGGAACGGCGTGTGGACGGTGTTCTTCCCAGAGATGTTCCCCGCAGCGGTCCGCTACTCCGGCATGGCGATCGGCAGCCAGATCGGCTTGATCCTGGCTGGCTTCGCACCGGCCATCGCAACCCTCTTGGCCCAGCCCGGACCGAACGGTTGGTGGCCTGTAGCGGGCTTCACCATCCTGTGCCTGGTGGCTTCGGCCATCGCCATCATGACGGCCCGGGAAACCTACAACGTTCCGCTGGAGGACCTCGGCAAACCGCGGAGTTCCGTCAAGTAGCAATCACAACGCACGACGCCGGGCGGCAGCTCCCAGCCGCCCGGCACCGGCCCGTCCACGTCAGAACCACAGCAAACGACTCATTTGCCCCGAAAGTTGGATTACCCGATGACTTCGTCAGCAACCGCACCCCGCATCTTCCGTGTTGGAATCGCGGGTTGCGGCGCCATTTCCCGCAACCATCTGGAAGCATTCAGTGCCCTGGACAACGTCAGGATCGTCGGCGTCTGCGATGTGGATCCGCGCCGGGCCTCGGCAACAGCGAAGAGCTGGGGAATCCCGCATGCGGTCACCAGTGTTGACGAGCTCCTCGCCTTGGACCTGGACATCGTTTCCGTCTGCACGCCGCACCCCACCCACGAGGACGTGGTGCTGAGGGCAGCAGCAGCCGGGGTCAACGTTCTCTGCGAGAAACCCATCGCTACCAAATTGGAGTCCGCCGAGCGCATGGTGGCAGCCTGCGAAGACGCCGGAGTTGAGCTGGGGGTCCTTTTCCAGCGCCGCTTCTGGCCGGCGTCGCAGAAGATCCGCACCGCGATCGACGACGGCACCCTGGGCCGGGCGATCATGGCCCAGTGCTCGGTCATGCTGCACCGCGACCCGGACTACTACAACCGCGACGCTTGGCGTGGCACGTGGGAGAACGATGGCGGCGGAGTGCTGATGTCCCAGGCCGTCCACCAAGTCGACCTCCTGCAGTGGTACCTGGGGGACGTGGCCGAGGTTTATGGCAAGGTCAACACCTACCGCCACGGCGACTACATAGAGGTAGAAGACTCCGCGACGGCAGTGATCACCTTCACCTCCGGAGCCATGGCAACGCTGGAGGCCTCCACCGCGGTATCGCCCAACCTTGGAATCCAGCTCCGCATTACCGGCGAAACGGGCGCCTCGGCATCCCTGACGGAATTCCCGGAAGGCAGCGATGGCCGACTGGACCTGTGGGCGGTGGGTGAGCGAATCGTCGTCGAGCCTGTCCATCCTGAAGGCGTCGAACCGAACGTTGACCTGTCCGTCATCAACGGCCAGCTGATCCCGTTCCACAAACTGCAGGTGAAGGACTTCGTGCAGGCGCTGGAAACCGGCACCGAACCGGCCATCACGGGAAAAGACGCGCTGAAATCCTTGCGGATCCTGCTGGCAGTCTACGAGTCCTCACGCACCGGCCAACCCGTCCGCTTCGCCGCAGTACAGCCCACCCACGCAGCCATTCCAGAGCTGCGCGGCCGTGAAAAGGTGGCTCGCTGACCATGGTTTCCACCACGCCCGCAGCGGGAATGCCACTGACCCTGGGCCGCAACGGCCGCACCCCTACGACACTACGCAACCGCCTCGCGTCGGCCCCCATGGAACGCAATTACGGCACCACGGATGGGCACATCACCGAGCAATACATTGACTACCTCGTAACCCGAGCCAAGGCCGGCCTGGGCCTGGTGACCACCGAAGCGACGTTTGTCCGCGCCGACGGCAAGGGCCGCACGCACCAACTCGGCCTGCACACGGACCACATGATCCCCGGGCTCCGCCGCCTCACCGACGCCCTGCACGCCGAAGGTGCGCTGGCCGCCGTCGAACTTAACCACGGCGGCCGCACCGCGCAGTCCTCGGTGTCCGGGTTCAAGAACCTCGCGCCGTCGCCGGTTCCGTGCCCGACGGCGGGTGGCGAGGTTCCGCGGGAACTCACCGCAGCTGAGTGCTACGAACTCGTGGCCGCCTACGCTGCTGCGGCGAAGCGCGCAGTGGCTGCAGGGTTCGACGTCATCAACCTCCACGGCGCCCACGGTTACCTGATCCACCAGTTCATGTCGCCCATTTCCAACCACCGCACGGATGAGTTCGCGGCGCCGGAGTTCTTCATGAACCTGGTCATCGATGCCGTGCGCGAGGCGGTGCCGGACACGATCGTGGGCATGCGCGTCTCCGTGGTGGAAGGTCCGGCCGACGGCATCAGCGCCGAACAGCAAGTGGCCATCATCAGAAAAGCCCATCTGGACAAGCTCGACTTCCTGGACCTATCCGCGGGCAGCTACGACGCCGGCGAATGGATTGTGCAGTCAGGGGAGTGGAAGCCCGGAATCTTGTCCGACTACGCCCAGGCCTACCGTCAGTTCGGTCTCCCTTTGGGCATGGCCGGACGGCTCAACAGCCCGGAGATCATTGACGAAGTCCTCTCCAACGGGACCTGCGATTTCGTGAGCCTGGCTCGCGCCATTCATGCGGATCCTGCTTTTGTGGGCGGCGTGCTGCGCGGTGAACGCTACCGGCCGTGCATCGCGTGCAACGTCTGCATCGACAACCTGGGGCTCGGCCAAGTCACCTGCACGGTCAACCCTGCCGTTGGGCGTTCGCGTGTACCCGTTCCAACGCCGGCCGTCCGCCCAACCTCGCGCGTGCTGGTGGTGGGTGCCGGACCCGCCGGGCTCACCGCTGCCCGCGAGCTCGCCGAAGCGGGAGCTCAGGTGACGTTGGTTGACGACGGCGCGCGGCCGGGCGGGCAGTTCGCCCTCGCCGAGCGCATGAGGTCCACGCCCGACTTCCACCGATTTGCCGACTGGTCAGCCTCGGAGAACGAGCGCCTCAGCGTGGACGTCCGCTTGGGTACCCACGCTGACACGTCCGACGCCGGTAAGTTGGCCCGCAATTTCGGCGCCGACGCGGTTGTCATCGCTTCTGGTGGTGGTCGGCCGGCGGCTGGGTTCATCGGCAGTGATTTACCGCGTGTTAGCGATATCCGGGACTGGCTCGCGGCGCACCCGGAGATTCTCGACGGCGGTTCGCGGCCACCGGAGGCCGTGACCATTTGGGGCGCTGATTCCGTGTCCATGAGCGTGGCCGACACCCTCGCTTCGCAGGGGACCGCTGTGCTGATCATCGGACCCCAGGAAGCGCTGGCGCCGGAGTCCGGACGTCGCGCCAAGATCCTGGCCGTGCCGCGCCTTGAGGCCAACCCGCGTGTGCGGATTTTCCTGTCCAGCACCATCGAGGAGTTCGATGGCGGCCGGGTACGCATCAGCCGTTCCGGCAGGGGCGACCAGTGGATCGACGCCCCGGGGGAGTTGCTTGTTTCCCGCTCCGTGCTGCCGTTGGGCGGACCGCTCACCGTGGAGCAACGGGAAGCGGAGCTCAGCCGGTCAGCGTCCATTCCCGTCGCATTGGCCGGAACCGTCGTCGATACTGCAGCGGCCATTGTGTCCAACGCGGTCAAGAGCGGGTACGACGCCGCTCAGCGGATTGCTGCTGCTTTGGTTGCCCGTGCTGATATTGATGGTGCCGAGCTCGCTGGAAACGTGCCAGTTCGCCGTAGCCTTCCGGCGATCTCGCAGCGGACCGGCGATCCCGCTGCTCCCAGTGCCTCCAAGCCTGTTGCCATTCCACCCCTCGGCACGCCACTGCGTCGGCTCGGACTTGCGCAGCTCTCCCTCGTGGGCACCGCACCCCCGGACCTGGTGACCATCGCCGCTGAGGCCGGTTTCGACTTCATCGGCGCACGCGTGCGTCCAGTGACACCCACTGAGCGCCTGTACAACCTCCAGCCTGGCTCGCCCATGCTTCGCGAAACCCTGGCTCGAATGGCCGACACGGGAATCACCGTTGAAGACATCGAGTTCCTGCTTCTGGACGGAACCGGCCTGCAGAATGGCGCCGATCAACGCGAAGCCTGGCTGCGGATGATGGAAGCGGGTCAAGCCCTGGGAGCATCCACGCTGACTGTTGCTTGCGCGGATCCGGACCGGGACCGTTTCGGGGATCACCTCGCGCAGATGACGCAGGACGGCAAAGCGTACGGGATCATCCCCACGCTGGAACCCATCGCGTATCAGACCGTCCGATCCATCCCGCAGGCTGTGGAGCTCGCGGACCGGGCAGACTGCAAAATCGTGGTGGATGCACTCCACGTCAACCGCTTCGGCGGCACGTTGGCCCAACTCGAAGGCGCCGCCGACCTGGTCCCCATGATCCAACTCTGTGACGGTCCGGCCATTCCGCCGCGCAGCAAGGAAGGGCTGATCCTTGAGTCCCGCTCGGAACGGGGTGTGCCGGGGGAAGGCGAATTCGACCTTCCAGCCATGCTCGCGTCGTTTCCCGCCGACATCCCCGTCAGCGTCGAAACCCCTTCCGGAAGCAGAGTGGCCGCCATAGGCGAACTCGCTTGGGCCAAGCAGCTGAAGGCCGCAGCCGACTCAGTCCTCAACACCCCCGCATTTACTTGGAGCACCACATGAACAGCACCCCGTCCGTTCCCACCCTTGACTGCGATGTCCTCGTCATCGGCTCAGGAGCCGGAGGTCTCGCTGCGGCAGTGACAGCGGCCTATCACGGACTGAAAGTCATCGTCGTGGAGAAATCCAGTGTCTGCGGCGGCGCAACCTCGTGGTCCGGCGGCTGGGCGTGGGCCCCGGGTAACCCACTGGCGAAAGCCGAGGGCGTCAACGAAGACAAGGAGACATTCCGGACTTACCTCCGCGCCGTCCTCGGCGACGACTACCGGGAGCGGAACGTGGAGGCCTTCCTTGAGGCTGCCCCGCACATGGTGGGTTTCTTCCAGGAAAAGACGTCCCTGCAGTTCGTTCCGGGCAGCAAGATCAACGACATTTACGGCAAGCTCCCAGGCGCTGGCAAAGGCAACCGCTCTGTAGGGCCCAAACCCCTTAATGCCCGCAGCATCAAGCCGGCCCTTCGCGCCAAGATGCGTCATCAGCTGTACGAGACGTCCTTCCTCGGCATGGGCATCATGGCAGGGCCGGACCTCAGCAAGTTCCTCTCAGCATCACAAGGAAACCTCAAAGGGATCTTCCACGCGGGGTGGCGTTTCGGCTTCCACCTCCTTGACCTGCTGACCCACCGCCGCAACATGCAGCTGGTCAACGGCACAGCGCTCACCGGCAGGCTCATGAAGTCCGCAGATGATCTGGGCGTCGACCTCCGCGTCTCCACCCCTGCCACAGCGTTACTCCGCGACGACAACGGCAAGGTGACCGGCGCCGTCGTGCGTTCCCCGGAAGGCGAGCTGCAGATCAACGCCGGCCGCGGCGTCGTGCTGGCCACCGGCGGTTTCCCCAACGATGTTCAGCGTCGCAAGGAGCTGTTTCCCAAGACGCCCACGGGCCGGGAGCACTGGACGCTTTCCCCGCGCGAGACCGCCGGTGACGGCATCAACCTGGCTGAGTCAGTGGGAGCCCGTTTCAGGACCGACGTGAAGTCGCCGGCTGCGTGGTGCCCGGTATCGCTGGTGGCGTATCGCAACGGCCGGACCGGCGTGTTCCCACACATCATGGACCGGGCCAAGCCCGGCAGCATCGGGGTCCGCTCGGACGGGAAGCGGTTCGTGAACGAGGCCAACGGCTACTACGACTATGTTGAGGCGCTCATCGCGGCGACGCCGGAAGGGGAGACCGTGGAGTCGTGGCAGATCGCGGACAGTCGGTTCGTGCGGAAATTCCCGCTGGGAATGGCCAAACCGCTGCCCGTCCCGTTGTTCCCTTATCTGCGTTCCGGGTACCTCATCAAGGGCCGGACGCTGGAAGAACTTGCTACGAAGTGCGGTATCGACCCCGCCGAGTTGCGCCGCACCGTGGCGAGGTTCAACGCCAACGCCCGCGACGGCGTCGACCCCGATTTCGGACGCGGCGGGACGGCCTTCAACCGCTACAGCGGTGATCCCACCAACCGGCCGAACCCGTCACTGGGGGCCCTCGGGAAGGGGCCGTTCTACGCGGTGAGGGTGGTGCCGGGCAGCTTCGGCACCTTTGCGGGGGTCGACACGGATGGGCTGTCACGGGCGCTCAATGACGACGGCGTCCCCATCGAGGGCCTGTACGTCGCCGGCAACGACCAAGCCAACGTCATGGGCGGGCACTACCCCGCGGGCGGCATCAACCTTGGCCCGGCGCTGACGTTCGGGTACATCGCGGGCCGTCACCTCGCCGGTGCGGACAGCTACGAGGACGACGGTACGCGCGCTACCGTCCCGTCAGCCGCGGAACCGCGGGCACAGTGGTGACAGGTGCCGGCGCCGGCGGGGGAGCAGGTGCCGCGAAGGGCCCGCTCGGGTAGAGGGCCGTGGCTTCCACCATGTAGTTTGCCCACTGCGGTCCGGCGATCATGTAACCGTCAAGGGATTTGTAGAACTTTCCGTTGATGGTGACGTTCTGCCCGGCTCGCTGCTGTCCCGCCGTCGTATCCCCAAAGAACGACGCCGTGGCAAGAGAGGTGGTGTAGCCGGCCACCCACGTGGCTCCGTTGTTGTTGGACGTGCCGGTCTTGGCAGCTACGGGAACCTTGGTGTGGACCTTGGGCTCGATCCATACGCCGGAGCCCATCTTGAGGACATCCTGCAGGACGGCGTTGACGCCACGGGCCACCGACGGTTTCACGGCCTCCCGGCATTGGGGTGTTTGGGCTTCGAACTGCCGGCCCTGGGCGTCGCTGATCCCAGTAATCGCGATGGGGGCGCAGTAGGTGCCGTCGTTGGCGAAGGTTGCGTAGGCGCTCGCCAGGACCAGGGGCGCCACGCCGATGGAGCCAAGGAGGTTGCCGATCTGGTGCATGTTCACCGGAGCGTTGTCGAGGCCGCTGTGCAAACCCACGGTGTCCACCATTTTCTGGATGCCGCAGAAGTCCAATTGCGCTGCCGTGGCGAACGTTGCGGTGTTGATGGAGTTGTAGAGGCCGTAGTTGATAGGCATGGCGCGGTAGTAGCCCACATCGTTGTTTTGCAGGTCGTCGTCGGCGCCCAGATTCTGTGCCTTCTGGGCGGAGCTGTAGCCGCCCAACACCCTTCCGCAACTGGAACGCCACGGGAACCCCACGGGGTAGACCCTGCGTGAGGCGTCAACCACGGCCGTGGGGTGCTTGCCTTGGTTGAGCCACTCGGCGTAGATGAACGGTTTCATGGTGGATCCCGGCTGGAAACCACCGGCACCGTTGAGGTCGTAGCCGTTCTCGTCCTTGGCGTCCACGTTGAAGTTCAGCTGGGTATCGTATTTTCCTTCCTGTGGCACGAAGACCGTGTTCTGCGCCATGGCCAGGATCTTGCCGGTGCCGGGTTGCACCGTGGTCATGGCCGCGCCCCATTTGTCCGGGTTGTCCCCGGCAGAGGCGTCCACTTGGGCCTGGGCAACGGCTTGGAGCCTGCTGTCCAAGGTGGTGGTGATGGTGAGGCCACCCCGGTAGAGCAATCGCTCGCGCTCGTTGACGGTGGAACCATAGGTCTCGTCGTTGAGGATCAGGTGGGAGACATAGTCACAGAAGTAGGTGGCTATAGCTGCCCCCGCGCACCCCTGCCGGGAAGGCGTGATGTTCAGCTCTATGGGTGTTGCCACTGCCACGCCGTGGTCTACTGCCGTGATCATGCCCTGTTCCAGCATCCGGTCCAGGACGAGGTTGCGCCGGCTCAACGCCGCATCCGGGTCCACGATGGGGTCGTAAATGCTGGGCCCGTTGACCAGTCCGGCAAGGACCGCGGCCTGTGGCAGGGTCAGGTCCTTCGCGGAGGTGCTGAAGAAGTATCGTGATGCGGCTTCAATGCCGTAGGCGTCCCGGTTGAAGAACACGATGTTCAGGTATCCCTCAAGGATCTGTTCCTTGTTGAACCGCTTCTCCAACTCGAGGGCGAGTTTGACCTCGCGGAGTTTGTCTCCCATGGTTTTCTGGCCGCTGAGCACCACGTCCTCAGGACGCCCCTCGGACAGCCGCGACTCGTTGAGCACGTTGGTGACATATTGCTGCGTCAGCGTGGATGCCCCTTGCCGTGTGCCTTTGGTCAGGTTGGAGCTCAACGCCCGGATGATGCCCTGCGCGTCTACGCCGGCGTGATCGTAAAAGCGGCTGTCTTCGATCGCCACGATGGCTTCCCGGATAAACGGTGACATCTCCTCCAAGGGAACTTTGACCCGGTTTTCTGCGTAGAACGTGGCGATGTGTTGGCCGTCTGCGGAGACCACGGTGCTGGAAAGGGAGGGGGAATCGACGTTCAGTTCGCTCGGCAGGTCCTCATAGAACCCGATCGACCCGCCCACGGTGGTGCTGGTGAACGCCACCACCGGGACCACCAGCCCGGAGATCAACACGCCGCAGAGGATACTCACCAGGAAGTACCCGAAGACCCTCAGGAGGACCTTGCCGAAACCGAGCTTTGGACCCTTGTTGCGCGCCATTTTCGTGCCATTCCGTCGGGATGTCAGGCTGAAAAGTAGCTACAGAATACGTCCGGCAACGCGGTTGGGAAATGGCTGGGAGCCCAAATAAGGTCCCAAATCGGACTCAATCCAACGGCAGCGTGACCCTCACACTGGTGCCCCGCCCAAGTGCAGAGTCGATGTCTACTGTCCCGCCGGCGTCGTGCACTGCGATGGACATCAGCAGCAGGCCGAAACCGTGCCGCCGGCCGCTGGGCGAGGCGTGGATTTCAAAACCGGCGCCGTCGTCCGTGATGGTCAGCTGGATGCCGTGGTAGACGGCGTTGAGGCGGACGGTGAGCTGGCTGGCATCGGCGTAATTGAGGGTGTTGCTGAAGGTCTCCTGCGCCACGTGATAGAGGAGGGCGGCGGCCTTCGACGAGATCTCGATGCCGTGATGCGGGGTGTGCCAGTGCACGGTGACGCCGGTGCGGCGGAGCGGCGCGGCGAGCCGGTCGATGCATCCAGCGACGCCCAGCGCGTAGAAATCCACGGGGTGTTGGTCCTGGATGATGCCTTTGACGGCAACTACCTCGCTGAGTGATGATGACTGCTCCATTGCGTCCCCCACATCGATGTCTTTCATACTTGAGATTCGTTGCCGAAACCCCTCGGTATTGGTGTTCCGACTGATTCCAGCGTGGCGCCGCTATATCAAGGAACCTTTTCGTTTGGCTCAAGTTCGCATCAAGTTTGTGGGGGAGGCTTGCGGTGGCGGCCGCCATTTCTACGGAGCGAGGCTACGCGGGAGGTTTGCCCAACATATGCGTGGGCTCTGAAGGTTCAGAAGTGGCGACGATTGGCCTCCCTGGCTGCTTCCTCGATGCGGTACCGGTGGGCTGCCCATTCCTCGGAGTTGCGGCTCGGGATGTTGGGATCCCCAGGCCTCTGACCCGCGGAGCCGTCGATGAGCTCGCGAATGATGTCTGCGTGTCCCGCATGCCTGGCGGTTTCCACGCACATATGGACCAGGATCTGGTGGAGCGTGACGTTCTTCTTCTCCTCAGACCACCATGGCACAACGCCCGGCGCATCCAAGGGAAGGGACTCAATGGTTTCGTCGCTGTGCTTCGCGGAAAAATGGTGCAGTTCCAGGATCTCTTCCCGGCTCTCAGTTGCAGGGACCCACATATCGGAATCCGGTTCGGCGTCCTCCGCCAGCCACGGCATCTCCTTGCCGCTGGGCCGCCCGAATGTCACCCCGAAGTAGTCCAGCTCCACGCTGGCCACGTGCTTCACCAAGCCCAGCAAGTTGGTGCCGGTAGGGGTCAAGGGCCGCCTGGCGTCGTACTCGCTGAGGTTCTCCACCTTGCCGAGCAAGTCCGCCCTCCGGAGCCGCAAATAGCCGAGCAACATCGCTTTGTCATCCATGGGGAGCACTCTACCCAAGGCCCTTCGCGCTGGGGCAGGGGCCGCGGGCTCGGGCTCGACGGGGATCGAGCTTCACCTCGGGCTTCACCTCGAGCTTCACCTCGAGCTTCACCGAGTTGGTGGGAACCGTGCCGGATCGCCGGAACGTTCCGGCGATGTGGCAGCCTTCCCGGGAGCCGTGCACGTTTCCCGCGACTTGGCAGGGCAGCCGACAGCTACGACGCCGGTGCTACCTTGTGCTTTGTCGATGACCCAGGAGGGCCTGACTTTTGGCATGGGCAAATAGCGGACGCCCTTGTCGTGGCACAAGAACAAATGCCACAGTGAACCATGGCCACAGAAGACGATATCCGGCGCATCTGCCTGGGCATGCCCGGTGTAAGTGAGCGTCCCAGTTGGGGACAGCCCGCATGGTTCGCCAAGACGCTCATGGCCCGCATCTGGGAAGAAGGCGTGGGCACCGTCAAAACCGATGAACGCGAAGCGCTCGCAGCCATGGAACCTGACACCTTCTTCTGGACCCCACATCACGACCAATCCCCGCAACTCATGCTGATCAGGCTCGAGCGAATCGGCACGGACGAGTTGGATGAGCTGCTGCAGGAGTCGTACCGAATCGCCGGCGGCCCAGGCAAACCCAACTGAGTAACAGCAAACGTCCCATTGAGCGCTCAGTAGAACATGTGCTGTTACCCAGTTGGGTGCGGACGCGCAGGTTAGACTCGGCGGCATGGGGGAACGCAACATATCCGGGGAACAGAACACGCCGCAGCCTGCACGCAGACTGGCTGCCGTCGTCGTGCCTTTGCTGGGACTGATCGCGGTGATCGCCGGGGTAGTGGTGGCGTGGAGCAACTTGGAAACGAACGTCGGCTGGTTTGCCTACGCGCCACTCAGCAACGAGGTGTTCGTGGGGGACAACGGCTCCTTCGTGAGTAAAGGGACCCAGCTCGGATTGGCCGTGGCAGGCGTTGGCCTGCTGGTCCTCGCATTCTGGGCGGGACTCGCCATAGGCCGCCGCGGAAGCCACCCAGAGCGCTGAGTTCGCCGCAGAAACGCGAAATCGCCGGAAAGCTCCAGGCGAACTGGCAGCGTTCCGGCGATCTCGGGACAAGCGGGGCAAAGACTAGGTGAGCTTCACCTGGCGGTTCATGTCCTTGTACAGCAGGTAACGGAACTCGCCAGGGCCACCGGCGTAGCAAGCCTGCGGGCAGAACGCGCGCAGCCACATGAAGTCGCCAGCCTCCACCTCAACCCAGTCGTTGTTCAGCAGGTACATGGCCTTGCCCTCAAGCACGTACAGGCCGTGCTCCATGACGTGGGTCTCCGGGAAGGGGATCACACCGCCGGGCTGGAAAGTGACGATGTTGACCTGCATGTCGTGGGCGAGGTCGCTGGAGTCCGTGAAGCGCGTGGTCTTCCAGACGTCGTCGGTGTCCGGCATGGAGGTGGGCTCCACGTCCTTCTCGTTGGTGACGAAGGACTTGGCTTCGAAACCTTCGAGCCGCTCGTAGGCCTTGCGGATCCAGTGGAAGGACACGATGTCGTCGGACACGTTCTCCAGGCCCCACTCTGAACCGGCGGCGAGGTAGGCGTAGCCGCCCTCTTCAAGGTGGTGCAGCTCGCCGTCGAGGGTCAGGTTGACCTGGCCCTTGGTGACGAAGATGACGCCTTCAACGCCGGACTCGAACTCGGCCTTGGGAGCCCCGCCGCCCGGTGCGATCTCCACGATCAGCTGGGAGAACGTGGTGGCGAAACCGGAGATCGGCCGTGCGATGATCCACGACCGCGTGTTGGAGAAGCCCGGCAGGTTGCTGGTGACGATGTCCGTCATGACGCCCTTGGGGATCACCGTGTACGCCTCGGTGACGATGGCCCGCTCGGTGGTCAGTTGCGTCTGCGGCGGCAGGCCGCCCTGCGGGTAATAGTACTTGCCCATGCGAAATGCTCCTATCAGTGCGAAGTTGGTTGTGCGAGCCGCGGGTGCGCCAGTGCGGTCAGCTGTGAAAGTTCGACGCCGGCAAGCGCCTTGACCTCGTCGGTCGCCACTGCGCCGCACTGGACGCCGCGGAGGACGAAGCCGGCAAGGGCACGGGCCGTGGCGGGCTCGTCCATGACGCCGCCTTCGGTGCGCTCAACATAGTTGCGGAGGCGCAGTGCCGCTGCGGGCAGGCCTTCGCGGTAGAAAGCGTACGACGCCGAGAAACGGCTGGGGAGTTGGGCTGCGTGCAGGTCCCACCCCTGGTAGTAGCCGTTTTCCAGGGAACGACGGACCAGCCGGCCGTGCAGCTTCCACGCATCTTCCACGCCGTCGCCGACCGGGATGATGTTGGTGGAGCCGTCGGAAAGGCGGATGCCCGTGCCGGCGACTGCGAGCTGCATGACTTCCTTGGCGAAGTCGGCCACCGGGTGTTCCATGGATTGGTATTCCGCGGAGATACCCAGCGAAGCGCTGTAGTCGTAGGTCCCGTAGTGCAGGGAGCTGATACGGCCCGGAACAACGTGGGGGAGCTGGGCCACAGGCGAGGTTCCGTCAGCGCCAATGATGAGCTGCGGTGTTTCCACCTGCACCTCAAAGCGGAGCCGGCCGGCAGGAAGCCCGTGGACTTCCTCAAGGCGGGTCACCGCGTAGTCCATCGCCTGCACCTGGGCCACCGTGGTGACCTTGGGCAGGGTGAGGATCAGTCCAGCGGGGAGTTCGCCGGCCTCAGCCAACGTGGAGACGAACAAGTCCAACGTCTTCAGGCCGCGTGCCCTGGTGGGGGCTTCGAAGCACTTGAAGCGGATGCCGATGAACGGCGGAGCTGTCCCGGCCGCAACGGCAGTGGCAACAGCCTTGGCGGCAGCAACGGCGTCGGCGTCTTCTGCCTCATCGCCGCGGTCGCCGTAGCCGTCTTCGAAGTCCAGACGGAGGTCCTCGATCGGCTCAGCGGAAAGCTTCGCAGCCACACGCTCTGCGACAGCGGCAGCCAGGTGAGACTCTTGGCCCAGCAACTGACCCAGCTTTTCCAGGCCGCCGTGGGCTTCCGCCGTCGCCAGCGCCTGGGCGCCCCATTCTGCCGCAAGGGAAGGAGTGAAGCGGTCGGCCGGGATGTAGACGGTGTGGATGGGCTGGCGTGAGCCGTCGTCACCGGGGTAGTTGCGGTCCAGCAGCTGGTCCGTCGCGGCAAGCTGCGACTCGATGTGGGCCAGATCAGAGGAAGAGAATGAGCCCATCTCAGCCCACCAGCTCGTACGCGGGAGTGGTGAGGAAGTCTGTGTAATCGTCGGACAAACAGATGTCCTCGATCAGCTTGGACGCGGGCTCGTAGTACGCCTTGAAGTTCTCGTCACCGAACTCGATGCGCAGGCGCTCGGTTTCTTCGCCCAGGATGCGGCTGACGAGCTCGCGGGTCACGGTGTTGCCCGTGTCCGCGAGAACGGACTTGTTGCGGATCTGCTGCCACACCTGCGAGCGGGAGATCTCCGCAGTTGCGGCATCTTCCATGAGGTTGTGGATGGCAACGGCGCCGCTGCCGGAGATCCAGACGCCCGTGTAGGCGACGGCGACGTACAGGTTCAGCCGCAGGCCGGCTTCCGTGACGGTGCCGCCGGCGGAGGCGACGTCGATCAGCTGCTCGGCCGTGACGCTCACCTCGGGACGCTGCTTGTCCAGTTGGTTGGGACGGTCGCCTAGGACGGAGTCGAAGACTTCGCGGCAGGTGGAGACCAGATCCGGGTGGGCAACCCAGGAGCCGTCGAAGCCATCGTTCGCTTCGCGGGTCTTGTCGGCGCGGACCTTGTCGAAGGCTGCGGCGGTGACGTCGGGCTGCTTGCGGTTGGGGATGACCGCGGCCATGCCACCCATGGCGAAGGCGCCG
Source organism: Arthrobacter sp. YN (assembly GCF_002224285.1). Classification (GTDB taxonomy): domain Bacteria; phylum Actinomycetota; class Actinomycetes; order Actinomycetales; family Micrococcaceae; genus Arthrobacter. Next base: position 4,177,630 of record NZ_CP022436.1, on the reverse strand, counting down.
CGCTTGTGGCAGGTCTTGACCAGGAGTTCGGTGTAGGCCCGCATGAACGGTGCCGTCATGGCCACGGTGGCGCGGTCCGGGAGGACGAACTCTTCGCCGGCATCACGGAAGTACTTGATGATGCTGAAGAGGTAATCCCAGCGGCCGGCATTCAAGCCCGAGGCGTGATCGCGCAGTTCGTAGAGGATCTCGTCCATCTCGAACGCAGCCGGGATGGTCTCGATGAGCACGGTGGCGCGGACGCTGCCCTGCGGGATGCCGAGGAAGTCCTGTGCGAACACGAAGACGTCGTTCCAGAGGCGTGCCTCAAGGTGGCTCTCCATCTTGGGCAGGTAGTAGTACGGGCCGTGTCCGTTGAGGAGCAGCTGCTTGGCGATGTGGAAGAAGTGCAGGCCGAAGTCCACCAACGCACCCACGGCGGGTTCGCCGTCGATCAGCAGGTGGCGTTCTTCCATGTGCCAGCCGCGGGGGCGGGCCACCACCACAGCGAGCGGAGCGTCCGTGCGGAGACGGTATTCCTTGCCCTCGGGCGAAGTGAAGCTCAGGGTTCCCTGGGCAGCATCGCGGAGGTTCAGGATGGCGTCAATGACGTTGGGCCACGTGGGAGTGCTGGCATCTTCAAGATCAGCCAGCCACACCTTGGCGCCGGAGTTCAGGGCATTGATGGCCATCTTGGCCGGGGTTGCCGGGCCGGTCATTTCGACCCGGCGGTCCTGCAAAGCTGCCGGTGCCTCAGCGACCTTCCAGTCGCCGTCGCGGATGTCCTGGGTCTCCGGGAGGAAGTCCAGGCGACTGGTGTCCGCAACCTTCTGGCGCTTGACGCCGCGTGCTTCCAGGAGCTCATTGCGGGTGCCGGCGAAGCGCTTGTGCAGTTCCTCGATGAAGGCCAGGGCCTTGGGGGTGAGGATTTCCTCGGCGCGATCGATCGGCCGGGGATCGGTGACTGTGATAGCCATGTGAGCGGATTCCTTTTTCTAGAGTGCGCTGGCGGCGTTGGCGTGCGCAGCATTGGCTACGGCGGTCGCTACATCGGCGGCAACATGGGGATCGAAGACGCTGGGGATAATGTAACTCGCGTTGAGCTCATCGTCAGCTACCCGGTTGGCAATTGCCTCGGCGGCGGCCACCAGCATGTTCGGCGTGATGTCCGATGCTCCGGCGTCCAGCAGGCCCCGGAAGAAGCCCGGGAAGGCCAGCACGTTGTTGATCTGGTTCGGGAAGTCGCTGCGGCCGGTGGCAACCACGGCTGCGTGCTTGGACGCAACAACGGGGTCGATCTCCGGCGTCGGGTTGGCCATGGCGAAAACAATCGCGTCCTCGGCCATGGAAGCAACCTGCTCTTCGCCGATCACGTGTGGGGCACTGACGCCGATGAAGACGTCCGCTCCCTTGAGAGCGTCGTGGAGGGTTCCGGAGAAGCCTTCTTCGTTGGTGTTCGCGGCAATCCAGCTGCGGTGCTCGTCGTCGTACTTCTCGCCCGAATGGATGGCGCCCGAGCGGCCGGCGGCGATGATGTGCTGCGCGCCCTGGGCCTTGAGGAGCTGGATGATGGCCGAGCCGGCAGCGCCGACGCCCGAAACCACGATCTTCACTTCGGAGAGCTTCTTGTCCACCACGCGGAGGGCGTTGACCAAGGCAGCGAGCGTGACGATCGCGGTGCCGTGCTGGTCATCGTGGAAGACCGGGATGTCGAGTTCTTCCCGGAGGCGGTTCTCGATCTCGAAGCAGCGCGGTGCGGCGATGTCTTCGAGGTTGATGCCGCCGTAAACGGGGGCCATGGCTTTGGCGATCATGATGATTTCTTCGGTGTCCTGGGTGTCCAGGCAGACCGGCCAGGCGTCAACGTTGGCGAACTGCTTGAACAGTGCAGCCTTGCCTTCCATCACGGGAAGGGCAGCGGCGGGGCCGATGTTGCCCAGGCCCAGCACGGCTGAACCGTCGGTGAGGACGGCGATGGTGTTGCGCTTGACGGTCAGGTTGCGGGCTGCGGCTGGGTCTTCGGCGATAGCCATGCAGACACGCGCGACGCCGGGAGTGTAGGCGCGTGAAAGATCGTCACGGTTGCGCAGGGCTACCTTGGGGACGACCTCCAGCTTGCCACCGAGGTGCATGAGGAAGGTGCGGTCCGAGACGTGCTGGACGGTGACGCCGTCGAGTGCGTTCAGGGCGTCCTTGACGCGGGCTGCGTGGTCGTCGTCGGTGGTGTTGCAAGTGACGTCAACAACGATCGTCTCGTGGTGGGATTCCGTGACGTCCAGCGCGGTGATTGCTGCACCGGCTGCGCCGACGGCTGCTGCCAGTTCGCTGGTAGCGGTGAAGCTCGACGGTGCGGCGACGCGCAGGGTGATCGAGTTTCCGGGGCTCGGATTCGCCATTGAAATTCCTCCTGTAAGGCCCGTTCCCGGGCCGCCGTTCCAAACTGAATGTTTTCGTATTATGGATATTATTATCTACAAAGTGGAAACACAACCCCTTGCCTGGTCATGTTCGGTGTCGTCGCGCAGGTGCGCGCTGTGCTGTATGTTGGGTGTTCTAAGCAATTCTTTTCACGATGCGGATAAGAGTTGTCGGAATCTGAGTCATGGGAGACAAGGGAATGGCTGAAAAAGCCTCCGGAGGCGTGCAGTCCGTTGAGCGCGTCTTTGAACTGCTGGAACTGATCACGGACGCGGGCGGCGACGTCACGCTCAGCGAACTCTCGTCGTCCACCGACCTGCCCTTGCCCACCATCCACCGCCTGCTCCGCACGCTGGTGTCCCTGGGCTACATCCGCCAGCTCCCCAACCGCCGTTATGCCCTGGGCCCGCGGCTCATCCGGCTCGGCGAAGGTGCCAGCAAGCAGCTTGGCGCCGTGGCCCGTCCGCAACTGAAGACCCTCGTGGAACGCCTCGGCGAGACCTCCAACATGGCCGTCCTGGATTCCGACATGGTCATCTACGTGGCCCAGGTCCCGTCCATGCACTCCATGCGCATGTTCACCGAAGTTGGCCGCCGCGCCCACACGCACGATACCGGCGTGGGTAAAGCCATCCTCGCCCAGCTGGATGACGAGGTGGTCCGCGGCATCGTGGCCCGCACCGGCATGCCCACTCCCACGGCCAAGAGCATCGGCGACATCGACTCCCTGCTCGCGGACCTGGCGTTGATCCGTGAGCGTGGATACTCCATAGACGAGGAAGAGCAGGAGCTCGGCGTCCGTTGCTTCGCCATGGCCGTGCCGAATGCGCCCACGCCCACGGCGATCTCGGTTTCCGGGCCGATCACCCGTGTGGACCAGAGCTTCGCCGACCGCGCCGTGCCCATGCTGCGCGAGGCTGCCATGGCGATCTCCGCGGAGCTGAACCAGAACTAGGCCTTACCCCCCCGCACACGCCGAGTTGGCACTTAATGCCCATGTTTTCCAAAAACATGGGCATTATCTGTCAGCTCGGCGTTGGTTGTGAGCGGGTGGCCTTCTTCAGCATGGAGTTCACCACGATCGGGTGCACCGGGCGCACGACGCTGAAGTACAGCTTCCCGCGCCATCCTTTAAGTACGACGGCGGTAGTCACCCTGATCAGTCGGCCCACCGGATCGACCCCGACGGCGGCCGCGAAGTCCAAGTGCTTGTCCCGGACAAAGATCAGGGCTTCTTCGCCGGACTGCTCGCTGACCTTGAACGTGTCCTGCGGGGCCTTGGGAACGCCGATTAAAGGGACCAGTGCCTGGCGCAAACCCATCGCCGCAGCAACACAGCGGGGCATGGACTCCAGGGAAAACAGCCGCTCTGCCCATTCCGTGGGGTCCGTGCCGGCCCCTTCCGGAAGGACAGCCAGGCAGACATCCGCGTAGTCCGGCGTTGGGATCTCGCGGAAGGCCAATGAGTGGAAGCAGGGAGCCTGTTCGGTCATGGCCCGATCCTACGGCGCTCCGCGTGGGAAGTGGGTGCCTGCGGTGGCGAGGGCGCCGCGTGGGCGGGTGCCGGCGTCGTACATTCTGTTCCTGTCCGCTTTCCGCGCGAGGCGACAAAAGGCGGCAGTGTCCCCCAAGGAAACACTGCCGCCTGCTGTTGTTTGCGCGGTTGAAAGCTAGTGCTCCGACGCGCTGGAGGTCTTGAGCGGGACTTCCTTGCCGTCGGCGTCGATGAGCTTGCCGTTTTCGAAGCGGTCGCCTTCGCTGAGGCACTTGATGTCCTCTTCGCTGACAATCCGGTCAGTACCGGCGACGAACACCGACTGGTTGTCTGAGTTGCCGGCTTTGAAGTGGTTGAAGAGGATGTTCAGCAGGATGGCCATGACGGCTGCCGAGCTGATGCCGGAGTGGAAGATCGTGGAGAACCAGGACGGGAACGCGTCGTAGAAGGACGGTGCGGCGATGGGGATCATACCGAAGCCGATGGATGCCGCCACGATGATCAGGTTCATGTTGTTCTTGTACTCGACCTTGGCCAGGGTGCGGATACCGCTGGCTGCCACCGTACCGAACAGCACCACTCCGGCGCCGCCCAGGACGGGCGTCGGAACCGCTGCGACAACGCGGCCCAGGATCGGCAGGAGGCCGAGGATCACCAGGATAAGGCCGCCGGCGCTGACCACGAAGCGGCTCTTGATGCCCGTGATGGCCACCAGTCCCACGTTCTGGGCGAAAGCGCTCTGCGTGAAGGAGTTGAAGAGCGGGGAGATGGCGCTGGAGAGCATGTCTGCGCGAAGGCCGTCGCCGATGCGGCGGGAGTCCACCTTGGTGTCCACGATCTCGCCCACTGCGATGATGTCGGCCGAGGTCTCCGTCAGGGTGACCAGGATGACGATGAGCATGGAGATGATGGCGGCGATTTCAAAGGTCGGAGCGCCGAAAGCGAACGGTGTGGGGAATGCGACGATGTCGCCCTGGCCAACCTTGGAGAAGTCGGCCATGCCTGCCACGAACGCGATGATGGTGCCGATGACCATGGCCAGCAGGATCGAAAGGCGGGAGATGGCTGCGTTGCCAACCTTGCTCAGGAGGAGGACGACACCCATGGTTGCTGCTGCGAGTCCAATGTTGGCCATGCTGCCGTAGTTGTCGGCCTTGGCGTTGCCGCCCATGGCCCAGTTTGCGGCAACCGGCATCAGCGTCAGGCCGATGGTGGTGATCACTGTGCCTGTGACCACTGGCGGGAAGAACTTGATGATCTTGGAGAACAGGGGAGTGATCGCCAAGCCAATCAGCGACGCCACAATGACCGAGCCGAACACGGCCTGGATCCCGCCACCGCCTTGGACGATCGCCACCATGGTGGAAACGCCTGCGAAGGAAACCCCCTGCACCAGCGGCAACTGCGAACCGAACCACGGGATGCCCACAGTCTGGAGGATGGTGGCCAGGCCGCCAACGAACAAACAGGCGGCGATGAGCAGGCCGATGTCCTGCGAGGACATGCCGGCGGCTGCACCGATGATGAGCGGCGGGGCAATGATTCCGCCGTACATGGTGAGGACGTGCTGGAAGCCGTAAGCGAAGGTGCTGCCAATTGACAGGCGCTTGTCCTCGGGGCGTTCCGGCTGATGCTTCCGCGAAGAGGTGGTATTCGCGGGGCGGGACTTCTTTTTGATGTTCATGGCAGACTTTCTGGGTTCATGGCAGACGTCTTCGTCTGGCTAACTGTGTCTGGCTAACAAAATCTTGGGGTTTTGGGGTTGGGTTCGTGTGCAGGTCCGGCCTGACGGGGGCGCCGTTGGGGGACCTGCACACAAATCCGTGGATGGTGCGGTTTTAGTGGTTTGGTGCGGGTTTTAGCAGAAGCCGGCGATGCCGCTCCAGGCAACCGGTGCAGCGGCAATGTTCTCGCGCTGGACCGTGGCTTCGATGAGGCCGTACGGGCGGTCGGCCGCGAAGAAGACCTCGTTGGGGTTGTCCAGGCCGAACGGGCTCAGGTCAACCAGGAAGTGGTGCTTGTTGGGCATGGAGAACTTGATTTCGTCCACTTCGCTGTGTGCTTCCAGGACCTTCTTGCCCATGTCGAACAGCGTCTGCTGCAGGGCGTGGGAGTAGTTCTCGGTGAAGCCTTCCAGCAGGAGTGCCTTGATGTCCTCGTAGCTCTTGTTGAAGTCCGTGCCGGCGAAGTCCAGGTTGGTGTTGTAGCGCCAGCGGGCGGATACATCGGTAGCCAGGATGCGGTCGGTGGTTTCCGGCAGGGTGGTGTACTTGTCGCGCGGGTAGCCGACAAAGCCGGACTGCGTGGTCTTCAGGACGGTCAGGTCCTTGAGGCCGGAAATAAGGTGCGTGGTTGCGCCATCACGGACGACGACGGCGGTACGCACCTCTTGTCCGTTGCGGACGAAGCTGTGGTCGTGTCCCTCGCCGTGGGCCTGGATGCGATCCCAGCTGTAGGCTTCGGCTTCCCAGCGTCCGCCGCTAACCCAGTCGAACCCGCCGGTGAAGTGGTCTGCAAGGCGCAGGAGGAATGACTCGGGGGAGCCGATGCCTTCACGAGCGAACGCGTAGACAGTGTTCTTCTGGGTGTCGGTGGCGACGACGTGGCCGTTGTCGCCCTCGAGGTGCGCGGCCTGGAAGTCGCCGCGCAGCTGCGAGGTGACGTTCAGGTCTTCGATGTGGTGGCGGTCCGTATCCCGAGTGACTTTGACGACGCGGACTTCTGCTTTGCCGTACTGGTTTTCGCCGAGGACGATGTTGTTGCTCATGGTCATATCCCAACTTCTGTGAGGTGGAACCTACGTTCCATCAATGAAATTAAGCGCGTGTTTCCACCGCGTTTCTGGTGGAGCCGACCCAACAAAAAAGAGCCGACATCCATTGATGCCAGCTCATTACGACCCTGCCTGCTGCTCTCAGGTTACGTGACCTACGCCACGAACTCATTCGAGAGTAGCGCATGATTTCGGCTTGTGTATATGGGTTCCGAAGGATCGTTATGAACCATCCAAATGTGACCGGGGCAACTCGCGTGACGTTGTTGGGGGTCTTGACGCGTTGTTTCCCGGCTGCCTACACTTTCCACATAACAATAAAAGTTTTCCGAAGAGCGGAAACTGCATGCATGAGAAAGAGGAGGAACAGATGGACTCGAAGGATACGAACAACGTCGTGGAATTCCCGGCGCCCGGTCAGGAGCTGTACCTGCCCTTCGGTGCAACAGATCCGGACTTCTACATTCCGGCCGACTGTGACCGCAAGGCTGGCGGGTTCTCCCGTTGGCTGCGCGCACTCCCGGTGTTCGGCCGGCAGCGCCCCTGAGACCCTGCATCTTCGGGGCGCGGACTCTGCGCAACAGAGCCAACGAGGCGGGCGATACCTGGGGAGGTGTCGCCCGCTTTTGCGTGCCTTCTGCCTGCTGCCCGCGCCCGTTTGCTGTGGGCCCCCGTTTCGATGCCTCGCTGCAGATTAGACGCTAGGAGTCATCTAGCCGGCAGGAAGCCATCGAAATGGACTTTTCCACATAGGACGGTGCACGCCTTTCCCGGGCTTGCGGGCGTGGCGAAGCTTGGCTCATGACTAATTCCGCTCCCAGGGAGCTTCCATCCGGCATGGACTTGTGGCGGACGAGCCAGCTCAATGAGGCAGGCTTCAATGCCCGGGCCACCTCTGCCCTGGTGCGAAGGGGCGTACTGGTGAGGCTCCGCCGGGGGTGCTACATCCGTGAACGCACCTGGGCGGCGCAAAACCACGGGTTCGAAGCCGGCAACTGATCGCCGCGCACGCCCACGGGACACTCACGACGTCGAGTGGTGGCTTAGTCTACAGCCATACATCCGCTGCCCGCCTCCATCGCCTGTTCCTGTGGGGTGTTGATGACCGTGCACACATCACGCAGAAGAAGACGCCGGCGCCGAATTCGCATGGCCGCGATGTGGTGGCCCATTCCAGAGTGCTTGGGGAGGGCGAGGTGGTCCTCGTGGACGGGCTGCCGTGTACTTCGCTGGAGCGGACAGTGGTGGACTGTTGCCTGATGTTGGACTACCGGCAGAGCCTTGTCTTGATGGACCATGCCCTCCGAATTGGTGCGGATGCGACGAAGCTAGCGTAATGATGCGCAGCTCTGTCGGGCAGAAACGGAGTGCTTTCGCTGCGACGCGCTGTGAAGAATGCCGATGCCCGCTCCGAGTCTCCGGGCGAGACTCTAAGTCGGGAACTTCTCGTGCGACTCCGCATTGAGCCACCAGAACTTCAGGTGGAAGTTCGAACAACCGAAGGAAAGCATCGCTTGGACTTCGCGTGGCGCGACAAGAAGTTGGCCATGGAGTTCGACGGCAGGGTGAAGTACTTCGACTACGCGCCAACGGAAGAGGTCATTTTTCGGGAACGGCAGCGCGAAAAGGCGCTAATGGAGGAAGGGTGGACGTTCATTCGCATCAAGTGGCGGGACCTGTTCCAGGAGCAGGAGTTTAAGATTCGCGTGCTGCGGGCCCTTCGCGCAGCCGGATAGATGACTCCCTGCGCATTAGACGACTCCTACCGTCTGGTGCGCAGCGAAGCATCGAAATGGTGGAATGTGATCTGCGTAACAATCAGCGGGGCGCTGAGGGCTTCACGTAAGCTGGGCTGACGGCCACCCTTTTGGGTCTTCAAGGTCGTTGCAGCCCTGACTGACGGGTTGCGCTTGCTCGCTCGATGGCGCCGGACACATGGCCCGCACGCGTCGCACCGCAGCATGTCGAGTAAAAATTGATGCTCGTCATCGAGCTCTGCCAGGACGTTCACCCTGGCTAAAATCCCTGCCTTGGCAGGAGACAAAACGAGCCGGGCGTGGGGATCCGGCGCCGCAGCAGCCTAATGTGTGGCTGCTTCCCCAAAGGAACATGTCATGAAACTCAAGGTCTCAATGCTTGGGGCGGTGATTGCGTTGGCCCTCGCCGGGTGCACGACGCCGACGCCGACACCGACGACAACCATCACGGCACCTACGTCGTCGCCTCCTGCGACCACGGCAACCCCGACTCCAACGTCCGCAAGCCCGACGCCGACGCCGACGGCCACGTCCGCAAGCCCGACGCCGACGCCGACGCCGAGCGTGACCACCGCAACCCCCACTGCAACCCCGACTCCAACGTCCGCAAGCCCGACGCCGACGCCGACGGCCATGTCCGCAAGCCCGACGCCGACGCCGACGCCGAGTGCGACGACGGCTGGCCCGACCCCGACGGCCACCCCAACGCCCACCCCGTCCCCAACGCCGACGGCAACCCCAACGCCCACCCCGTCCCCGACGGCCACGGCAACCCCAACGGCAACCCCAACCCCCACCACCCCGGGCACCGGTAGTCTCGCCAACCTGGCGCGGATTCCCTGGGATGGCGGCCCTGCGTACTGGGCAAAGTTCCCCGGCGCAGCGAAGCTCAACAACCCCAACCTGTTCCCCATCAGCGTCTATTACGGCAAACCTGAGCACGCCACCCAATTGAAGGACATCGGCGTGAACGTTTATCAGAACGCCGAACATGACGGCTCCACGATGGCGTCCATTACGAACACGGGAATGCTGGTCATCGCGGGAACGGAATGGTCCCGGACTGAAGTGGGCAGCAACCCGAATGTGGTGGGCTGGGACACCTATGACGAGTGCGACATGCTGGGGCTCGGCTGCAACGGTTCAACGTATGAACAGAACCTTCAGCAGATGAAGGACAAAGTGGCCCAGATCCGTGGCTTCAATGATGGCAGGTTTGCGTTCGCCAACTACTCCAAGGGCATCCTCGGCACTTATTGGGCGCCAGGTCTGATGGACGACTTCATGGCCGCGGTTGATGCGGCCTCCGTTGACAATTACATGTACGCGCGGGCGGATCTACAGGATGAATTGAACCGGACGCCGGCATGGCCAGAGGGTGCGAACACTGCTACCTCGGCGGCCTACGGCTGGCAGATTGACCAGATGCGGAAGTTCCAGTCGGCACCGGGTATCCATCCGAACTGGATTTTCGTTGAGTCGGCACGCCCGTTCCTGAATGCCTCCAATGACCGCACCATCACACCGGAGCAGATGGAGGGCGCTATGTGGTCAGGCATCATCCATGAGGCACGCGGGATCAGTATCTTCCAGCACAACAACAATGGCCAGGCGGGCTTCGGGACGTATTCACTGGTTCAGGCGCCGGCTGACCGGAAGGCAAAGATCAAGACCGCACTTGCCGGTATCCAGTCCCTGGCACCTGTACTCAACACGCAGAGTTATGTGTGGGACGCAGGCGCCGCGGGCACGGACACGATGCTCAAGGCGAAGGATGGAAGTGCCTACCTCTTCGCAGGCATCGGCGTGAACGGCGGTACAGGTTCCAAGACGTTCACCCTCCCGGCAGGGATAACCGGTACGCAGGTGGAGGTTGTAGGCGAGAACCGCACCATCTCTGTCCAGAACGGAAAGTTCACAGACTCGTTCGCCAACGAGTACACGCATCACATCTACAAGATCACGATCTGATACAACTGGCGGTCGGCAGCGAGATCGCCGGAATAGTGCGAAATCGCCGGAACGTTCCCTGCGAAGTGGCAGCGTTCCGGCGATTTCGCGCAAGGGGGAACCGAAACCTACCCCGCAACCAACTTCCGTGCCGCCGCCGAGTGCTCAGCAATCAGCCCGGCGACGTCCAGCCCCGGAATCGCGCCGTCAACAACCCTCCAAACACCGCCCACCATCACCCGGTCAGCACGGTCCGCCCCACAGAGCAGCAACGCAGCGACGGGGTCGTGGCTGCCCGAGAACCGCAAGGAGTCTGGCTTGAACAAGGCCAAATCGGCCTGCATCCCTGGAGCCAGCTGCCCAAGATCGGAGCGACCCAAAACCGCAGCCGATCCACGGGTGGCCCAGCCGAGCGCGCGTTCCACGGGAACGGAGGCGCCGTAACGAAGCCGCTGCAAATACAGTGCCTGCCGGGCTTCGAGGATCATGTTGGAGGCATCGTTCGACGCCGATCCGTCCACTCCCAGCCCTACGGGAACACCAGCAGCCTCGAGTTCAAGGACCCTCGCGGTTCCGGAGGCCAGGCGCATGTTGGAGGTGGGGCAATGCGCAACGGCGGTGCCCGCGGCTCCCAGCCTGGCGATCTCCTCGTCGTTGAAGTGGATGCCGTGCCCCAGCCAGGTCCGGTTGCCCAACCAACCCACGGACTCCAAATAATCAACGGTCCGCAGTCCAAACATGGACCGGCAGAAGTCTTCTTCATCGATGGTTTCGGCGAGGTGTGTGTGCAGCCGGACATCGAACCGTTCGGCCATGGCGGCGCTCTCGGCCATGATCTCCTTGGTCACCGAGAAGGGCGAGCAGGGGGCCAGCGCTATCTGCACAACGGCGCCGTCTCCGGTCTCGTGGTACTGACGAATCAGCCGTTCGCTGTCCGCAAGGATCGCCTCAGGTGACTGGACCGTGGTCCTGGGCGGCAGCCCGCCGTCGTCCTCTCCCAAGGTCATGGAGCCGCGGGTCAACGTGGCCCGCATCCCCATGGATCGCACGGCTGCAACCTCAATGTCGATTGCGTCTTCCATGCCGTCGGGGAAGAGGTAGTGGTGGTCGGCGGCGGTAGTGCAGCCGGAAAGCAGCAGCTCAGCCAGCGCAACCTGCACGGCAAGCTCAAGGCTCCGGGGCGTCAATCGCGCCCACACCGGGTAGAGATTCTGGAGCCACGGGAACAGGGGAGCGTTGGCCACGGGCCCCCACGCACGGGTGAGGGTTTGGTAGAAGTGGTGGTGCGTGTTGATGAGGCCGGGGAGAACCACGTGGGAAGAGGCGTCAAAAACGGCGGCGGGAGTAGAAGGCTGCCCGCCCGACGGCACCAGCTCTACGATTTTCCCGTCGGAAACCACCAGGCCGCCACCGGCGTCGAGGTCGTTTGCGGTGAAAATTCCCAGCGGATTCTTGATCCAAAGACGGGTCATAACAGGTTCCTTGTCTGGTCGGCGTGTACGCGTTCCAGCTCAGTTAGGCCCTGTCTGCTGATCCAGGTTGCCGGACCGTCAGAACGCGGCCCAGTCCGAAAAGCGTAGAATGCTCGACGGCGGCAGTCAACGCCCGCGGGGTGCCTGCGGTCACATTCGGGCGCCAGCCCCTGCACCACCCCACTCACTCATTAATTTCGCATGACGAAATTAAGTTTTCAAAAAACTATGGCGCGGCTCACAAAGCTGGTGTTACGCTCTAACTGCCAAAGGCGGGCACCCGGACCTCGGGAAGCTATCTACCAGGCGCAACTTAACCTTCATCGCACATGCTGAAGCCTGGTAACCAAGCTAACTGGAGCTCATCTCTGTAGCGCCCCCAAACAGGTCACCTGGCTTCCTCAGCACTAAGGAAGTCGCAACATGAGTACAACCGTCACGGCCGAGCAATTCCTGGCCACATCCATTGAGCTGGCAACAGCCAATGTCCTCAACAGTGGGGGCCCGTTCGGCGCCGTCATTGTCACCGCGGACGGACGAGCCTTCGAAGGCGTCAACCGCGTCACCGCCACGAACGATCCCACCGCCCACGCAGAAGTCACGGCCATCCGTAACGCCTGCCGCGAACTGGGGACCTTCGATCTCAGTGGAGCAACCCTCTACACCAGCTGCGAGCCATGCCCCATGTGCCTGGCTTCCGCACTCTGGGCACGCGTTGACCGCGTGTTCTTTGCCGCAGACCGTCACGATGCCGCATCCGTCGGCTTCGACGACGCTGTCTTCTACGAGTACTTCGAGAACGACAACCGGGACGCGCTGATGCCGGTAGCCAAGCTGGAACTGGGCGACCCCCAGGCTCCGGCGGCCCTCCAGCCGTTCACCACATGGAACACGCTTGATTCCAGGATTGACTACTAGGGCCCGGTGGCTGACATGACAATCCTGGATAATTCCGCTGAGAAGCAGACAGCAGCTGAGAAGCAGGCTGCGCTCTTTCCCCAGGGAGACAGCGCAGAGCCCACAGCAGCAAAGCACACGGCAACCGGCTTGGCAGGTGGCAACAAGAAGCCCCCGGTGTCGAACTCCTTCCTGGACAAGTTCTTCCAGATCTCCAAGCGTGGATCCACGCTGGCCCGCGAATTCCGCGGCGGCCTGGTCACGTTCTTCACCATGGCGTACATCGTCATCCTGAACCCGCTGATCCTTGGCGGCTTCTCGGCCGAAAACGCTCCCACCGACGTCGCCGGCGGCTGGCTCTCAGCTGCACAGGTCGGCGCTGTTACGGGCCTGACGGCCGGCGTCATGACCATTATTTTCGGTCTCGTCGCCAACCTGCCCTTCGGCCTCGCGGCCGGCTTGGGCATTAACTCCTTCCTCGCCGTTGCGGTGATCCAGGAAGTCACGTGGCCCGAAGCCATGGGCTTGGTGGTCATCAACGGCATCCTGATTGTCATCTTCGGTGCCACCGGCGCCCGGACGGCGATCTTCAAGGCAGTCCCCAAGGAGCTCAAGGCCGCCATCACCGTTGGCATCGGCTTGTTCATCGCCTTCATCGGCTTTGTCGACTCCGGCTTTGTCCGCGCCACCACGGGCGGGCCACCGGTCCAGCTCGGCGATAACGGCTCCATCACCTCCATCCCCACCCTCGTCTTCATCATCGGACTGCTGACCATGGGCATCCTCGTGGCACGCAAAATCCAAGGCGGCCTGCTGATCGGCATCGTCGCCACCACTGTCCTCGCCGCTGTTGCCGAGGCCGTGTTCCGCATCGGTCCAGGCAGCGCCGACAACCCCGGAGGCTGGCACCTGAACGTACCCATCCTGTCCAGCCAGTTGGTGTCCGTCCCGGACCTCAGCCTGGTGGGTCAGTTCGATCTCTTCGGCTCCTTCGCCAGGATCGGCGGATTGGCTGCGACCATGTTGGTCTTCACCCTGGTGTTCACCAACTTCTTCGACGCTATGGGCACCATGACAGGCCTGGCCAAGAGCGCAGGCGTGGCACACAAGGATGGCACGTTCCCCAAGCTGAAGTCGGCCTTCATTGTTGAAGGCATGGGTGCAGTGGTGGGTGGCGCAACCTCCGGTTCATCCAACACCGTGTACATCGACTCCGCTGCCGGCATCGGCGAAGGTGCCCGTACCGGCTTGGCCTCCGTGGTCACCGGCCTGTTGTTCCTGGGGTCGATGTTCTTCACGCCGCTCACCTCGGTGGTGCCGCTGGAAGTTGCGGCAGCAGCCCTGGTGGTGGTGGGTGCAATGATGATGGCGCAGATCCGCGAGATCAAGTTCACCAAGTTCTCGATCGCCCTCCCTGCGTTCCTGACCATCGTGACCATGCCGCTGACATACTCGATCGCCAACGGCATCGGCGTCGGGTTCATCTCCTTCGCCGTGATCAGCGCAGCGTCGGGCAAGGCCAAGAAAGTCCACCCGCTCATGTGGGTGGTCACGGCAGGCTTCATCATCTACTTCGCCCGCGGCCCCATCAACGCCCTGATGGGCGTCTGACCCGGAGCCGCACCCCGCGCCGGCGGTCATTCCGGCACTCTGATCGGCGGTCCGTCGGTACCCACCGCACGAATAGGCGTCCGCCGTCGTTGTCCCCTTAATACAGGCACGACGGCGGGCGGCGGCTGGGCGGCCGACGCTCCGTCAAGGAACGGGGGCAGGGAGATGAAGCCCTTGCCCCCGTTCCCATGAACTCTGACTGACTGAACTCTTACTGACTTAGCCGCGACTTCCCCTCAACAACCTCTGGAAATGAGAATATGAGGCAAGATCGCGCACTGCTCCGGCCGGGCCACCCGGTCGGGACACCTGGAAAAAGGACGTGTTGCCATGCTGGATCTGATGCCTTCACTGGGCAGCTGGCGGCCTGCGGTCTCCGGCCAGCGCTGTGCTGTGGCCACGATCGTGGGGACCGGCGGCTCCGTGCCGCGGCCCATGGGGACCTCCATGATGGTCTCCGAACAAGGCGAAATCCTGGGCAGCCTGTCCGGAGGCTGCGTGGAAGGTGCCGTGGTGGAAGCGGCACTGGAAGCAATGCGCGACGGCGGCCCCCGCCTTGAGTCGTTCGGCTACAGTTCCGAGGACGCCTTCGCTGCAGGGCTCACCTGTGGAGGAGAACTGGAAGTCCACATCCAGCCGCTCGGGGCAGGCTCTCCGGAACTTTCCGTCTTCACTGAACTTTCGGCTTTCACTGGACTGTCGTCCTTCCAAGGCCAGTCGACCATGGCACACCCTGTCGAAGCACACCCTGCCGAAGCCCCGCCTGCCGTTGCTCCTCCTGCCGTTGCACTGATCCGCAGGCTGGACGCGGTAGGTGGTGTCGTCGTCGTGCATGATCCTGTGAGGTTCCGCGCGATGGAATCTGAGGAATTGGCCAAACTGGTGGGCGACCATCCCTCCACACTCTTCGCGGCCGCCGCTCAGGTAGAGCCGCTGCTCCAAGGCGGACGTGCGGGTTTGGTCCGGCTCGCCCCGCCGGAGGGCTGCATCGATGGCTGGGTCACCACGGACAGGTGGGCAGCTGAGCACCAGGAAGAGGAAACCCAGCCCGAGCCCATCACGTTGTTCGTCGAAAGCCGCTTGCCGGCCGCGCGGATGCTGATCTTTGGTGCCAACGACTTTGGCGCAGCATTGCTCCCGGCCGGACAACTGCTCGGGTATAACGTCACCCTCTGCGACGCCCGGCCTGCCTTCGCCCGGCAAAGCCGCTTCGCGGGGGCAGACCAGGTTGTCACAGACTGGCCGCACCGCTATTTGGAAGCCGAAGCAGCAGCCCGCCGCATCGACAACCGGACCGTGGTGTGCGTCCTGACCCACGACCCCAAGTTTGATATTCCCTTGCTGGAAACTGCGCTCCGGTTCAACCTGGCGTACGTCGGGGCGATGGGATCCCGCAGAAGTCATCGGCAACGGGTCGACGCCTTGCTCGAGGCAGGCACGCCTCCGGAGTCCTTGGAAAGGCTGCATTCGCCCATCGGACTGAACCTTGGCGCCGTGACCCCCGCGGAAGTAGCGGTATCCATCACGGCGGAAATCGTGGCGGAACGCGGGGCGGCCGCCGCGGAGCGTGGGGCCGGCACGACCGGCTTCCCCTCCCTCAAGGACAGCACCGGCCCGATCCACCCGGCTCCGATCCACCCAGCACCTCAACATCTCACTCAGGAGGACCCATGGACATGAACACCATCGAGGCCGTGGTTCCCACCACGGACCCGGCACAATGGCGCGACGGCGATGCCTGGCTCGCCGGTGGAACGGTCCTTTTCTCCTACGGAAGCACCGTGCTGAAGCGTCTCCTCGACCTCGGCCAAGCGGAATGGCCGGCCATCACAGTTACGGATGCAGGGATCGAACTCGCCGCCACCTGCACCGTTGCGGAGCTGTACGCCTTGCCGCAAACCGCCGAAACTGCCAGCCGTGAATGGCCTGGCTTGGCCCTGATCCGCCCGTGCTGCGACTCGTTCGTGGCCTCGTTCAAGATCTGGAACATGTCCACGGTGGGCGGCAACATTTGCACCGGTCTCCCGGCGGGGCCCATGACGTCCTTGTGCGCCGGTCTGGACGGCGTTGCCACCATCCTCGGCCCGGACGGCGGCAGCCGGAAGGTTCCTGTGTCCGACGTCGTAACGGGCGATATGCAGACTGCCCTTGAGCCGGGGGAGCTGCTGCGCAGCATCCATCTCCCCGCCAGTGCCCTCTCCGCGAGGGTTGCTTTCCGGCGTTTGTCCCTCAGTAACCTCGGGCGCTCAGGGGTGCTGCTGATCGGACGGCTCGACCCCGACGGCGGCCTGGTCATCACCGTGACTGCCTCGACCAAAAGGCCGGTGCAACTGAGGTTCCCCGCCGGGCAGGTTCCCGACGCCGGGACGCTGGCTGACGCCGTCGGCGATTCCATTCCCTGGCCGCTGTACCACGACGACATCCACGGGCTCCCCGCCTGGCGCCGCGACATGACGTTCAAGCTGGCCGAAGAAATCCGCGCCGAGCTGCTGGGCGAGTCCATGACCGTGTCCGGCGATTTCTGGCCGCCACACAGCACCTCGCCCCAGCCGTCGACGCAGCCCGCACTATCCACCACCCAGCAGAAGGAGGCCCCGAATGGCAATTGAGATCAACGGAACTGCCTCGCAGGCCACACCCCGCCCCGGCCAGTGCCTCCGCACGTTCCTCCGCGAAGAGGGCAACTTTGGCGTCAAGAAGGGCTGCGACGGCGGCGACTGCGGGGCCTGCACCGTCCACGTTGACGGCGCACCCGTGCACAGCTGCATCTACCCGGCTGTCCGTGCCGAGGGCAAATCGGTCACCACCATCGAGGGCTTGTCCACCGCAGAAGGCCTCCACCCTGTTCAGGAGCAGTTCCTCGAAGCCCAGGGGTTCCAGTGTGGCTTCTGCACCGCCGGCATGATGATGACGGCCGCAACGTTCGACGACGAGCAACGCGCCAACCTGCCCCGCAACCTCAAGGGAAACCTGTGCCGCTGCACTGGATATCGCTCCATCGCGGACGCTGTATGTGGTCACGGCGGCGACCACCAGCACGACGCCGGAGCTGACGTTTCGGGGGCACAGTCAGTCGCGGGGACGCAGCCGGGTTCGGGGGCGCAGCCAGCGGCTGTTCCCGCCACGCCCGGCCAGCTCGGCGACAACGTTCCCGCACCCGCCGGCCCGGCCATCGTCACTGGAACTGCCCGCTACTCCCTTGATGTCCCGGCCGAGCAACTTCCGGGCCTGCTGCACATGAAGCTCCTGCGTTCGCCGCACCCGCATGCCCGGATTGTGTCCATTGATAAAGCCCCGGCGCTGGCGGTTCCCGGCGTCGTAGCGGTGTTCACGCATGAGGATGCTCCGCAGCTGCTGTTCTCCACGGCCCAACACGAGAATTACACCGACGACCCCGATGACACCCGTGTGTTGGACAACGTGGTGCGGTTCATCGGGCAGCGCGTTGCCGCGGTAGTGGCCGAGTCCGTGGGAGCAGCTGAGGCCGGCGCCAGGGCGTTGGACGTGCAGTACGAACTTCTCGAGTCGGTGTTTACGCCGCAAGAGGCCATCCTCCCCGGAGCCCCGGCGATTCACGGAGAAAAGGACGGGGTCTTCTCCCGCATTTCCCGCCCGCTCCAGAATGTGGTGGCAGAGGTTCATGCCGAACTCGGGAGTGTTGCTGATGGGTTCGCTGCTGCGGACTTCATCCACGAGCACACGTACCAAACCCAACGGGTGCAGCACGTGGCCATGGAAACGCATGCTTCCATTGCCTGGTTGGATGAGGAGGGTCGCTTGATGATCCGTTCCTCCACACAGGTTCCCTTCTTGGTAAAGCGGACACTGAGCCGCGTGTTCAATCTGGCGCCGGAGACCATCCGCGTGGTGGCCGGCCGGGTTGGCGGCGGATTCGGTGGCAAGCAGGAAGTCCTCACCGAGGACCTGGTGGCTCTTGCGGCGCTGGCACTCCGCAGGCCCGTGCAGTTGGAGTTCACCCGCACGGAGCAGTTCACGGCAACCACCACCCGGCACCCCTTCACCATCCACCTCAAGGCGGGCGCCAGCCGCGATGGTTCCCTCACTGCGCTTCAACTGAACGTCCTCACCAACACCGGTGCCTACGGAAACCACGCTCCCGGTGTGATGTTCCATGGGTGCGGAGAGTCTTTGGCCGTCTATAAGTGCGTGAACAAGAAAGTGGATGCGCACGCGGTGTACACGAACACCGTCCCCGCGGGTGCGTTCAGGGGGTATGGGCTGAGCCAGATGATCTTTGCGATCGAGTCGGCCATTGATGAGCTGGCTGTCGGCATCGGCATGGATCCGCTCGAATTCCGGCTCAAGAACATGGTCCGCCCCGGCGATCACATGCTCTCCACAACACCCGAGCCCGAGGAAGATGTCCACTACGGAAGCTACGGCCTCGATCAGTGCGTGGCGTTGGTCCGGGACGCCTTGGACCGCGGCAAGGAGCGCTACCGGGCCGCTGGCCTGGATGACCTCGGACCGGACTGGGTGGTGGGGGAGGGCTCGGCCCTGTCCATGATCGACACCGTTCCGCCGCGCGGCCACTTCGCCCACACCCGGGTGAGCCTGGAAGCGAACGGAAGGTTCGCCGTCGACGTCGGTACTGCCGAATTCGGGAACGGCACCACTACGGTCCATGCGCAGCTGGCTGCCACGGCCCTTGCCACCACAGCGTCAAAGGTGGCGGTCCGCCAGTCAGACACCGATCTCCTGGAGCACGACACCGGCGCGTTTGGATCGGCCGGTACCGTGGTGGCCGGGAAAGCGACACTCGGTGCCGCGCTGGAACTGGCCACCCGGATCCAGACGGTGGCCGCTTCGCTGACCGGAGCGGCCCTGACGGACTGCCGCCTGGTGGATGGCGCCGTCGAATGCGGTGATCGCACGGTGACACTGACGGAAATCGTCGACGCCGCCCGGCTGCAGGGCGTTCGACTCGCCACCGACGGCAACTGGGGTGGGACGCCGCGATCGGTGGCCTTCAACGTCCATGGCTTCAGGGTTGCTGTTAATACGGGAACCGGCGAGCTGAGGATCCTGCAAAGTGTTCAGGCCGCCGACGCCGGTGTTGTGGTGAATCCGCGGCAATGCCGTGGGCAGATCGAGGGCGGCATTGCGCAGGCGCTCGGCGCGGTGCTCTACGAGGAAGTGAAAGTGGACGACGCCGGACGGGTCACCACGGACATTCTGCGGCAGTACCACATTCCGTCGTTCGCGGACGTGCCCCGGAGCGAGGTGTACTTCGCCACCACCAACGACTCCACCGGCCCGCTGGGTGCAAAGTCGATGAGCGAGAGCCCGTTCAATCCCGTGGCTCCAGCCCTGGCCAACGCGATCCGCAACGCGACGGGGATCCGCTTCGGCGAGCTGCCCATCGCGCGGGACAAGATCTACCTGGCCCTCCGCGACCGCACCACTGCGCCCGTGTAGCCCAACTGAGTAACAGCAAACGTCGGTATGAGCCCTCAGTGCGACGTTTGCTGTTACTCACTTGGGTGAGACGGCGAGCTCCATGAACACACTGTTCGGGTCCAAGGTGTAGTCCCCGAATGGCGGGCACTCGGCGAAGCCGTGCCGGGCATACAAGCGGCGGGCCGGAGCAAAGTAGTCCTCAGTTCCCGTTTCAAGGCTCAGGCGCTCGAACCCGCGCCCACGGGCATCGGCCACGATGTGCTCCAGCATCAAGGTGGCCACTCCGCGTCCCCGCGCAGTGGCCGTGGTGCGCATGGACTTGATCTCGGCCTGCCCGGCGGAGAGCGTCTTCAAGGCACCGCATCCCAACAAGACCCCGTCCTCGCGGGCAGTCCAGAACGTGATGGACTCGTGCGACAACGCCGAGTGGTCCAACGCATGCACACTTTCCGCGGGGGAGGTGGCGAACATATCGGCCAGGTGCTCGCTGAGGAGCTGGTGGACATCGGGGCGTGCGGGATCGTCAAGGTCGATGCGGATCATGCGTCCAAAGTTACCGGGGCCAGTGACCCGGTCACCAATGCTTACAGCTCCAGCAGGTGCAGCTGATCCTTCGTGTCCAGGTCCTCGCCGGAGCAAACGTCGCTGCAGTCCACCAGGTCCACCAGGCCCGGATGCGCCTTCAGGAACGATCGCGCACCAGTGTCACCATGAGCCGCCGAAGCGGCTTCGGCGCGGAGTCCGACGTCGAAAATCACCGGGTGCCTGCGCTTCAGGTGACCCGACTCATCAGGGTACGCGGCTGCGGTGACCCGGCCGGGACGGTGGCTGCCCAGCAGCCTGCTCACCGCCGTCGGGGTTAGCCCGGGCTGGTCCACCAGCGCCACCATGATGCTGTTGCCAGGGGTGGCTGCGTCGATTCCGGCGCGGAAAGAGCCCGCCATGCCTTTGCCCCACTGCTCGTTCTCCACCACCACGTAGGGGCCCAGATCCGTGACGCTTCTGACGCGGTCGGCTTCGGCGCCGAGCACCACCACAACCTCGCGGCAGCCGCCGTCGAACAGGGTGTTGGCCAGAACCTCCACCAACGTCCGGCCGCGGAATGGGAGCAGCGCCTTGGGGCCGCGGCCCAAGCGGGTGCCGGCCCCTGCAGCGAGGAGCACGCCCGTGGTGGGGGCCATGCCGGAGTCAGTCATATCCTCACGATACGCGCGGGGGTGCATGCGGTCTCTAGCTCCTTGGATGCTTTCGAAGAGATCTACCGATATCGGTTGTAAATTACCCATCAGTAGGGCTTTTGGCCGTCTGAAATGGCCGATATCGTCTATGGGGGAGTTATGAAGTCAGCTCGAAGACGCAACGACGCGTGAAAGATCAGGGGAAAATGGCTGGCACTTTCGAAATTCTGAAAGCAGGATCCAACTCATTCCGGTTCAGGCTCACCGCCGAGGACGGCACCGTTGTGGCAGTGTCGCCACAATTTCCGAACCTGAAGGCCGTGGCGGCATCAACGCCGTCCGCGAAAATGCGGCAACCGGCTTTGTGGTGGACCGGAGGAACCTGGGGACCTAGGTCCGGTCCAAAGAAACGGCCAAACAAAAAGTTGGCGGCAGTGTTCCTGAGGAACACGGCCGCCAACGTTGTTTGTGCGGGTTGTTAGGCGTCGCCGCCTGCTCCGCCGGTGGTGCCGGCGTTCACGTCCAGCAGTTTGTAGCGGTCAATAGCGTACGACGGCGCGCCCTCCTCGACTTCGCCCCTCGCCGCCAGCAACTGGAGGGTTTTGGCGACGATGGAGTGGGTGTCGTTTTTGAAGTAGCGGCGTGCGGCTTGGCGGGTGTCGGAGAAGCCGAAGCCGTCTGCTCCGAGGGAGGCGAAGTCGTTGGGGATGAATTGGCGGATTTGGTCGGGGACGGCTTTCATGTAGTCGGTTACGGCGATGACGGGTCCGGTGTGGCCTGCGAGTTGTTCGGTGATGAACGGGGTGCGGGCGGGTTGGCCGGGGTTGAGGAAGGCGTGTTCTTCGGCGGCGAGTCCGTCGCGTCGGAGTTCGTTCCAGGAGGTCACGGAGTAGATCTCGGCGGCGACGTTCCAGTCTTCGGCGAGGATCCGTTGGGCTTCGAGGGCCCAGGGCACGGACACGCCGGAGGCGAGGATGGCCGCGGTGGGCCGGTTCGCTGTGTTGGTGCCGTCCGCGGTGGGTGCTTCGGCGAGGTGGTAGATGCCTTTGAGGAGTCCGTTGACGTCGAGGTTCTCTGGTTCCGCGGGTTGGGTGATGGGTTCGTTGTAGACGGTGAGGTAGTACATCACGTTTTTATCGGATGCAGTTCCGGTGCCTTGCGCGTCAGCGTCGGGGCCGTACATTTCTTCGAGGCCGTGGCGGATGATGTGGCCGATTTCGTAGCCGTAGGCGGGGTCGTAGGTTTTCACGGCGGGGTTGGTGGAGGCCAGGATGGGGGAGTGTCCGTCGGCGTGTTGGAGTCCTTCGCCGGTGAGGGTGGTCCGTCCTGCGGTGGCGCCGATGATGAAGCCGCGGGTCATTTGGTCTGCTGCGGCCCAGAAGGAGTCCCCGGTGCGTTGGAAGCCGAACATGGAGTAGAACACGTAGATCGGGACCAGGGGTTCGCCGTGGGTGGCGTAGGCGGTGCCGGCGGCGGTGAAGGCTGCGACGGCGCCGGCTTCGTTGATGCCGGGGTGGATCAGTTGTCCGGCGGGGGATTCTTTGTAGGCCAGGACGAGGTCGCGGTCCACGGAGAGGTAGTTCTGGCCTTTGGGGTTGTAGATTTTCGCGGTCGGGAAGAACGCGTCCATTCCGAAGGTGCGGGATTCGTCGGGGACGACGGGCACGAACCGGGCGCCGAAGTTCTTGTCCCGCATCAGGTCTTTCAGGAGCCGGACGAAGGCCATGGTGGTGGCGGCTTGTTGTTTCCCGGACCCGCGTTTGGCGACGTCGTAGGACTTCGCTTCGGGCAGGGTGACGTCGGTGTGTTTGCGGCGGCGTTCGGGGACGAACCCGCCGAGTTCGGCCCGGCGTTCCATGAGGTATTTGATTTCCGGGGCGTCCATGCCGGGGTGGTAGTACGGGGGCCGGTAGAGGTCCGCGTCGAGTTGGTCATCGCTGATGGGGATGCGGAGGTGGTCACGGAAGGCTTTGAGGTCTTCCATGGTCAGTTTCTTCATCTGGTGGGTCGCGTTGCGGCCTTCGAAGTGCGGGCCCAGTCCGTAGCCCTTGACCGTTTTGGCCAGGATCACGGTGGGTTTGCCCTTGAACTCGGTCGCTGCCTTGTACGCGGCGTAGACCTTGCGGTAGTCGTGGCCGCCGCGTTTGAGGCCCCAGATCTGTTCGTCGTCCAGGTCCGCGACCATGTCTTTGGTCTGCGGGGACTTGCCGAAGAAGTGTTCCCTCACGAACCCGCCGGACTCGGCTTTGTAGGTTTGGTAGTCACCATCGGGGGTTTCGTTCATGATTTTCACCAACGCCCCGTCCTGGTCTGCTTCCAGGAGGGAATCCCATTCCCGGCCCCAGACGACCTTGATGACGTTCCAGCCCGCACCGCGGAAGAACGCTTCGAGTTCCTGCATGATTTTGCCGTTGCCGCGGACCGGTCCGTCCAGGCGCTGGAGGTTGCAGTTGATCACGAAGTTCAGGTTGTCCAGGTTCTCGTTCGCGGCGAGCTGGAGCAGGCCGCGGGACTCGGGCTCGTCCATTTCCCCGTCGCCGAGGAACGCCCAGACCTGCTGGTCACTGGTGTCTTTGATGCCACGGTTCTGCAGGTACCGGTTGGACTGGGCCTGGTAGATCGCGTTCATCGGGCCGATACCCATCGACACGGTAGGGAACTCCCAGAAATCCGGCATCAGGCGCGGGTGCGGGTAGGAAGACAACGCATGGCCGGCCTTGGACTTTTCCTGACGGAACCCGTCCAAGTCCTCCTCCGTGAGGCGCCCTTCCATGAACGCGCGGGCGTACATGCCAGGGGACGCGTGGCCCTGGAAGAACACCTGGTCCCCGCCGGAGGGGTGGTCCTTGCCGCGGAAGAAGTGGTTGAACCCCACCTCGTACAGGGTCGCGGCCCCGGCGTAGGTGGAAATATGCCCGCCGACCCCGATATCGGCCCGCTGCGCACGGTGGACCATGACCGCGGCGTTCCAGCGCATGTACGCACGGTACCGGCGCTCGAACTCCTCGTTCCCCGGAAACTCTGCTTCCTGGTCCACCGGGATCGTGTTCACATAATCAGTGGTCGTCACCATCGGCACACCCACCGACCTCGCGCCGGCACGCTGCAACAAACTCCGCATAATGTACTGGGCACGCTCGGTACCCTGCTCCGCGATCAACGCATCAAGGGACTCAATCCACTCAGCGGTCTCTTCCGGATCACGATCAGGCAGCTGGGCAGTCAACCCGCTGAGGATGTGTGAGGTCTCTTCTCCTGCAGCCACGTCCAACCTCTCTTCATTGAATGTCTGGGCGCTTGCTCTGTGGGGGCGCTCAAGGAATTTCGTATTGTGAGAATAAAATTCTGCAATTCGAGATTACGTCTGCTGGTGGGCAGCGTCAATACGGATTGCGTATCCGAAACAGTCAACTGGGAAACCTTTGCCCAAGCAACCGAATGTGACCCTGCATACACCCGCAAGCCTTGACGTTACGTGACCTGAGTCATAGAGTGCTTTCACTATTCAATAACTAGATTCCGCATTGTGGAATCAGTACGAAGTGGAGATCCACGATGCAGACGACTTCATCAGTCGGCGTCACTGAGACTCCGGGAGAACCAAACGCAGGTGGCCCCAACCACCCGGTCGTGGGAAACACTGACCTCTGCGCCATTGCTTCCGAAGCATCAGGCCGTACCATCAGCCCCAGTCTTTACAACATCGACCTCGCTCCCACCAAGGCCAAGGGCCGCAAGTGGACCAGCTACAGCATCTTTACCCTCTGGGCCAACGACGTCCACAGCCTGGGTAACTATGCCTTTGCCATCGGCCTGTTCTCCCTTGGTTTGGGCGGCTGGCAGATTCTGGTGGCCCTCGGAATCGGTGCCATCCTCCTTTTCGCCCTCCTGAACTTCTCGGGGTTCATGGGCGAGAAGACGGGCGTACCCTTCCCGGTCATGAGCCGCATCAGCTTTGGCATCCGCGGAGCACAGATTGCCAGCCTGGTCCGCGGCGCCGTTGCCGTGGCGTGGTTCGGCATCCAGACCTACCTGGCTTCGGTGGTCCTTCGCGTCATGCTGGTGGCCATGGCTCCCGGCCTGAAGGACCTGGACAGCAACTCCATCCTTGGTCTCTCCACCCTGGGCTGGTTCTCCTTCGTGGCGCTCTGGATTGTGCAGTTGGTGATCGTGAGCTTCGGCATGGAAATGATCCGTAAGTACGAGGCCTTCGCCGGACCCATCATCCTGGTGACCATGGCTGCGATCGCGGTGTGGGTCTTCATTGAAGCAGGCGGAGCCATCCAGTGGAGCGGCATCAAGGGCCTGGAAGGCACCGAAATGTGGCTCACCATTTTTGCCGGTGGTGCACTGTGGGTTTCCATCTACGGAACGTTCGTCCTGAACTTTTGCGACTTCACACGTTCTTCGGCTTCCAAGAAGTCGATCGTCAAGGGCAACTTCTGGGGCATCCCCATCAACATGCTGCTCTTCGGCGCAATCGTTGTGGTGATGGCCGGCGGCCAGTACAAGATCAACGGCACTGTCATTGAGAGTCCCTCGGACATTGTGGAGAGCATCCCCAATACGCTTCTGTTGGTCCTGGCTTGCCTTGCCCTGCTGATCCTGACCATCGCGGTGAACCTGATGGCCAACTTCGTGGCTCCGGTCTACGCCCTGACCAACCTGTTCCCGCGGCACCTGAATTTCCGCAAGGCGGCGTGGGTCAGCGGCACCATTGGCCTGGTCATCCTTCCGTGGAACCTCTACAACAACCCGATTGTGATCGTGTACTTCCTGGGTGGCCTCGGTGCGCTGCTTGGCCCGCTGTTCGGCGTGGTCATGGCCGACTACTGGCTGGTCCGCCGCGGCAAGGTCAACGTCCCAGAGCTCTACACCGAGGATCCCAAAGGTGCTTACTTCTACAAGCGCGGCGTGAACCCGAAAGCGATCATTGCCATGCTTCCGGCAGCCGGCCTCGCCATTGCCATCGCCTTCATTCCCGGGCTGGCAGCAGCTGCACCGTTCGCCTGGTTCATCGGAGCCGGCGTCGCCGCCCTGACGTACTTCGCTGTCGCGGATAAGAAGCAGGTCCATGAGGACGTCTCCGGCGAGCCGATCGCCGTCGCCAGCACCCACTGACTCACCGAACATCAAGGCGTCGCCCGTCCTCCCGGATCCAGGTCACTCGGCAGGGGACGGGCGCTGCCATTGAGAGGAACCCCATGCGCATCCTTGTCGCAAACGTCAACACCACCCAGTCCATGACGGACTCCATCGCAGCCCAGGCCCGTGCCGCAGCTGCCCCCGGCACCGAGATCATCGGCATCACCCCGCGTTTCGGCGCCGACTCCTGCGAGGGAAACTTTGAGAGCTACCTCGCCGCGATCGCTGTCATGGACGCCGTGGTCAACTACCCCGAGCCTTTCGACGCCGTCATCCAGGCCGGCTATGGCGAGCACGGCCGCGAAGGCCTCCAGGAACTCCTGGATGTCCCGGTGGTCGATATCACCGAGGCCGCAGCCAGCACCGCGATGTTCCTGGGCCACAAGTATTCGGTGGTCACCACGCTGGACCGCGCGGTTCCGCTCATCGAGGACCGCCTCAAGCTCGCCGGCCTAGACGCGCGCTGCGCTTCTGTGAGGGCCAGCGGCATGGCTGTTCTGGAACTCGAGGAATACCCGGAGCGTGCTGTGGAGGCGATCGTTGGCAAAGCGGAGCAAGCGGTTCACGCCGACAAAGCCGAAGTGATCGTCCTCGGCTGTGGCGGCATGGCCGGACTCGATGAGGAGATCCGCCAGCGCACCGGCGTCCCCGTCGTGGACGGTGTGGCCGCAGCGGTCACCATTGCCGAATCCCTGGTCCGCCTTGGCCTGTCCACGTCCAAGGTCAGGACATATGCCACGCCGCGTCCGAAGACTGTCATAGGCTGGCCGATAACCTCAGCCCAGGCAACGTCACCCCAGCCGGCAGTAACCCACGCCGCACGCTGACCCTGCCACCCGCATTTCCCTGAAAGGCAACCACATGACTGACTCCAGCCCGCTCACACACCCGAGGGTCGCCGTCGTAACCGGTGCCGGTTCGGGGATCGGGCGGGCCGTCGCCAAGCTGATGCTCGCCGAGGGTTACCGCGTTGCGCTGGCCGGGCGACGTGAGGCGCAACTGCTGGAGACCGCCGGCGACCATCCGGAGGCGCTTGCGGTTCCGTGCGACGTGACAGCGCCCGACGACGTCGCGCGTCTTTTCGCAGAGGTCCGCCAGCGCTGGGGCCGGGTTGATGTGCTGTTCAACAATGCCGGGATCTTTGGGCCGGCCGGAGACGTTGGCGAGATCAGTGTGGATGACTGGACTGCGACGCTGCAGGTCAACGTGACCGGCTCCATGCTGTGTGCCGCCGAGGCCGTGCGGACCATGAAAGCCCAAGAGCCCCGGGGTGGCCGCATCATCAACAACGGCTCCATTTCGGCGCACTCGCCCAGGCCGAGGTCTGTGGCGTATACGGTCACCAAGCACGCGATGACGGGCCTGACCAAGAGCATCGAGCTCGACGGTCGGGAGTTCGGCATCACCTGCGGGCAGATCGACATCGGTAATACCAGCACCGAAATCATGGACACCATCGGCGTGGGCTCCGGCGCGCTGCAGGCCGACGGCAGCCGCAAGGTGGAGCCCATGTTCCCCGTGGACGACGCCGCCCGGGCTGTGCTGATGATGGCCAACATGCCGGCGTCGGCCAGTGTGGGTTCCCTGGTAGTGACGGCTGCCGGCATGCCGTTCGTAGGCCGCGGCTAGCGAGTTTTTGTACACATAACGCCCTCAAAACCGCCCCTTCCGGGCATTAGCTGTACAAAAAATCCGGACTGAGGGAACTGGTCTGTGGATAACTCTTTCCCGCCTCAGCCGTTGTGACTCAATGGGGCATGCGCCCGTTGTCTTCCCTCCCCCCGGCTCTTTCTGACCAAGCCTTTACTCTGGCTGCGGCTGCGGAATTTGGAGTTGCCCCAAAGAGGCTGCGGGCATCGGACCTTCTGGTGCCCAGCCGGGGACTCCGCGTGCCGCAGCGGACGCAGACGTTGCTGGAGGTTGCCCGGCCCCACCTTGACCTCCATCAGGGTGACTTTTTGAGCCACAACAGTGCCGCTGAGGTGCTGGGATTGCCGCTGCCCTCTTGGGCGCAGTTCAGGCCCGACGACGGCAGGCCGGTGACCGCCGTCGTCGAACCTATTCCCTGGGTACCAAAGAGCGGCCCTCATTTTCGGGAGCCGGGACGATTTATCCATCTCTCGCGGCCAAGGGATGGATCGTTGCCTCGGCGGAGGGGAGTGGCCGGCCATCGGCTGACCTTGAGGGACGGTGATCTCACAGATCTGGAGGGGGTTATCCTCACGTCTGTGGCACGAACCTGGGTGGATTTGGCCACGATGTTGCCGATGGACGACTTGATCGTGGTCGGGGATGCCATTATCAGCGAGCACAGCCGCACCTTCGGCCCTCCCCGGGTGGCGCTTGTCTCCCTTCAAGCCCTGAAGAGTTTCGTGGAGAAGGCCAACGGTGTTCACGGCGTCCGCAAGGCTCGCGTCGCGTTGGATGCGCTTCGCGTGGGTGTTGATTCTCCGCCGGAAACCAAGCTCCGGCTCTTGCTTGAAGAGGCCGGGCTTCCTGCATTCGTTCCAAACTGCCGGGTAGACGATGTGCTTGGCAAGCCGGTGTGGACTGACTTGGGGTGCCCGGAGTATCGGATCTGCCTTGAGTACGAGGGCCTTCATCATCTGTTACCAGAGCAGCAGGCTCTGGATGCTTATCGGGATCAGCGCGTCTCAGAGGCTGGCTGGCGGCAGGTAAAGATCAACAAGATCGACATGACGCATGGCAGGAAGTGGGTGGTGGCCCGGGTATCCCAGGGGCTCCGCAAACAGGGATGGACCGGCTGAGATTTTGTACAGCTGATGCCCTCATGCCTCGTCCTGTGGGTCATCACCTGTACAAAAAACCAAATGTGACTTCCACAATACGGAAACTGAATTTCCCCTTGCGGAATGGTGTGACCAGGCTTACATTTGAAAAACCCCCTCAAAATGTGGGGCTGTTCCCAACTGATTGGTTCAGATCAATGAAGATCCCAGACCCCGCGGCGCTGAAGGCGAGTTCGGCCCCGCAGAGGAAAAAGCGGCTGTACCAGTCGCTCTTTTTTCAAATCCTGATCGCCGTCGTCGCAGGTGTACTCATCGGTCATTTTTGGCCGACCATTGGGTCCGCCCTCCGGCCACTGGGCGATGGATTCATTCAACTCATCAAAATGATCATTGCCCCGCTGATTTTCCTCGTGATCGTCACAGGCATCTCGGCAGTGGGCGACGTCAAGGCGGTCGGAAGGGTCGGGGTTAAAGCCCTCCTCTACTTCACTGGCGCCACACTCTTTGCCCTGGTCTTCGGACTCATTGTTGGCAACATCGTTCAGCCGGGTGCCGGACTGAACATCGATCCCGCCACGCTGTCCCAGGACGCCCTCAACGCCAAAACCGGGAACGCGCCGCCCAAGGATGCCGCGGCGTTCCTGCTGGACGTCATTCCGGTCAGCGTGATCGGTGCCTTCGCCAACAACAGCCTGCTTCAGGTCTTGTTCTTCTCGGTCTTCTTTGGCGCCGCAATCGTCGTCATCGGCCGTGAAAGGTGCATGCCGGTCATCAGCCTTATGGACACCGTCCTGGAGCTGATTTTCAAGATCATGTCCTGGATCATGAAGGTGGCCCCCATTGGTGCCTTCGGTGCCATGGCATTCATCATCGGCCAGTACGGACTGGGCACGCTCAGCACCTACGGACTCCTGATAGCTGCGTGCTACGGCGCAGCCATCATCTTCATCGGATTGCTGTTCCTGGTGGCCTGGGGCTTCGCCCGCGTACCGCTCTGGTCCTTCCTCAAGTACACCCGTGAAGAGTTCCTGCTGGCGCTCGGTACGGCTTCCACCGAAGCCGTGATGCCGCGCATCATGACCAAGCTGACCAATGCAGGCTGCTCCCGTGCCACCACCGGCCTGGTAGTTCCCACGGGCTACTCCTTCAACCTCGATGGCGCCGCGATCTACCTCTCCATATCGCTGCTGTTCCTGGCCCAGGCGTTCGGCCACAACCTTGACCTCGGCCAGCAGTTGGCTGCCCTCGGCGTGCTGCTCCTGACCTCCAAGGGCATGGCGGGTGTCCCGGGCTCATCCTTCCTGGCCCTCTCCGCAACAGCTGCGGCCCTCGGCATCTTCCCGGTAGCCGGCGTCGCACTCCTCCTCGGAGCCGACCGCCTCATGGACTCCATGCGTGTTGTGGTCAACCTGCTGGGCAACTGCGTGGCAACGTTCGTGGTCGCCAAGTGGGAAGGCCAGTTTGACCGCAGCGTCATGCTCCGCGCCTTCAATGGCGAAATCACCAACCATGATTCGGCCATCATGCTCGGCAAGGAAGAAGTGTTCGAGGAACAGGAACTGGAGCGCATCAGCGACGGCCGCGATCCCTCGCCCAAGTTCGGCGGCGGACCTACGGAGGACAAGATCCCTCAGTTCGAGATGAGCAAACCCGGCAAGACAACAACCCCGGTCTGCCCGGACTAAACCGGATAGTTTTTGTACAGCTGATGCCCTTAAGACACGGTCTTAGGGGCATTAGCTGTACAAAAACTCCCTAGAGGGGGAGGAGCTCGGAGAGGTCCGCGCGCAGACCGGACGCGGTCACCCGGTGGGTTGAAACCGCGTCCGCCCACGACAGACTGCCGGTCACCAACGAAAGCCAGGTGGCGGCGTCGCACTCGATCACGTTCGGAGGAGTACCGCGCGTGTGGCGGGGACCCTCCACGCATTGCGTGACGCCGAACGGCGGCACACGGACCTCCACCGAATTGCCGGGCGCGCGGGCGGTGACTTCCTCCAGAGAGTAGCGGACCGCCGTCGCAATTAATGAGCGCGACGGCGGTGCGCCGGCGGCGGCACCCGGCGAACCAGCGGTGCCGGAGGGTTCGACGGCGGCCTGCCAGGCTCCCAGCGCGGCACGGCCTTCCTCAATGTTGACGCGGCGTCGTGCAACGGCCATGGGTTTTCTCCTCAGAAGTACTAGTCGAGCAGGGCGGAGACGGCGTGGCCCAGCCGGATCTTGCCCACGGTGCGTCCGCCTCCGAGGACGGGCTCCACTACTCGTTCCAAGACGTTGGAAACGGCCGGGATGTCCACGGCGCCGCTCACGGCCAGGAGGGTGAGCCCCACCAGGGACGTGGCGCGGAGGTTCCCGTCCAGCATCTTCACGGCCACCGTTGCGCCGGTGGACGTGGCAAGGACCAGGATGCCCTCGGCCCCGATTTTCGCCAGGACCTCAAGTTCTTCCATGACGATGGTGTTGGACTCGCCCGTTCCTTGGACGGCCCAGGGGTAATCGAGCATGGAGGTGGCGATGGTGGCGGCCCGGGCGTTGGACGATTTATCCCCCGGGGACTTGGCCAACCGCGAGTACGCGCGAGCCAGCCCGGTCAGCGAAATGGCTGCAACGGGAGCGCCGCAACCGTCGATCCCCAGATGGGAGATGGTTTCGCCGCTGTATTCCTCAATGACGGACCGGACCCGCTGTTGGAGCGGGTGGTTCGGCTCAAGGTAGCTGCGCAGGTCCCAGCCGTTTTCGGTGCAGGCCCATAGGAAAGCGGCGTGCTTGCCGGAGCAGTTGAAGGCCAGCTTGGATTGACCCCGCTCCGACCGGACCAGCCAGTTTCGGGCAGTCTCGTCCTGCGGCCAGGCGGTGGGGCACTGGAGGTTATCTTCCTTCACGCCCGCCGCTTTGAGCATTCCCTCCACAACGTCCATGTGATCCAGGGACCCGGTGTGGCTGCCGCAGGCAACAGCAACCTGTGCGCCACGCAGGGGCACGCCGGACTGCATGGAGGCCAGGGCCTGGAAGGGCTTGAGGGTGGAGCGGGCCAGGATGGGGGCATCGATGTCACCAAGACGGGTGACCACCGAGCCGTCGCCGGCGAGAACAACGGCCGCGCCGATGTGCCGGGACTCAATAAAGCCACTTCGTTCGATCACTGCCAGTTCCACCGCGGACTCAACGCTGAACGTTTCATGCGAACTCATGGGCATAAGCCAAGTCTAGGGCGCAGCGGGGTCCGGTGAATGACACAGCTTAGGCCGCGCGCCCTTCACAAAGTACCCTTGAGGACTGTGAAGGTACTCGTCATTGGCCCAGGCGGCCGCGAACACGCCATTGTCCGCTCTCTGCTTGAAGATCCCAACGTATCCGAGGTCCACGCGGCCCCGGGCAACGCGGGCATCAGCAAACTCGTTCCCACCCATGCGATTGACGGGAACAACCCGGAAGCCGTGTCTGCCCTCGCCACCAAGCTGGGCGTGGACCTGGTTGTCGTAGGACCCGAGGCGCCGCTGGCTGCCGGTGTGTCCGACGCCGTCCGCGAAGCCGGTATTCCGGTGTTCGGTCCCAGCAAGGAAGCTGCCCAGCTGGAGGCTTCCAAGGCCTTCGCCAAGCAGATCATGGCCGAAGCCAACGTCCCCACGGCCATGGCCCGCGTTGCCACCAACGCCGAGGAAGCTGCTGACGCCCTGGACACGTTCGGCGCACCGCACGTCGTTAAGGACGACGGCCTGGCCGCCGGCAAGGGCGTAGTGGTCACCAAGGACCGCGCCGAAGCCTTGGCACACGCCCAAGCGTGCTTCGACGCCGGTGGAACCGTAGTGATCGAGGAATTCCTTGACGGCCCCGAGGTTTCCCTGTTCGTCCTTTGCGACGGCCGCACCACTGTCCCGCTGTCCCCGGCGCAGGATTTCAAGCGCATCTTCGACAACGACGAAGGTCCCAACACTGGCGGCATGGGCGCCTACACCCCGCTTGAGTGGGCTCCCGCAGGGCTGGTCCAGGAAGTCATCGACCGCGTGGCCCAACCCACCGTGGACGAGATGGCCCGCCGCGGCACCCCCTTCGTCGGCGTGCTCTACTGCGGATTGGCCCTGACTTCCCGCGGCACCCGCGTCATCGAGTTCAACGTCCGCTTCGGCGATCCCGAGACGCAGGCTGTCCTGGCCCGCCTCAAAACCCCGCTCGGTGCGCTGCTGCTGGCAGCTGCCAAGGGCGAACTGGACACCGCTGAAGAGCTGCGCTGGTCCAAGGACACGGCAGTCGCCGTCGTCGTGGCCGCCGAAAACTATCCGGACGCGCCCCGAACCGGCGACCGCATCCGCGGCCTGAAGAAGGTTGACGAGTTGGACGGCGTTCACGTGGTCCACGCAGGTACCAAACTGGACGACGAAGGCAAAGTGGTCTCCGCCGGTGGCCGCGTCCTCGCAGTGGTGGCGCTCGGTTCCGATCTGGTGGAGGCCCGCGAAAAAGCGTACGACGGCGTCGAGCTGGTTCAGCTTGAAGGCTCACAGTTCCGTACGGATATCGGTGGCAAAGCCGCCCGAGGCGAGATCCGCGTGCCGTTCACGGCCACCGGAACCATCCCGAAAGTGCAGGCCTGAGCATGACTGACGGCATCCCCACGGGCGGCTTCGAAACCGAAACGCTGGAACTTCCGGGCTGGACGCACGTCTACTCCGGCAAGGTGCGCGATCTCTATGTCCCGGCCGACGAAGCCATCACGGAGAAGATCGGGCAAGAGTGCGTCCTGGTGGTAGCCAGCGACCGCATCAGCGCCTACGACCATGTGCTGAGCAGCGAAATCCCGGATAAGGGTCGCGTCCTGACTCAGCTGAGCCTGTGGTGGTTCGACCAGTTGGACGTTGAGCACCACGTGCTGGCGTCCACGGTTGAGGGTGGCGTTCCTGCCGCCGTCGAGGGCCGGGCCATGATCTGCAAGAAGCTGGATATGTTCCCGGTGGAGTGCATTGCCCGCGGCTACCTCACTGGCTCCGGCCTGGTGGAGTACAAGGAATCCGGCACGGTTTGCGAGATCCCGTTGCCGGAAGGCCTCGTGGACGGTTCCCGCCTGGAGAACGCACTCTTCACGCCGTCGGCCAAGGCCGAGGTGGGCGAGCACGACGTCAACATCACCTACGACGACGTCGTGGCCATGGTGGGCGACGACATCGCAGCCCGCCTTAGCGAGCTGACCTTGACGATCTACACCCGCGCCGAGGAGATCGCCCGCGAACGCGGCATCATCCTGGCCGACACCAAGGTGGAGTTCGGCATTGACGCTGCCACCGGCATCATCACGTTGGGCGACGAAGTCCTCACCCCGGATTCTTCGCGGTTCTGGGACGCGTCCACCTACGCGCCGGGCAAGTCGCAGCCCTCCTATGACAAGCAGTACGTCCGTGACTGGCTGACGTCCGCCGAGTCCGGTTGGGACAAGTCCTCCGACACCCCGCCGCCGGCATTGCCCGCCGAGGTAGTAGAGCGCACCCGTGCGCGTTACGTGGAGGCTTACGAGAAGCTCACAGGCCGCACGTTCGCCTAAGCGTTAACGCAAACTGCCCCGGACCGTCTGGTCCGGGGCAGTTTTGCTTTGACGCGGGCTACGCTTCCGAGTGCTCCTTCGCCGCACGGCGCTCAGCCAGTCGGATCTCCAGCACGGCGTCCATGGCCTGCTGGACCCTGTCTGAAGCTCCGGCCGCGCTGAAGTCGTGCTGGGCCTCTTCCAGGAACTGGAGCGCCTCAGCGGCTTCACCTGCTGCTTTCAGGGACTTGCCGAGCAGCAGCGAGACTTCGCCGGCCGTGTGCCGGGCCAGGACCTTGCGGTCTGCGTGGATTTCGCGGAGTTTGTCGACGGCGGCCGGAATGTCACCGGTCAGGTACAGCCAGCGGGCGCGGATGAAGGCGACCTCCAGTTGATCGGTCTTGTTTCCGCCCACAATGGACAGCGCGAGTTCCGCACGCTCAATGGCGGAGAGGGTTTCCGGTTCCACGATCCCCGAGGACAGCCGGACCGCTGCGGAAGCTTTGTTGAAGCGGGCCCACAGTTCGATGTCGTTGGCGGGGGAGAGGAGTTTGGCCGCGCGCTCGTGGTGCTTGATGCCCTCCACATAGTCGTGCCGCATGAAGGCCACGTTGCCTACCACCCAGGCCACCTCGCCGGCGAGCTGGGACATGGAGTGCTCGTCCATGTGCTCGATCATGGCCAGGCAATACTCCCACGCCTCGTCCAGCTTGCCGCTCTCGGCGAGGGCACCGATCAGCGCGCGGTGCGCACCGATGATGAGAGTGGAACCCTTGGGCAGCTGCTCGCTGAGCTTGACGGCTTGCTTTGCATGCTCGACGGCGGTGGCCAGCTGACCTTGGCCGTGACACACGGCGGCAAGCATCTGCCAGGCGCGCACTCCCAGGCCGGCGGATTCCGTGGCCATGGGGTGTTCCAGGAGGTGCTCAACTATTTGCTGGCATTCCTTCAGTTGCCCCTGTTTCATGACGCATTCGGCCTGCATGTACGTCATGTTCCACCAGGCGCTGTTGTTCTTGGCCTCGAGTGCGATCTGCGCGGCGGTGGCGGCATGGCTGGCAGCGAGTTGGTAGTCGCGGAGGTCCCAGGCTTGCCGGGCGTAGAGTCCGGCGAGGACGTACTCTGCGTCGCTCACGGAGACAGGTTGGCTCCACGCTTCCAAGGCTTTGGGCGCGAGTTCGAGCCGGCGCGCCAGTTCTTCGATGACCTCAGCCGTTGGTTCGCGACGGCCTGTTTCGAGCAGCGAAATGTAGCTGGGTGAATACAGGTTTTTGCCGAGCTCAGCCTGTGTTAACCCGCGTTCGAGCCGTTCGGCACGTAGCTTCTCGCCGAATCCGTTTCCCACGGGTCCCTCCTACAGGTGTCTTTTGACCAAAACCTTGACAGTCTCTGTGGAAAACATTTTACAATGTATGTCAACAGGGACCGTGCAATTTCCGTAACGAATCCGACTCGCATTGGGGTACTACATCATGTTCAAGAAAATCATCGCTTCAGTGGCCGTGGCGGGCGCACTGACTTTCGCAGTCGCGGCTCCCGGTGTGGTCTCTGCTGCTCCCGCAGCCGATTCCAGCACCGTCAGTGCTATTGGCAACTGGCCCGATCCTATGCGCGTAGCGGCGCCGACCAAGTCAACGGACACCACGTACACGCCGATGTCCATCGGCAACTGGCCGGACACCATGTAAATCAATTGTAGTAAAAGAAACCCCGGAGCGTAACGAGCGATGCTCCGGGGTTTTCTTTTTGCTCATTCGCAAGGACAGGGGAAACACAAAAGAGGGTCTTCCATGTGGAAGACCCTCTTTGTTTGGTCGGGATGACAGGATTTGAACCTGCGACCTCTTCGTCCCGAACGAAGCGCGCTACCAAGCTGCGCTACATCCCGATCCGCTGCGAAAGCAACTGTACAAGAATAGCTGAATCCCGCCGTGATGCGAAATTGAGGAGTGGGTGTCGCTCCTCACACCCGCCGGCCCGGAAGAGCTAGACCAACGAGTCCCGCCAAGCCCCGTGCAGCTGGGCAAAGCGTCCACCACCGCTGATCAGTTCAGCGGGAGTCCCATCCTCTACAATTCGTCCATCATGGACCACAAGTACCCTGTCAGCCGTCTCCACGGTTGAAAGACGGTGGGCGATGATGATGGCCGTCCGGGCCCCTCTGCCACCGGCCACTCCCTCCAGCAGGTTGGACAGTCCCTGCTGAACCATCCGCTCGGACGGAATGTCCAGGGAGGACGTTGCTTCGTCAAGGATCAGCACGGCAGGCGCGGCAAGGAAGGCCCGGGCGAAACCAATGAGCTGGCGCTGGCCTGAAGATACCCGCCCACCGCGCTTGTTGACGTCCGTGTCGTAGCCCTCGGGCAGGCTGGTGATGAACTCGTGGGCCCCCACAGCGGCCGCAGCCGCTTCAATCTCAGCCCGCGACGCCTCCGGCCGGCCCAGTGCGATGTTGTCCGCCACGGATCCGCTGAACAGGAATGCTTCCTGCGTCACCATCACCACGGCGCGGCGGAGGTCGGTAGTGGATAGGTCCCGTAGGTCCACGCCGTCCAGGGTGATCGCTCCGGACGTGACATCGTAGAAGCGCGCCACGAGCTTGGCCAACGTGGATTTGCCGGCACCTGTTTGGCCCACCAGTGCGATGGTCTGTCCGGCCGGGATGTGCAGATCCAGGGTAGGAACAACCACCTTGCCGTCGCTGTAGCCAAACTCCACGCCCTTGAAGTCGATCTCACCGCGGGAACTCTTCAACGGCACCGGGTTCTTGGGCGGACGGACCGTGGGAACTTCTTCGAGGAGCCCGGAAACCTTCTCCAGCGCAGCCTGTGCACTCTGGAAGGAGTTATAGAACATGGCCATCTGGTCCACGGGCTGGAAGAAGCGCTTGGTGGACAGGATGAGGGCCAGCAGGACACCGACGGCTAGGTCGCCACCCAGGACGCGGAAACCACCGAACAGCAGGACCACGGCGACGCAGACGTTGCCGATCAGCACCAGGCCCGGCTGGAAGATGCCGTTCAGGTTGATGGAGCGGACGGTGTTCTTGCGGTAATCCTCGGCCAGCTCGCCATACCGCGATGCGTTTTCAGGCTCCTTGCGGAAGGCCTTCACAGCGCGGATGCCGGTCATGGTCTCCACGAAGTGGACGATCAACCTGGCGGACACCACCCGTGATTCGCGGAAGGCGATTTGCGAGTGCTTTTGGTACCAGCGGGCGAGGAAGAACATCGGTACGCCGGCGCCGAGGACGATCAGTCCACTTTGCCAATCCAAAGCGAAAACAGTCACTGCGGTGAACACCATGAACAACATGCCGGATGCCAAAGAGCTGACACCGGAGTCCAGGAGTTCGCGGAGTGCTTCAAGGTCCGAGGTCTGCCGCGCAATGATGCGCCCGGACGTGTATTTCTCGTGGAATTCCAAGCTCAGCCGCTGGGTGTGCCGGAAGACGCGGAGCCGGAGATCCAGGAGCATGGCTTGGCTCAGCCGGGCAGTGGAGGTCACGTACAGCGCAGTCATGCCGGCGGTGGCGATCGCTGCGGCCAGATACAGAGCCCCGGCCCACACCAAAGGACCGTTGTTGCCCGCTTGCAATGCGGGAAGGGCGTTGTCGATCCCGAAGGCGATCAGCGCAGGTCCGGCCACCCGGGTGAGCTGCGAGACCACCACCATCACGATCGTCAGCCAGAAACGCAACCGCACCGGGCGGATGAGCGAGGCAAGCAAGGTGAGCGACCGGCGTCGTACGGCTTTGCTGTCTGCTTTGGTGAGGAGCGTGTTGTCCTCGTTGGCGGTTCCAAACGTTGCGGCACTCACCGGCGGGCCTCCTCAGCTTCTTCGAGCTCGTCCAGTTCGGTGTCCAGGTCCTTGGGACCGGTGTCCAGGCTGGCGATGACGTAGCGATAATGGTCGTTGTCGGCCAGCAGTTCCGTATGGGTCCCGACGGCGGTGATGGTTCCGTTTTCGAGCAAAGCCACCCGGTCCGCCAACGCCACAGTGGAAGGGCGGTGCGCGACGATCAACGTGGTGGTCTCGCGCAGGACCTCCCGCAAACGGGCCTCCACCCGTTCCTCGGTGTTCACATCCAAAGCGGATAGGGGATCATCAAGGACCAGGACCTTCGGCTTGGCCGCGATGGCCCGGGCCAGGGCAATGCGCTGGCGCTGGCCGCCGGACAGGCTCAAGCCCTCTTCGCCGATGAGCGTGTCCACGCCGTCGGGCAAGGAGTAGGCAAACTGGGCCTGCGCTACGTCCAGGGCTTCATCCAAGGCGGCGTCGCTGGGATCGGGAGCGCCCAGGAGAACGTTGTCACGCACTGAACTGGAGAACAAAGTGGTGTCCTCGAAGGCCACGGCCACGATCCTGCGAAGCTCGTCAATGTCGTAGTCGCGAACATCCACGCCGTCGATCGTCACGGCGCCCTCGGTCACGTCGTACAGGCGGGGGACCAGTTGGAGCATGGCACTCTTGCCGCTGCCGGTGATGCCCACCAAGGCCATGGTCTCGCCGGGGCGGATATCCAGGGTGAGGTTGTGCAGAAGCGAACCGCCGTCGTCGAACCCGAAACCCGCGCGCTCAAAGCGCAAGGCGCCCTTCACCGTTTCCGGCACCGTGGCCTGATCCGGCGAGGTGATGGTGTTCTCGGTGTCCATGACCTCGAAGTGGCGGTCCAGGGCGGTCTTCGCGGTCAGCGCCATGGCAAGGAGCATGCCGGAAAATTCCACCGGCGTGGCCACTACTGCAGCCGTGGCGAAGAAAGCCACCAGCGCGCCGATGCTCAGCTCCCCGCTGGCTGCGAGCATGATGCCCACCACCAAGCCGAACCCCAGCGCCAATTCCGGAAGCAGTGTGACCACCAAGGTGAAGCCGGCTTGCTGCTTGGCCTTCGCGATTTCGGTCTGGCGAAGTTCCTCGGCCTGGCCGTTGAAGTTCTCCAGTGCTTCGCGGCTCCGGCCGAAAGCCTTCAGGACGCGGATGCCGTGGACAGATTCCTCCACAGTCGTGGCGAGGTCGCCGGCCTGGTCCTGGCTGAGGCGGGTAACCAGGCTGAAGCGGCGGCGGAAGCGGAAGGAGTTGATCATGATCGGTACCGCCGCGCCCAGGAAGATCAGCGCCAGTTGCCAGCTCATGGAGAACATCACGCCAACGCCGATGATCACCGTCAGCGTAGTGACCACCAGCATGATCGCGCCAAACGCCATCCAGCGGCGCAGGAAGCTCAGGTCGGTCATGGCGCGGGAGAGCAGCTGGCCCGAACCCCAGCGGTCGTGGAACGCCACGGTGAGCTGCTGCAGGTGGCCGTACAAGGTCACGCGCATCCTGGTCTCGACGGTGGTGGCCGGGTTGATGACGAACTGCCGGCGCAAAGCCACCAGACCGGCTTCAGCCACACCCAACGCAAGAATCACGACGGCGGCAATCCAGACTGCGTCCGTGGAACCGCCGGGCTGCAAAGAGTTGTTGACGAGGACGCGCAGTACCTGGGGAATCGTCAGTGCAACAATGCTCGCGAGCAAGGCGCAGATCAGGCCCATGAACAGGCGGGGGAGGATGGGCCGCACATGAGGGTACAGGCGGCCGACGGAGGTGAAAAATGACGTTTGCTTGGACATGCCCGCTTCTCAACAGCTGGATCTTCAGATGGTGCGGAGGTAGTTTCCCGTAGCAACTACCCTATGTCATGGCGTGATTCGTTTCACAGAACAACGCAACGTCGGTGAAATGTTTGACCCAGTTATTGGGGATCGTAATGATCCCTCGGTATTTAGCTGCGTGCCGTGAGGGAGAGCAGCACTGCTTCCGGGCGGCAGGCGATCCGGACTGGCGCGAAGCGCGACGTGCCGATGCCGCCTGAGACGTTCACCGGCGTCGTGAATTCATTGCTTTCCCAGTCGTGGAGGCCTTTGGCGCGCCACGTGGGGAGGTCGCAGTTGGAGACCAAAGCGCCGTAGCCGGGGATGCAAATCTGACCGCCATGTGTGTGGCCGGCGAGGATGAGGTCAGCTCCGGCTTCGGTGAAGTGGTCCAGTACCCGCTGATAGGGAGCGTGGATCACAGCGACCTTCAGGTGGGGGCGCGCATCCTGGTTCACGGTGCCGCGTGGCCAGCCGGCGTACCGCTCGCGTTTGAGGTGGGGATCGTCCACTCCGGAGAAATCGAAGCGGAGTCCATTCAGGACCACCGACTGGGCACGGTTGGTGAGATCGATCCAGCCACCCATGCCAAACGCAGAGCGGAGCCTCGGCCAATCGAGCTTTATGGGGTCTTTCTTGTGCCTCGACGGTCCGCGGAAGTAACCCGCCGGATTCTTGATCCTCGGGGCGTAGTAGTCATTGGATCCGGGAACGAAAACGCCCGGGAACTCCAAGAGCGGACGTAGAGCCTGGATCAATGGATCGATGGCCTTCGCGTGGCTGAGGTTGTCGCCTGTATTGACCACGAGGTCGGGCTTCAGCTCAGCCAGGGACGCAAGCCACTGGGCCTTCTTGTCCTGACCCGGGACGAAGTGGATGTCACTCAGGTGCAGGACCCGGAACTGCGCTGAGCCCTCAGGGAGGATCGGCAGGGTTTCGTGGCGGACCTCGAACTGGTCCTTCTCCCACCAGCCATAGGCAGCCGCTGCTGCGCCGGCCGTTGCACCGATGGCTGTAGTGACGGCGAAACCGCGCCCGACGGTGCGGACGCGGTTTGCCAGTGAATCACGGAAGGACACGCTTAGTCCTTATCGTTGTTGCCGTTGCCGTTATTGCCATTGTTCCCATTGCCGCCGTTTCCGTTTCCGGAGGGCGGGGCGGGGTTCGGATTGGACGGCGCCGGCGTGGTGTTGCGCTGCGGGGCCGCCGTGCCGAGCAAGTTGGACGGCGGAGCCTGGAACGGGTTGGTGCCGTAGGCGGGAGCCACCGACAACATGTAGTTGGTGAACTGCGGACCGGCAATCATGTAACCGTCGATGGCCGGGTAGAACTTGCCGTTGACGGTCAGATTGCGGCCCGGGCGCAGCTGGTTATCCAGCGGATCACCGAACCAAGAGGCCGTGGCCAAGCCGGTGGTGTAACCCACCACCCAGGTGGAGCCGTTGGAGTCGTTGGTACCCGTCTTGGCCGCAACCGGGAAGTTGCCCTTCGTGGAAAGCGATGGGCGGATCAGTGAGCCCGAGCCGGCATTCAGGACTTCCTGCATGGCGTAGGCCACGCCACGGGCAACCTCGGGCTTCACTGCGTCCTTGCAATTGGAGGACTGGGCAGGCATTTCAGCGCCCGACTGGTCCTTCACTGATGTGATGGCGATCGGCTCACAGTACTTGCCGTCAGCAGCGAAGGTCGCAAACGCAGCCGCCATGGTCAGGGGTGCAGTCTGCGTGGCGCCGATCAGGTTGGACAGTGTGGTCATCGGGACCTTGGGGTTCGGATCGGTGACCTTGCCTGCGTCATCGCGCGTCGGCAGTCCGCCGTGGATGCCGGTGGCGTCCACGATGCCCTGGATGCCGCAGAGGTCAACCTGGGAAGCCGAAGCAAACGTCGCGGTGTTGATGGAGTTCATGAGGCCGTACAGGACGGTCATGTTCCGGTAGTAGCCCTCATCCGAGTTCTGGAGGTCGAAGCTACCGGCCACGTTCCTGTCGTAGAAACCATTCACGGGCGTGGGGCAAGTGTTCCGCCAAGGGAAGTTCACACCGTACCTGCGCACGCTCGCGTTGACGTTCTGGTTCATTGACTTGCCCTCGTTCAGCCACTGGGCGAACGTGAAGGGTTTCATCGTCGAGCCGGGCTGGAAGCCACCAATGCCGTTGAGGTCGTTGCCGTTGGCGTCCAGGACGTCAACGTTGAAGTTCTGGGTCTGATCGAACTTGCCCTCTTGAGGCAGCCAGACAGTGTTCTGGGCCATGCTGACGATCTGGCCCGTACCCGGCTGGACAGAGGTGATGGACGCGCCCCACTTATCCGGGTTGGCGCCGGCCGTGGCATCAACCTGCTGCTGGGCCACGGTCTGGGCTGTCGGATCGAGGGTGGTCTGGATGGTGAGGCCACCACGCTGGACACGCTTGACGCGCTCTTCGGTGGTGTCGCCATAAGCCGGGTTGTTGAAGAGCAGGTGAAGGACGTAGTCGCAGAAGTACGGCGCCATGGTGGCGTAAGCGCAACCCTGGCGGGCCGGGGTGACCTTGGTGGTGACGGGGGTAGCAACGGCTTCGTCGTACTCGGCCTGCGTAATCTTGCCTTGGTTCACCATGGCGGCGAGTACCAGGTCGCGACGCTTCTGCGCGCTGTCCGGGTTCGCGATGGGATCGAAGGCCGAGGGGCTGTTCACGAGGCCGGCCAGGAGGGCGGCCTGCGGAAGTGTCAGGTCCTTGGCGGTGGTGCTGAAGAAGAATTTGGAGGCAGCTTCGATTCCGTAAGCGTCACGGTTGAAGAAGACGATGTTGAGGTAGCCCTCGAGGATCTGCTCCTTGGAGAACTTCTTCTCCAGGGCGATGGCGAGCTTCATTTCGCGGAGCTTGTCGCCCACGCCTTTGCCGCCACCATTGAGCTTGACGTCTTCTTCGCGGTCGGACGCCACCAGGGACTCGTTGATGACGTTGTTCACGTACTGCTGCGTGATGGTGGACGCGCCCTGCTTGTTGCCGCGGGCGGTGCTGACAATGGCTCGCATGATGCCCGTGGTATCGATGCCGCCGTGCTCATAGAAACGGCTGTCCTCAATCGCGATGACAGCGTCCTTGATGAACGGGCTCATCGAATCCAGCGGAACCTTGGTCCGGTTCTCCGCATAGATCGAGGCGATCGGCGTACCGTCCTTCGCCAGGATCGTGGTGTTCTGGCTAGGCGGATCCACCTGAAGCTCCGCCGGCAGAGTGTCAAAGAACTGTATTGAACCACTAGCGGCACTGCCCGAAACGGCGGCTGCGGGGACCAAAAGGCCCGCCACCAGGACGCCACAAATCGCGCTCACACCGAGGAAACCTAGAATCTTTCCGAGGGTGGTGGCAGTGTCGAATAGTGGGTTCTTGCGAGTCACCATGTTTTCCACTTTACCGGCAAGGGCTAGGCTTTCTGTCATGACCAAATGGGAGTACGCCACGATTCCGCTCATAATCCACGCCACGAAGCAGATCCTGGACCAGTGGGGCGAAGACGGCTGGGAGCTTGTCCAGGTTGTCGGTGGCCCCGATGGCAAAGGCCTTGTTGCATACCTGAAGAGGGAGAAGCAGTAACCATGACCACCCCCGCAGAAACCACGTCTCCCGCGGAATCAGGCGCCCCCACGTCCGCTGTGGAGCAGCGCCTGGCGGAGCTCGGATTGACCCTCCCCGAGGTCGCCGCACCCGTTGCCGACTACGTGCCGGCAATCGTCTCCGGCAACTACGTTTACACGTCCGGACAGCTGCCCTTTATTAACGGCAAACTCGAAGCTAAGGGCAAGGTCTCCCTCGGTGAGTTGGGCACGTCCGACGAACCTACCGTTGATCCCGAAGACGCCAAGCGCTACGCCGCAGT
Organism: Arthrobacter sp. YN; assembly: GCF_002224285.1. Lineage (GTDB taxonomy): Bacteria > Actinomycetota > Actinomycetes > Actinomycetales > Micrococcaceae > Arthrobacter. The sequence continues at coordinate 4,133,778 of NZ_CP022436.1, read as the reverse complement.
CTGCGCCATCAACGCCCTGGCAGCAGTCAAGAGCGTCATCGGCGACCTCGACCGCATCACCCGCATCGTCAAGGTAGTTGGCTTCGTAGCCTCCGAGTCCACCTTCACCGGCCAGCCCGGCGTCATCAACGGCGCGTCCGAACTCCTCGGCCAGGTCCTGGGCGAGGCAGGCAAGCACGCACGCTCCGCCGTCGGCGTTTCTGTCCTGCCGCTCGACTCTCCTGTTGAAGTCGAGCTCATCGCTGAATTCAGCTAAGGAACCGGTTCACCCAATTGCCGCAGCTTGCCCGCCGCCTGTTTGTACTGCCTCCCGAACTCGAAGGGGCAGCACGAAACTGGCTTGAGCTCGGCGAGCGGACCCCCAGGGCCGCCCGCCATGCATCGTCCGTTGTGCTGTTGCGCGACTCGCCCACCGGTTTGGAGACCTGGCTTGGTTACAGGCCAGGCTCCTCGCCGTTGGGCGTTGTCGCGTTCCCGGGCGGTTCCCTTGATCCGTCCGACGACGATCCCGTCGGGTGGGTAGGCCCCACGCCGCAGCAGTGGGCTGAGCACATGGGAACGGACGACGTCGGACTCGCCCGCCGTCACGTGGTGGGCGCCATCCGCGAACTCTTTGAAGAAACCGGCGTGCTGCTCGCCGGACCGGATGCTTCCTCCACCGTTGAGGCCAACTCAACGGTCGACTGGATGAGGGCCCGGGAAGCCGTGGCCGCGCAGGAAAAATCATTCACGGAAATGCTGTCCAAGCGTGGGTTGTCTCTCCGCACTGATCTGCTCAAACCCCTGGTGAACTGGCTGAGCCCGGACTTTGCGCATGCCCGGTTCAACACGAGGTACTTTGCCGCCACTGTCCCGGTGAACCAGCAACCCAGCATCCTGGGCAGCAAGGGGGTGTGGGGCCGCTGGGTGACAGCGGCCGAAGCGATCGCCCTCAGGGAGACCTCGGCGCTCGGCGATGAGATTGGCCAGCCGAATACTGTGGGCCTCACCCTGGGGCAGCTTTTGGTTCCCGGGTCCGAAATCATGCTCGAGAAAATGGCGGCCTCCAATGGGTGCATCGCCTACCTGAGCTACAAACGCAAAGCGCATGTGTACCAAGCGAAGCTCGTGGACGAAGGCGGAATCCTGATGCTCGAGGTCGAAGCCGCCCGCACGGTCGCCGGAGAGCCCCAGCGCGAGCGTTAGCCGGATCCTCTCTCACATCCCTCGGGTTTCCTGCCGATCCTCTCTCACATCCCTCGGGTTTCAGCCGCACGCTCTCTCACGTCCCTCGGGTTTGGGCTGGACCTTCTCTCACTTTCAACCAAAAAAGCCGCCCCGGTTACGACCGGGGCGGCTTTTGAGCTGAGGCGTTTAGCGTGAACGCTGACGGAGGCGCTGCATGTCCAGGATCACGACGGCGCGGGCTTCCAGACGGAGCCAACCGCGCTGAACGAACTCGGCCAGTGCCTTGTTGACGGTTTCGCGGGAAGCGCCAACCAGCTGGGCCAGTTCTTCCTGCGTGAGCTCGTGGGCCACCAGGACGCCGTCAGTGGCAGGACGGCCGAAGCGGTCGGCCAGGTCCAAAAGAGCCTTGGCGACGCGGCCGGGGACGTCCGAGAAGACGAGGTCGGACAGGGAGTCGTTGGTGCGGCGGAGGCGGCGGGCCAGGGCCTGCAGCAGCTGCGCGGAAACCTCGGGGCGCGTGCGAAGCAATGCGTTGAGGCTCTCGTTCTTGAGGCCGGCCAGGCGGGTCTCCGAAACGGCGGTAGCCGTGGCGGTACGCGGGCTGGGGTCGAACAACGCCATTTCGCCGAAGAGCTCGCCCGGGCCGAGGATGGCCAGCAGGGACTCGCGGCCATCGGGGGAGGTGCGGCCGAGCTTCACCTTGCCGGAAACGATGAAGTAGAGCTGGTCACCCTGGTCGCCTTCGCGGAACACCGAAGCCCCACGTGAAAGGTCCACCTCGGTGAGTTCGTCCGTCAGCAAGCGGAATGCGTCGTCGTCAAGGGTGGCGAAGAGGGGTGCGCGGCGCAATACCTCGATGTCCATGAAATCTCCTGAATATAAGTTTCGGTCGTGGCGCTCAGGCCATTGTTTCAGAATTTTTAGGCTTCTGTGACGTACTTGGCACGTGAAACGCTGAAACTACGCGGATTTCAGCCGCGGAACACCGCAAATGGCGGCCCTGAACCGGCTTTTGGTGGCTGCTGCGGGTGATGTGACTAACGGTTGGTTGTCAGGGTCCGCAACTACAATTGGCGCTACCCGGCTATGAGGAGCATTGGTGTTTGGCTTGACGATATTGGATTTGGCATTGATCTTGATGCTGCTGTCCTACCTGATCTATGGCCTGCGCAACGGCTTTATGGTCACGCTGGGTGGAATTGCTGGATTTGTGGTCGGCGCCATCGCGGCCTTCGTCGCCGTGCCCCTGGTGAGCGGATGGGTGACGGACAGCGGCTGGAGGCTGACCGCCACGGTGGGTGCCGCCGTCGTGCTTATTGCTTTGGGTCATGGGCTGGGAACCATGATCGGACGCAAGATCCGCCACGCCGTGCGGATCAAGCCGCTGCACGCCGTTGACCGGTTGATCGGTGGCGTGGTGAGCGTGGTGGTGGCGGCGCTGGTCATGTCCATGCTGGCGTTCAGCATCAGTTCGCTGGGTGTGCCTTTTGTTTCGCAGCAGCTGGCTGGCTCCCGCGTGATCCGCTACATCGACACCATCACCCCCACGCCCGTCAAGAGCACCATGGCGCAGTTGCGGTCCACGGTGATCGGCGATGGCATCCCCAAGCTCATCGAGGGCATCGGCCCCGTGACCCCGGTGCCCGTCCCCAACGCCTCAACGGACACCCCTGCCTTGAACCAGGCGGCCGAGTCCGTCCTCAAGATCGCGGGTACAGCCTTTGAATGTGGCCAGAACCAGACCGGTTCCGGATTCGTCGTCTCGCCCGGGCGCGTCGTGACCAACGCGCATGTTGTGGCGGGCGTGTCGCAGCCGGTGGTGGAAGTTCCCGACGGCGGTGCGTTGCCGGGTCGGGTGGTGTACTTCGACCCCCAGCGGGACATCGCAGTCCTGGCCGTGGACGGACTGCAGTCCAGCCCACTGCCGATGAGTGCCGACCTGCCCGAAGGCAGCCCAGCAGCCTTCGCCGGGTATCCGCACGGCGGGCCTTTCCAATCAAAGCCGGCCACCGTCCAAGGAATATCGACCATCATTGTCCCGGACATCTACGGCGACAATCCCTCTCCGGAGCTGGTCTACAAGCTGGCCGGTGATGTCCAGCCGGGCAACTCCGGCGGTCCGCTGCTGACCATGCAGGGCGAGGTGGCCGGGCTGATCTTCGCCAAGACCACCACCGATGCCGCCCTCGGCTTTGCCCTCACCATGGCAGACCTGGAGCCAGTAGCGGCGCAGGCTTCAGGACTCAGCAGCCCGGTCTCGCCTGGTCAGTGCACACGTAAGTAGGGTTTCTCCCGCATGGTGGGTGTCTCAGGGCTGACACGGCTCACGGAACGGGCATAGTTACCGTGCGTTCCCGTGCCGCTATAGATTGGGAGCCATGACTGAAGCCACTCCCGCCACCGAAGCCGGTCGCGGCACCATCCTTGTGATCAATGGACCCAACCTCAATCTTCTTGGCACCCGCGAGCCGGAGAAGTACGGAACAGCAACACTGGCCGACGTCGAGCAACTCGCCATGTCGGCGGCTGCAGCCCACGGCTTCACAGTTGACTGCGTGCAGTCGAACCACGAGGGCGATCTTCTGGACGCGATCCACGCCGCACGTGGGACGGCCGTTGGGATTGTCATCAACGCCGGGGCCTACACGCACACCTCCGTGGCACTTCGTGACGCCCTGGCCGCGGTGCAACTGCCCGCCGTCGAAGTTCACATCACCAACGTCCACCAGCGTGAAGAGTTCCGCCACCACTCGTACTTGTCGGGCGTCTGCACCGCGATCATCGTGGGTGCGGGGGTGCTTGGCTACAAGCTGGCCATCGACTACTTGGCGGACGCCGTCTAAACCACGCGTGAGGTGAGCGAGGGTTCCCGGGAAGCCCTTGGTATGTGAGCGAGGGTTCCCGGGAAGCCCGTGGGATGTGGAAGAGGATTCCCGGGAAGCCCGTGGGATGTGGAAGAGCGTCCGGTTGAAGCCCGTGGGATGTGAGCGAGCGTCAGAGGGCCGTGAACCGCAGCAGGATGGCGTGCTCAGGGTTCAAGACCGGCATGGGGAGGCCCACTTCGCCCAGGAACAGGCCCGTCGCTTCGGCTCCGGATGCCAACCACGGCGCAGGTTTCGCCTCAGTGAAAGTGTGCCCGTAGTCGGCATCCCCCGGTGCGGGGAAGACCGCCTCCACGCGGTATGAACGCGCAGGGTCCAACCCAGGAATGGTAACCCGTCCGGGCTGCTCGGCGAACCCTGTCCGGGTCCTGACCACAGCGAAAAGTGCAGCTGTGGCACCAACCGGTGTCCCGGCGTCGAGCCCTTCAGCGTCCGCAACAACGCCGTGGAGCATGAACGACTCGTCCGGCAGGTCGGCACGGACCATTCGTCCACTGTGGATGAGGCCGCGGTGTTCCTTGTAGAGGCCAATGAAGCGCTTGAGTTCCTCACGCTCCGCCCCGGTGACGGAGCGTACGTCCCACTCCATGCCGAAATGCCCGAACAGGGCAGTGATGGCACGGAAGGAGAGGTGGTGCGTCCGCCCCGTGGTGTGCGACGTCGTAGGACCAATGTGCCCACCCACCAGCTCCGGCGGAACCACCATACCGGTCCAGCGTTGAGTGGTTTGGCGTTCCAGGGCGTCGTTGCAGTCCGAAGCCCAGATGCGGTCCGTCCGCTCCAGGATCCCCAGGTCAACGCGCGCGCCACCGGAGGAGCAACTTTCGATCTCCACCCCCGGGTGGGCCGCACGGAGGGCGTCGAAGAGCCGGTACGCGGCCAAGGTCTGTTCGTGAACGGAGGCCCGGCCTGCATGCCCGTGCTCTACGAGGTCCCGGTTCTGGTCCCACTTGAGATAGCTGATGTCGTTCTCGCGCAGCAAAGTGTCCATGCGTTCGAAGATGTACTGCCACGCCTCCGGATTCACGAGGTCGATCACGTGCTGCTGCCGCCACTCAAGAGGCAGTCTGCCGCCGTCCTTGTGGGAAGCGGCTGACGGCCCAACGATCCATTCGGGATGTGCCCTGGCGATGTCGGAATCCAGGTTCACCATTTCGGGCTCAACCCACAGCCCAAACTCCATGCCACGGCTGGTCACCGCGTCGATGAGCGGCGTCAGTCCGCCAGGCCACACGGTCTCGTCCACATACCAGTCGCCCAGCCCGGCGTGGTCGTCGCGGCGCCCGCGGAACCAGCCGTCGTCGAGCACGAAGCGCTCCACGCCGAGGTCGGCAGCAGACTCGGCCAGCTCCATCAGGGTGTCCAGGTTGTGGTCGAAGTACACCGCTTCCCAGGTGTTGAGGACTACTGGGCGGGGCTTGCCCGAAAGCGCGCCCACATGATGCGGCCGCGCACGGAACCAGGCGTAGAACGCCTCGCTGATGCCGTCCAGACCGCGGTCTGAGTAGGCGGCAAACAGTGCAGGAGTGGTGTAACTTTCACCGGGCTGCAGGACCACTTCAGCAGGGCCCAGAAGCTCGGAGCCGCCCACCATGGTGCGCCCATCAGCAACGCTGTCCGCGAATTCCTCGTGGTTGCCGCTCCATGCAAGATGCGTGGCCCACACCTTGCCGTGCCGGTTCCCAAAGCCCGCAGTTCCAGCAGCCAGCAGGAGCGACGAATCGTGCCCGGTGCGGCCGTGCCGCCCCGTGCGGACCCACGTTCCCTGCTGGATGGGCCTGCGCTGCGGGTGACGCTCACGGCACCAACGCCCGGTCAAATCCAAAAGTTCGACGGCGTCAGGCGCCACCGGGAGCATCGTCGCCAACTCATCAACCTGGTAGGGCGACGTTCCGTCGTTGGTGACTGTGTGCCGCATTTCCAGCAGTCCGCCCGAATGCAAGGTGAGGGTGCTGGTCACGGTGATGCCGGCGTCGGGGTCTGCCTGGACGATCACAGCAGTGGACCCGCCCGCAGCGCCGCCGTCCGTCGTCGCGCTCCGCACCCGCAGGCGAACTGAGAAATTGAAGCCGGGAACGCCGTCGGTGATGCGGTGGCCGCGGAGCCCGGGCCTGCCCTGCCAGGCCGACGAAGCCTGGGGGAGGAGCCCGGCAGGGACGTTGGCGTCGATCGAGGACGGCGGGATGGGCTCGCTGAGGATCGATAGGTCAGGCAGGGTGTCGCCCAGATCGGCTCCCCAGTGGGTGATCTCAGCCTCTCCGCGGTGGGTGCTGATCACCAGGCTGGTGCCTGCGGAACGGAGATGGAGCGGGTGCATGTGTGGAGTCGCTTTCGAATCGAGGGCTCTGAGCCTGAACGGCGTGTGTTGTGCGGCCCGCCCTGCACGCTTCGCGAGGAACTTAGGGCGCAGAGCGGGCCCCACAACGGGTGGCTGGAACGGGGTGGGGCTACTTGAAGAGGTTGTTGACCTGGTTGTTCGCTTCGGTCAATGAGGACGCGGGCTTCTTGCCGGAGAGTACGGCGTCCATGGCCGGCTTCATGATGCCGTCAACCTTGGCCGCCTTGTCGGCGATGGGGAAGAGGAACGTGGTGCCGTCCTTCACATGGGTGGTGAAGGCGGAAACATCGGTGCCCTTGTCAGCGAAGGCCTTGGCGGCAATCTCGGAGGAGCTGGTAAGAGCCGGGAACACCACTGCCTTGCTGGCCACTACGTCCTGGCAAGCGGTGGAGCCAAGGTACTCGACCCACTTGACGCTGGCGCCCGGGTTCTTGGTACCGGCCCAAATGGAGTCGGCCAAACCGTTGAACATGGAAGCGCGCTCGCCGTTGGGACCCTTGGGGGTGGGGGCGAAGGCAGTTTCGATGCCCTTGTAGGTCTGGTACTGGCCGATCAACCAGTCGCCGTTGGTGTTGATGGCAGACTTTCCGGCGCCGAAGCTGTCCGGCATGCTGGCACCAACGGTGGTCTCCAGCTTGGGCATGTAGCCTTTCTCCACCAAGCCGGCCCACCAGGCGATGGTCTCCTGGAAGCGGGGGTCGTCGTAGTTGAACTTGCTGCCCCAAGGGTTCTTGTCCGTTGCGGTCCAGCCTGTGGTGGCGGTCAGGAAGCTCCACTCGGTCTGGCCCTGGCCGGAACCACTGCCAGTCAGGCCCAGTCCGTAGGTGGCCACGTTGTTCTTGTCGAACCCTGCTTCGTCGCCGCGCTTGCCGTTCTTGTCTACGGTGAGGTGCGCAATGGTCTTCTCGTAGCTGCCGCCGTCCTTCGGGTTCCAGTCAAGCGAAGCCATCTGCTCTGCGGTGATTCCGGCGGCGTCAGTCATGGCCTTGTTGTAGAACAGGCCCACGGTGTCCCAGTCCTTCGGAAGGCCGTAGCGCTTGCCATCTTGGCCTACCCAAAGCTCCGGGAGTCCCTTGGTGTACGCGTCCAGCTTGATGCCGTCCTTTTCCACCGCCTCATCCAGGGAGAGCAACTGCTTCTTGGCTGCGTACTCGGGGTATTTGGAGAGGTGGTTGGTAAAGACGTCCGGAGCTGTTCCGGCCACGAAGCCATTGGTCAGGGTGGTCCAGTAGTCGTCCCATCCGCGCTGGGTGATCTTGACCTTGATGTCCGGATTGGCCTTGGTGAAGTCGTCAGCGCATTGCTGGTAGGCCGGGAGTTGGTTGGCGTCCCAGAGCCAGTAGTTGATCTCACCCTTGGCATCGGTGGAAGCAGGGGAGGAACCGCCACAGGCGGACAGGGTCAGGGCGATGGCGGCGGCAGCAGCGGCGACGCCGAGGGTTTTCTTCATAGCGAACCTTTCAGGGGGTTTTACAGAGGGGGTTTCAGCGAGGGATTACTTAATTCCGGAGAATCCGATGGAGTTGACTACCTTCTTGCCGAAGGCGATGAACAGCAGGAAGATCGGCAGCGCAGCCACGAGGGTTCCGGCCATGAGCCCGGACCAGTCCAGGGCGCCTTGCGGTGACTGTGACTTGAAGACGCTCAGCCCCACGGTGAGCACGCGGACGTTCTCGTCCTGGCCCACCAGCAACGGCCAGAAATATTCGTTCCACTGACCGATGAAGGTCAGCAGCGCCAGGGTGGCGATGGGGGCGGCGGCGTTGGGAAGCACAATCTGGAAGAAGATGCGCAGGTGCTTGGCGCCGTCGAGCATTGCCGCTTCCTCCACCTCGCGGGACATGCTGAGGAAGAACTGGCGCAGGAAGAAGATGGCGAACGGAGTCATGAACAGGAAGGGCAGGGACATTCCGGCCATGGTGTTCAGCAGCCCGAGGTTCTTGATCATGAGGAAGTTGGGCAGGGCCGTGAAGATCGGGGGAACCATCATGGTGGTCAGGAAGACGGCGAACACCTTGTTCCGGCCCGGCCAGCGCAACCGTGCGAAGGCGTAGGCGGCCATCGCGCTGAAGAACACCTGGCCGGCTGTGGTGATGGTGGCGAAGATGATGGAGTTGCGCAGGTAGAGCCAGAAGTTGATGGCCGCACCGGAGCCGCCGTCGGCGATTGCTTCTTCGGTGGTCTGCAGGCCAAGTACGCGTTTGAACGCGCCCCAGCTGAAGTCGGCCGGCAGGAGGTTGCCGGCGTTGGAGGCCAGCGCACTGTTGCTGGACAGTGCCGTCCGCAGCATCCACAGGAACGGTGCGATGGTGATGGCAAGGGCGACGGCGACCAGCACCCACGCGCCGATCCGGCGCCAGTTGAGGGGCTTCTTGCGGGAAATGGTTGAGGTAGTCATGGCGGTTTCCTTTGTCCACATCCGGCTTAGTCCAGGTCCGATTCATTGCCCTTGAGGAACTTCATTTGCACGAAGGCCACCAGGGCGAGAATGACGAAGAGGATCACGGACAGGGCGGAGGCGTAGCCGAAGTCGGACTCGCCGAAGGCCTTTTGGTAGATGTACATCTGGATCACGCGGGAGGCGTTGACTGGGCCACCGTTGGTGGTGACGGCCACGGTGTCGAACACCTGGAAGGAACCGATCACGGTGACTACCAGCACCAACACCAACACGGGGCGGAGCAACGGCATGGTGACGCTCCAGAACGTCCTGGTGGGGGACGCGCCGTCGAGGTTTGCTACCTCGTAGAGGTGGTTGGGGATGGATTGCAGGCCCGCGAAAATCAGCAGCGCGGTGTAACCCATGTGCCGCCAGACGTTCACGAAAGCGATGGTGGGAATGGCCCACTGCTCGCTGCCGAAGAAGGCTACGCGGGGAAGCCCTACCCAGCTCATGACTTCGTTGACGATGCCCAGCTGGTAGTCGAGCATCCAGAACCAGAGGAGGGCGACGATGACGTTGGCCACCAGGAACGGGAGCAGCAGTGCGCCGCGGACGAACGTGGACTTGGCAACGCGGTGCATCAGCAGGGCCAGGCCCAAGGCAATGACGGTTTGGAAGCCGATGTTGAGGCCGACGTACTGGAGGGTGACACCCATGGCGTTCCAGAACAGTTCATCGGCGAAGATCGCGGTGTAGTTCTTGATCCCGATCCAGGTGGGCTCACCCAGGATGCTGTATTCCGTGAAGCTGAGGTAAATGCCGCGGATGGTGGGGATCAGGAAGAAAGCTACGAAGCCGATGACGGCCGGGAAGATGAAGAAGAGTGCGATTTTCAGGTCGCCGAGGCGGCTGGTCATGCTGCGTTTAACAGGTTGGAGCTTGCGTCCGTGGTTGCCTCCGGAACGCCCCGAAGCCTTCCGGGGTTGCTTGGTTAGCGTGGTCATCGTCGACCCTTCCTGACTGTGATATGGGTAACAACTGGAGGTGAATCTACACGAGTAGATTTGGAAAGCGCAAGACATTGCTGGAAAATTTGGTAAGAAATGTTCGAATCTGTTCTATCTGTTGACTCGTGTAGATCACGGTGGAAGACTCATGTGGAACCCAAAAGGGACGCTTCGCAAGCTGCGCCTGCAGCTTCAGGAAAGGCAAACAATGACGTTTTCGATCGGTGTTGTGGGTGCCGGGCAGTTCGGCAGCCAGTTCGCACACTTGTTCAAGCTCCACCCGGGCGTCAGCGCTGTCTACGCAGTGGATGAACTCCCCGAGCGTGCAGCTGCAGCCCAGGAACGCTGGGGCCTGGATGGCGTCAAGGGCAGCTTTGAGGAGTTGTTGGAGTCCGACGTCGATGCTGTCGCCATCTTCACGCAGCGGTGGACCCACGGGCCCTTGGTCGAGCGTGCCCTGCGCGCTGGAAAGCACGTCTATTCAGCCGTGCCGATGGCCATTTCCGAAGAAGAAATCGCCCGGATCATCGAAGCCGTACGCGAGACCAAGCTTGTGTACGCGATGGGGGAGACCAGCTACTACAACCCCGCCACCGTGTTCGCCCGCCAGCAGCACGCCGCCGGCAAATTCGGCAGGATCTTCTACACAGAGGGTGACTACGTCCACGACATGGACCTGGGATTCTACGAGGCCTACCAGTACAGCGGCGGAGAGCGTTGGAAGGAAACTGCCAGCTACCCGCCCATGCTCTACCCGACCCACGCAATCGGCGGCGTCCTTGGTGCTGTGCCCGGCCACGCGGTCAGTGTCAGCTGCATCGGAGTGAAGGACCAGCGCGGCGACGGCGTCTTCGACAAGGAAGTCAGCATGTTCGCCAACGACTTCTCCAACGCCACTGCGCTGTTCGAAATGAACGACGGCGGTGCGATGCGCACCAATGAGATGCGCCGCGTCGGCTACCCCTCGCACATCCGGGAATCACGCTTCCGCTTCTTTGGCACCGACGCCAGCTTTGAACAACTCGCCACCACCACCGTGTGGCAGGACAAGTCTTCGGTGCAGGACGTGTCCGGGCAGGTCGAAACCAAACCGACAATGTCCGCCGATGATCCCTCGCTGGCAGACGTGGCACCGGAACTGCGGGATGCCTTCATCTCAGGCCTTGCACCGGTTCACGATCAGTCCCGGTTGCCCAACGAGTTCCTGGGCGCACCCAACGGGCACGAAGGCAGCCACCAATTCCTGGTGGACGACTTTGTGACGGCCGTCAACAACCGGACGCTTCCGCCGGTCAACGCCTGGGTGGCGGCCCGGTTCACCCTCCCCGGCATCGTCGCCCACGAATCCGCACTCCGTGGTGGGGAACGGCTTCCCATCCGCGACTTCGGTGATGCTCCCGTGGAGTAGCTAGCATTTACCTCATGACGACAACAGCAGTACAAACCCCGCGCGGCCCGGTTACACGCAAAGACGTGGCCCGGTACGCCGGGGTGAGTACCGCCGTCGTGAGTTATGTGGTGAACGGCGGGCCCAAGAACGTAGCACCGGCCACGGAAGCCAAAGTGCGCGATGCCATCCGTGTCCTGGGGTACCGGCCCAACGCTGCGGCGCGGGCGCTGAAGCTGGGTTCCAGCGAGACAATCGGCGTTGTGGTGCCGGATAACACCAACCCGTTCTTCACGCACCTGGCCCATGCCGTGGAAGAGGCGGCATCGGAGCTGGGCTACGGGATGGTGCTCACCAACTCGGATGGCAGCCTGACCCGCGAGCGGAAGAACATCCGGACCTTGGCCGCACGCCAAGTGGACGGAGTTTTCCTGGCCAGTTGTGTGTTCGACCCCGATGTCACGGAGTTGGAGGCCTCGGAAATCCCGTCAGTCCTCTTGAACAACGTAGGATCCCCGCCGGGATTCGCCAGCGTTGGCGTGGACCTGGAAGCCGGCGGCCGGGCCGCTGTCCAGCACCTGATAGGCCATGGACACACGAACATCGGACTGGCCATCGGCACCAACACCGGCAACCAACTGGACGGACGCGAAGTTGGCTGGCTGGCCACGCTGCGTGAAGCGGGCCTGCCGGATGGGCCCATGCTGCACAGCCCGTTCACCCGGCCCGGCGGCTACGAAGTGGGCAAACGATTCCTGTCCATGGCCAACCGGCCCACTGCGATCTTTGCCAGTAACGACATGCAGGCCATCGGCATCCTCCGGGCCTTCCACGAGGCCGGAGTCCGGGTGCCCGAGGACATGGCGCTGGTGTCCTTCGACGGGTCCTTGGACTCCGAATACAGTTGGCCCGCACTGACCACGGTGGCCCAGCCGGTCCAACTGATGGCCGAAGCCGCAGTTCGGGCTCTGGTGGGCAAGGGCCGCGCCGAGGAACCACAGCACCACATCCTGCCCACCGAGCTGATCATCCGGCAGTCCTGCGGCTGCAAATAGCGGGAGGTTACGACGGCGGCGGGCGGCTACGAGTCCATGCTCGCGTAGCGCTCCGGGCGGGCCAGGACCTGGCTGATCTGAGCCGTCCCGGCAGCGACGGCCAGACGGACCAGCAGGAAACCGGCGGCGAATACTCCGCCGATGGTCAGGAACACCACGGGCTGGGTCAACAACACCATGCCCGTCAGCGGCAGGACCAGCGCGGCCGCGGCCGCCGCCGAAATGCCGGCCACCAGAAACAGCGGCGACATCACAGCTTTGACCCGCGACGCCACCATGAGCTTGCGCGGCATGCCCACACGATCCAAGGCCACCAGCGTCGAAGCCCGGTCGAGCACCGCAGCTGCCTGGTTCACACCCGCTGAACACGCCACCATCAGGAACGAACCCAGCAGGGTGATCATCACGCCCGTGTTGATGTCCCGGACCAACAAGGCAGTCTCATCCGCGGCGCTGCCGCCCATGGTGTCGGCCACAGCCATGCCGACGCCCACGAACACCCCCACAAAGCTGGTCATCGCGACGCCCCCAACTTGCCGCCACGATTCCTTGGGGCTTTCCAGCACAGTCCGCGCTGCCAGTAATTGCTCGGGCCGCTTGGCCCGCTTGAGCTGCGAGGACGCCCGCAACCTCAGGATCCACGGACCCATCAGGTTCAACGCCAGCAATGCCAGGCCAAAGCAACCGCCCATAACGGCGATGATCACAATGAACGCGCCAAAGCTGCTGAGCATACCCATCGCCATCACGCCGACCACCACCACAACAGCCGCGATGAGTCCGCGAACCCAATGGGCGCCGTCGGCCGTTTGCCTGGTCCTGACGCCCAGCGGGGTGACCACAACTTTGCGAAGTCCCAGGGCAGCGCTCGCCGCGGCCAGCACACAGACACCCAGGATGCAGCCGAGGATGGAGGGCACGGACAGCCAGGCGTGGCCGGCGATGGCCTGGCCGCGGAACTGGATCAGCCCCAGGAATGGCGCAGCGCAGGCGTAGAGCCCCGCACCCGCGAGCGCGCCCACTGCCGCCAGCACCGTGGACTCGATGACGGTCATCCAGACCACCGTGGCGCTGTCCGCGCCCAACAAGCGCAAGGATGCCAGGCGGTCATCACGACGGCGGGCGGCGAGTCGGGCGGCCGAGGCGCCGAGCGTCAGGAGCGGGATGATGAGCAAAACCATGGCGACGACGGCTAGAGCTTGGTAGGTGCCTGCGATGTCGTCCGACCAGGACCAGAAAACCTGCGAGCCGCCGGCCACGGTCAGGAGCAGGGCTGTGACTGTTCCGAAGGCGAGGACCGGTAACCCGGCGTCGCGGAGGCCTGTTTCCCGGAGACTGCTGCCGTTGCTTCGTGCCAGGTACGGGGTGAGTCGGAGGGCCATGGAGAGACTAGACATTGAAGGCACCCTTGAAGCTGTTGGTGGACGGTGCCGCGGGGGCAACCGGCCTGCCGCTGTCCGCCACGATCCTGCCGTCGCGCAACTCCACCACGCGCTGGCATCGGGCTGCCACGTTGGGATCGTGGGTGACCACCAGCAACGTGCGCCCGTTGGCTGCGACCGAGCGAAGCAGGACGTCCAGGACTTCATTGGAGGTGGTCGAGTCCAAGGCACCGGTGGGCTCATCCGCAAAGACAACCCGGGCGCCCGTGACCTGTGCCCGTGCGATGGCTACACGCTGGACCTGTCCGCCGGACAGCTCGCCCAAGCGGCGCTGCTCCATGCCGGCCAGGCCCAATGCTGCAAGCCATTCGGCGGCACGGGACTCGGAGGTTGCGCGGTCTGTGCCGTTGAGCATCAGCGCCAGGGCAACGTTCTCCACGGCGGTCAGTTCCGGCAGGAGCATGCCCTGCTGGAACACGAAGCCGAACTCTTCCCTGCGCAGGCGGGACAACGCTGCGTCGCCCAGAGTATCCAGGCGCAAAGGTGCCGTTGGCGTGTTTAAGGTGATCGAACCGGCGTCGGGCCTCAAAATCCCGGCGAGGCAGTGCAGCAGGGTGGTCTTGCCCGAACCGGAGGGTCCGATGATCGCGATGGATTCGCCGGCGTTCGCGGTGAAGTCGACGTGGTCCAGCGCAATGCTGCCGGGGTAATGCTTGGTGAGTTGCTGGGCGTGGAGGATGGCGTTCATAAATCCAGCTTCCCCGAAGGGCACCTCCGCCGGCGTCAGTCCCGCGGCTGAACTCTGCGGCCACGCCTCCACCCGGGGTATGAGACCCAAGTAGCTGGGCTAGGCTCCTGCGATCCTCAGCTTGGCCACATTCTCGGCCAGTACGCGTCGGGCGTCCTCACCCAGCAACGAATCCGTGATCAGCTCGTCGGCCTCCTCCAGCTGGGCGATCGAGGCGATGCCCACCACTCCCCACTTGCTGTGATCAGCCAACACAACGGTGCTCCGTGCGGACGTCATGAAGGCCCGGTCAGTTTCTGCCTCCAGCAGGTTCGGCGTCGTGAAACCGGCTTGGGCATCCATGCCGTGGACGCCCAGGAACAGGACATCGAGGTGGAGCTGCTTGAGGGAGGCCGTAGCAATCGGTCCCACCAAAGCATCGGACGGCGTGCGCTCTCCGCCGATCAGGATCACCGTGGAGCCGAACCGGGCGGGCCCTGAGGATGACCCGTGATGAAAGAGGTCGGCGATGCGCACGGAGTTGGTGACCACAGTGATGCGGGGGCCGTGGACCAGTTCCTGGGCAAGGGCCCACGTGGTGGTTCCGGCGCTGAGGCCGATCGCCATGCCTTCCTGGACCATCGAGGCGGCCTCGACGGCAATGGCATGCTTCTCCGCGGTGAGCTGCGTGGACTTCAGCTCAAAGCCCGGCTCATGGGTGCTCGCATCGCCGGGCAGCTTGGCCCCACCGTGGATTCGTTCCACGCGGCCGGTTTCCTCCAGTGCTTCGATGTCCCGCCGGACGGTCATGGGGGAGACCCCCAGCAATTGCGCGAGGTCAGAGACCCGGACCACGCGCTCACGCTGGACGGCGTCGATGATGGCGGAGTGGCGTGCTGCCTGAAGCATCAGGGCCTTTCTGGAACTTCGTCAAACATGGGGCTGAGTCTGGCTCCAGTCTAGGACGCGGCCCCTCCGCCCAGTGGCTCATCGGGTCGCGGCGTCGTCACGTACCTGCATTAACGCACGACGGCGCCGCCCACCCCGGGAGGTGAGCGGCGCCGTCGTACATTACTTACTTGCGGAGCGAATCCGCGATCTGCTGCATGATGCCGGGGTCTGCCAGGGTAGTGGCGTCGCCGGTGTCGCGGCCTTCTGCGATGTCTTTGAGGAGGCGGCGGACGATCTTTCCGGAGCGTGTCTTGGGCAGTTCCGGAACGATCAGCAGCTGCTTGGGCTTGGCGATCGGGCCGATTTCCTTACCCACGTGGTTGCGGAGTTCCAGGACGGTTTCGTCACCGTTGTTCACGGCGTCACCGCGGAGGATGACGAACGCGACGACGGCCTGGCCGGTGGTTTCGTCAGCGGCGCCGACAACGGCTGCTTCCGCAACGGACGGGTGCGAGACCAGCGCGGACTCGATTTCCGTGGTGGAGAGGCGGTGGCCGGAGACGTTCATGACGTCGTCCACGCGGCCCAGGAGCCAGACGTCGCCGTCCTCATCCTTCTTGGCGCCATCGCCGGCGAAGTACATGGCCTCGAAGCGGGACCAGTAGGTGTCCTTGAAGCGCTCGGGGTCGCCCCAGATGCCGCGCAGCATGGACGGCCACGGTTCGCGGACAACCAAGTAGCCGCCTTCACCGTTGGCCACTGGCTGGCCGGCTTCGTCCACTACGTCCACGGCGATGCCTGGCAGCGGAACCTGGGCGGAACCGGGCTTGGTGGCTGTGACGCCGGGAAGCGGGGCGATCATCTGCGCGCCGGTTTCTGTCTGCCACCAGGTGTCAACGATCGGGGCGGGGTGGTCCTTCTTTTCGCCGTTCTTGCCGGCGTTGGCGCCGATGACGTCGCGGTACCACATCCACGCTTCGGGGTTGATGGATTCGCCCACGGAGCCCAGGACGCGGATGGAGGAGAGATCGTACTTGTCCGGGATGTCCCGGCCCCACTTCATGAACGTCCGGATGGCAGTGGGTGCGGTGTACAGGATGGAGACCTTGTACTTCTCCACGATTTCCCACCAGCGGCCCTGGTGCGGGGAGTCAGGGGTTCCTTCGTACATGACCTGGGTGGCGCCGTTGATGAGCGGCGCGTAGGTGACGTACGAGTGGCCGGTGACCCATCCGACGTCGGCGGTGCACCAGTACACGTCCGTTTCCGGGTGCAGGTCGAACACAGCCTTGTGTGTGTAGGCGCCCTGGGTCAGGTAGCCGCCGGTGGTGTGCAGGATGCCCTTGGGCTTGCCGGTGGTGCCGGAGGTGTAAAGGATGAACAGCGGGTGTTCGGAGTCATGCCCGACGGCGGTGTGCTCCTTCTCTGCGGCGTCTACAGTGTCGCTCCACCAGAGGTCGCGGCCTTCCACCCAGTTGACGTCCTCGCCGTTGCGCTTGACCACAACAACGTTCTGGACAGTGTGACCTTCTTTGGAGAGGGCTTCGTCCACGGCCGGCTTCAGGGCGCTGGGCTTCCCGCGGCGGTAGGTGCCATCGGCCGTGACTACGAGCTTGGCTTCCGCGTCCTCGATCCGGGAGCGCAGGGCGTCTGCGGAGAAGCCACCGAACACCACTGAGTGCACGGCGCCGATCCTGGCGCAGGCAAGCAGCGTGATGACGGCCTCGGGGATCATGGGCAGGTAGACGGCCACGCGGTCGCCCTTGGCCACGCCGAGGGACTCGAAAGCGTTGGCGGCTTTCTTGACCTCTTCGGTCAGCTGCGCGTACGTATAGGTGCGGGTGTCCCCGGGTTCGCCTTCAAAGTAGATGGCGACGCGGTCGCCCAGGCCATTCTCCACATGGCGGTCCAGCGCGTTGTACGCGGCGTTGACCTCGCCACCGACGAACCATTTGGCGAACGGCGGGTTGGACCAATCCAAGGCCTCCGTGAAGTCCTTGTCCCAGGTCAACAGCTCGCGGGCCTGCTTGGCCCAGAATGCAGGACGGTCTGCTTCTGCCTCTTTATAGGCGTCCGCGCTTGTCACACTGTTTGCGGCGAAGTCTGCAGACGGCGCGAACTTGCGGTTCTCGTGGAGGAGGTTTTCAAGCGCCTCGACGTGTGCCCCGTTCTGAGCAGTTGAAGCTGCAGCGGTGGCCGTGGATCCGGTGGTGTCCTGGGACATGGTGAACCTCATCATTCATCGATCTTTGCTGCGCGGAACCTGCCGCGAGGTTCCCGCCCGGGCCGTCGTCGGCGTCGAACGTCTCCCCGAAAGGTCCGCAGAGTGCTGTCCGCCATCAACACTATCGCTTTGGAAGGTCCTACGTGTGCGTGGTCACAAACGCGCCAGCGAGCGGCGCCGATTTAGCGACGAATGGCGGCACCGGCGCCCGGGAACCGTTTACATGACGCACGACGGCGGCCCCCTCCCGCCGTAGTATGCGCTGCCGAAGCCGGTCACTATCTGTAAGGGGCCTTGGAGTTTGCTGTGGGCGAAGCCGGATGGCCGTTTTCAGCTAGAACCCTGTCAGTGGGGTGGCATAGGCTGAAGAAGTCTTGGGACGCACCTCGAGCGTGGCCGGTTTTCCGCGGAATCCTGCGGGGGTCACCTGTCCGGACTGCCCAGGACGCCGCCGTACGAAGGAGAAATAGATGAACCAGCTGAGCCCAGGCCCGCACGACTCACCCCGGACGGGACCGGACATCACGGCTGGAACGGCCACCGCACCAGGTGGCAACGCTGCTGGGAATCCTGACGCCGCCAAAAACGGCACTGCCAAGAACGGCGCCGCCAAGTACGACGCCGTCGCAGGGCCGTTCACCATCCGTGACCTGACGGTCTTCGGCTCCACGCTGTTGATGTTCGTCGCGTCCCTGCTGCCCATGTTCGGAGAGCGCTATAACCTCTGGAACCTTGGAAACCTGTTCTTCCTGCTGCTGGGCATCATTCTGCCGTTGGTTGTGGTGGCGCTCCTCGTTGCCCGCAGATTGCAGCCGGGAACCATCGTCCGCGTAGGTTCGCTTTCAGTGGACCAGTTCGCGTCCGTCACGGCGTCATTCGCTTTCCCGCTCTTCTTCCTGACCATCGCCAACTCCTTCAACGGCGGGGTCCTACTGGGCCTGATCGGCTCTGTGGGCCTCCTGGCCGCGACCGTCCTTGCTCCGCACCTTCCGTGGCTGTCGGCTGATTTCAAGGGTCGCACCGAAACGCCGGCCCACGTTGTTGCCCGAGAAGCCGCTGTGCCCAGCCGCAAGCCTGCCGCACCCAAAGCACCCAAGGAACCTAAAGCTCCCACGCCCGCAGGAACGTCCGCGGCCGCTCCGGCGCCAGGTTTCCAGGGATCGACGCCCGGACACCAGGCTCCGGGCGTGTCTGTTCACGGGTCGCAGGCTTCCGGCTCGCAGTCAGCCGGATTCCAGGTTCCCGGCGCGGAAGCTGCTGCCGCGTCTACTGGAGCGCCCGGCGCGGCTACTTCAGGGGCCGGCGCTTCCGCTGGTGCTGGTGCCGCCGGTTCCAGCCCGTTCGCTCCGCCAGCCAGCCACGGTGCTGCGCCGTCGGCCGCAACGGAGGCTCCCGCCGTCGTGCATTCAGCGGACGTGACCTCAACAGGCAGCACTCCTGCAGGCCAGTCTTCCGCCGACAGTCCTTCACCTGAAAGTAAGACAGCAGAAGTGGGCAGCCCCTCACCGGCTGGTTCCGCGACGAGCCAAGCACCGGCCGGGCCCAGCGCTCCTTCTTCCGCGCCTACTCCGGCGCAGGAGGTCGAGAAGGGTGCTGAGGCAGCGACGGAAGCCGGTCAGAGCCCGGCGGCCGCTGAGCCCGCCACTACCCAGCACACCATGCAGCCAGCAGCGCAGCAGCCTGCTGCCCAGCAACCCGCCGCCCAACAGCCATGGGCTGCCACGATGGCCACTCCCATCGTTTCCGGCGACACCCGGAGAGTCAGTGACTCGATCGGTGCCACCGTGGACCCGGCCAGCCGTCCGGAAGAATCGGATTCCCCGCAGTATGAGGCGTTCTGGTTCGCTGTGGCCCAGCCCAGGACCGCGTACGACGAATACTCGGGAGCTCCTGCCTTCACCATTGAACCCGGTGGCTGGGTGCTCGCGCTGGAGGACCGGGGCCACGAATTCCTGGTGCAGGACACTGACGGCAAGGTTGGGGTTCTTCGGGAGCTCAGCAACATCGAACGCGGTTAAGCAGGGATCCCGTGGCCATCGCTGAAGCTGGTTCGCTGCTCGCACTCAAACGCCGGGCCCGCAAGATCAACCGGGTCCTGGCTGAAAAGTATCCGTATGCGCACGCGGAGCTGGATTTCCGCAACCCGTTTGAGCTGGTGGTGGCCACGGTCCTGTCAGCCCAGACCACCGATGTGCTGGT